>DATKTN010000271.1:0-8019 GCA_035531135.1 Anaerolineae bacterium
TCGGTGGGTACCCCGGCGTCTACCCCGGCGTCAATGGCCGCACTGTTAGACAGAATGTGATAGTTCCCTGTATCGGGGTCCACGAAGGCCGGGTCGCCCCAAAGGTTGACCGTGCCAGTGATGATCGTGCCATCGCCGTCCCAATCGGTGTCGTTGGCCCAGGTGCCAGTGCCCCATAGCGTTGCCGTCAACGTGGCCGTATTGCCGGCTGGGACGGTGATGCCCACCGTGTGGCTCACGAGGATAGTGTTGGTCAGGGCCACGGTGTTGTTGGTGCCGGCGATGTAGACCCCGCTGCCATCGCCGCCTCTGTTGCGGGCGATGGTTGTGTGCAGCAGACGAGGAGAGGAGCCCACGATGTACAGTCCGCTGCCTGCGCTGTGAGCGCGATTGTCGGCGACGACATTGTTGGCGAGATAGACATCGCTATTCCTGACCAGCACACCGCCGCCGTCGTCAGCCGCCCCGTTGCCCAGGATCCAGTTGCCAAGCACCTGAGCTGTGGTCCCGCCAGTGAGGTAGATGCCGCCGCCGTCGTTGGCCGTTGCTCTGTTGTCACGGATGACGTTGCCCTGGATCAAGGCCGGACGGTCCTTGACGTAGATGCCACCACCGTACGAACCCGATCTGTTGTCTGCGATGGTATTTCTGAAAATCGTTGGCGGCAGTGTCCCATAGGGCCCGACGTAGATTCCACCGCCGCTTTTCTCAGCCGTGTTGCTCAGGATCCAGTTAGTGCGCAGCGTAGGCGCCGCCCCACCGACGAGGCGCACACCGCCACCTGCGCCGTCGTAGCAATGGCCATTGGTGAAGATGAAACCTTCCACCAAGGGACCATAGTCGCCGCTGATCACCAGTGCAGCATCGATGCCACCGCCGTCAACCGTCGTTGAGTATACTGCCGGGGAACGAGTGATCCAGCCTGTTGCATACCCACCTAACAGGTCGATCGTCCGTGTCAAGACCAAGTTCTCGGGGTAGGTGCCTTGTTCCACGTGAATGGTTCCTCCGGCGTCCGTCTGGCTAATGCCGTAGGATATACTGGCACAAGGATCAGACCGAGTCCCACATCTTGGTCGGTCCCTTCCGGTTGCAGCGCTGACGTATGTGTCCCGGTAGATACGGTAGAAGCCAGCAACGACCTGCTGTGGATCGCTCTGTGAAGTTGCCACCAGTAGACCACAGTCAGGAGGGCCATAGGTGGCCGTGTTCAGCGTCACGCTGACTACGATCGTCCTGGACTGCCCCTCGCCCAGAGTAGACGCCACTGAGGTCACAACCGCCGGCCAGCCCTGCGCCGATAGATGGGTCAGCGTAAACGTGTCACTGGCACCGGTGTGATTGGTCAACGTGTAGACAAAGGTCACCGTCTGACCCGGCCCGCCCTCGGCGACTTGCTCTGGCGGCGTCACTGCCAGTCCACCAGTCAGGCTGGCGGTGTATGTCGAACTCCAGCCAGCCACGTCGGTTACCCAGGCCGTCACCGTGGCCGTCCGACCATGCCGGAGCTGGCGGAAGGCCATCGCCACGCGGTAATCATTGGCTACGTTCAGATCGGCGGGGATGATGCACACGTTGTTCACCAGGGGATCATCCAGATCAGCGACGACGGGTGTATTGGCGTTGAGGTCAACGTAGTCAATGGACCGGCTGTCAACGACTGGACCGGATACATCCACACTAACGGCCATCACGTCCGGCTCTGTGTACGGGCTGGTCACCTCCACCAGCGCGGTCAGCCCGGTCGCATCCGTGTAGACGCCGCACAGAGTGATGGCCGGAGTCACAGTATTGGTCCACGACAGGAACTGAGTACTCAATGGATGGATGGCTGCCCGCTGTGTGACGGTCAGCCCCTGGCGTACCTCGAAGTGAAGGTGATTGTAGTGCGCTCCGGTTTGACCCACTCGACCGATGATTTGCCCAGGTGTGACCAGGACTCCATTCGTGATCGCAGAATGGACCGTCAACAGGTGGTTATAACGGGTCTCGCAGCTAATGCCGTCACGATTATGAATCAAGTGCACGAAATTGCCGCTACCTATGCCGGATACCCAGTCATCTCTGAAGGCTCGCACGGTTCCTGTGGTCACGGCGTGGACTGGGATACCCTCATCGGCTGGCAAGTCTATGCCACGATGGAAGTCGTAGCGGCTGTATCCCTCAGGCTTTAGCAATCGAGGGCCAAAAGTGTCACTGATGGTCATGATGGTCAGCGGGATGGTGAGGGGATCGGTGAAGTCAGTCGTCACACACCCAGGTGACCCGCTGACAGACGAGCGGGGGGCTGTGGAACGGGCGCTGGTCGCCAGAGTGGCGACAGCAGGCGATTTATGCCCTCCCACGACACCAGAGCCGCCGTCGGCAGTGCTGTCCACCGCCAGCGTCGCGGCCCGAGCCCTGAACGTGGACAGCAAGAGAAGCAGGGCAACCGTCGTCGCCAGGCCAACCCACAGGGCAAGCATCACTTTCGTTTTGCCGCAGTTCATCGCTTTCCCTCCTCGCTGGCGGATTTCGAGACCTGACAGGTCTTGAAACACTCCTGTTCAGATCAAGGCTTTGTCAAAGACGCACGTCTAGGACTGCAGAATGCTGTCAGAGACCTGTCAGGTCTGCTCTACCCAGACCGGTAGAGGCGCCCATCTCGGGCTTCTATTATACCCACAGCCCCCGGCGCCATCCAGAGGACGAAACCTCCAATACATCCGGGGGTGTGCCCCCTATTCAGCAGATGCCATCTGGAGTACAATAGCCATTATGGCAACTCCACGACAAAACGAAACAGCCACAATCCACGTCCTCATCCTCGACGACGGGCTCGTGCAGCGGGATGGAATCGCCCGCGTCGTCGAGGACGCGAAAGCCATGACCGTGGCCGGCATGGCCGCGACGGGCCAGGAAGCACTGGTGATCCTGCGGGAACGGCCCGTCGACCTGGCGCTGGTCGACCTGGTGCTGGGGGACCGTCGCAGCGGCGTGGAGGTGGGCCGGGAGATGCGCCGCGTGCGACCCGAACTGAACGTCATCATCTACACCAAGCAAAAAGGGATGGTCCTGGCAGCCGAGATCCTGTGGGAGCGAAAGACGGGCGGCCAGCCCAAACTACAGGGATACGTGCTCACCGAGCACATCTTTAGCAGCAGGCATCTCGAGGCCATCTACGACACCATCCTGCGCACCGGCTACTACGTCGATCCGGAGGTGCTGGAGTGGCACTACCGGCTGAGCGAGTTCGATCCGCTGACGCCCCGCGAGGAAGAGTGCGCGCTGCTGGTCGCCGACGGACGCAGCAACCGGGAGATCGCCGACCGGATGGTGCTCTCCCGGCGAAGGGTCGAAAACCTGGATAGTGGCCTTCCTTGATAAACCGTTCGATGTCGCTCACGTCGAACCCCCGCCCGTCGTCCATGACCCGCAGTAGGAGCACGTCTCCCCAGCGCTCGGCCTCGACACAGACGTGCCCGGCGTCGGCGTGTTCGTAGACATTGGCGCCCGCCCCCCGGACGAACCGATACACGAGCACCCCGACGGACGGATCCGACGACTTGATGCTATCCAGGTCAGATAGCCGCAGCGTATGCCTGAGGCAGGCGGCTGCCGGGTACATCTGGGGGAGGCTCTCCTCGATCAGTTGCCTCAATTCCAACCGCATGTTTCGGGGCAGAACCGGCGTCGACAGGTCGAAACGCATCCGGCCCGCCTGTTGGTCCAACTCCTGGGCAAGCGCGATGATCTCCGGGCCGCCCTGCTGCCGGGCCTTGACGCGCAACCTTCCGATCGTCTTTTGAACCTCGTCGTGGATGTAGGTTGTGAGCGCGAAGCGGGCGCTGTCCTCCATGTCGATGATCCGCCTGCCGGCCAACCTCAACTCCTCCTGTGCCTGCTGCAATCTCTGGTGTTCGCGGGCGTTGCGGATGGCGATGCAGGCGGCGATGGCCACCGCCTCCAGCAACTTTTCGTCGTCCTCGTCAAAGGTGTCGAGCATGTCACTCTCGAGGTTGATCACGCCGATCAGTTCGTCACCCTGGACCAGCGGCGTGGTCAGCTCCGACCGGGTGGACTCCCGGGCCTTGAGGTAACGCGGGTCCTTCCTGACGTCGCCGACGTTGATCGCCTGGCGAGACCGGGCAGTGGCGCCGATCAGCCCCTGATCCAGCCTCAGCTCCACACTGCCCCGTTGATCTTCCCTGAGCCGATAGGTGTTCCTCAGAACCTGGTCCACAGGATCGTAGATGAACACGTCGACGACAGTGGCTTTGCCGATCTCGTCCAGCTTGCTCAGGAGCGTGTGCATGACTTGATCCAGGTTCATGGTCGCGTTGATGGCCTCATTGATCGCCCGGCTCAACTCCAACGACCTCCGGGCCCGCTCCTCGCGGCGGTTGAGGCGCACGGTGTTGACCCCCAGCGCCGTCTGGCGAGCGAACGTCTCGACAATCGCGACTTGACCCGGGTTGAACACCCCCACCGCCCGGTTGTTGAAATTCATCACGCCGATGACCCGCCCGCCGATGCGGATGGGCACGCAGATCTTGGACTTGAACTCGGGGAACGAACCCCGGTAGTCCGGCTCCTTCGTGACGTCGGCGCAACAGCGGGGGTGGCCGCTCTGGGCGACGACGCCGCTGATGCTTTCCCCCATTTCCATGATCCGCGCTTTCTTCTCCTCGGTCCACCCGTCCCCAAAATGGGCTTCAAGCACCAGCACCGGGCGCCCGCCCACGTTGCGCAGCAGGCGGATGGAGCCGTGCTCGGCACGGATGAGCCGGGCGCCTGTGTGCCAAATGATGCCCAGCACGTCCTCTGTGCCCAGCGCCATGGCCTCGTTGATGTCCAGCCAGTCTTGAAAGAGCTGTTTCTGCAACACCACGTCTGAGGAAATATCCATTACCCTGCCCTCCGCCCCTTGCCGATGCAGAACGGCAACCGCCTGACGTCGTGACGCGCTCAGACGATTGCCATTTGACGAGCCATCCCTGGTCTCCCTCCAGCAAGAGAGAACGTGGAGTGCTGCCGGGCGCTCCCAGCATTGCGACCTGTGCTTACCGCGTCATTGTGCTTTACCTCTCGACTGTTGTCAACACTCACACCTCACGGGCTTCCGCAATAAGTCTACCGTAAAAACTCAACCCAACCGATACGCTCAAACCGAGGACAATTCAACCCAAGTAAAGTGACACCTCCTGGAAGTTGTGGATAATAGGTTAGCCCAACCAACACAACTTACCTAAGGAGGTGTCTTATGTGCATTGTACACCCATCTCCCCCGGATGGGCCAGCCAGCTTCGCTTGCGCTCAAGCGGGCTGTCCGGCCTGTCTGGACGCTCTGATGCGCCAGCATCACGGGCTGATTCACGTCGTCCTGCGCCGCCAAGCTCGTGGCGGCGTGTCCTACGAAGACTTGCTTCAGGAAGGACGCGTCGCCCTCTGGCAAGCCATCCTGCACTTTGAACCTCATCGTGGTACAGCCTTCTCGACCTATGCCGGGGTCGCCATCCGCCATCAAATCTGGCAAGCGGTGAAACTGGCCCACCACCCCCAGGGCTGGTTACCTCCTCCCGTTCCCGTCAATCCACTGGAGATTGCCGAAGAGGAGCTATGGCAGGACGAGGTCCATGCCGCTTTGCTTGAAGCTGTCTCTCGCCTGCCTAATCGCTTATGCCACGTCATCACCGCCGGTTATGGTCTGGACGGGAAGCCACCGCGCACACTGGTCGCTATCGGGCGTTGCTTTGGCGTCACCAAGGAGATGGCGCGTTACTGGCGCAACCAAGGCTTGGTGCTCTTGCGCCTGCCAACCTTCTCGGGACGATTGTGCTACCTGTGCAACCAGGACCATCGAGCTGCATACCTGCGGATGCAAGCGCTGAACCGCGCCTGGCTGCGGAAGAGACGGCCTTCCCGGTGGCGGCGGGGGAGGAAACAGCGATGAGCGTCTTGATTCCCACCTATGAAGATCCTGGCCCGTTGGTCGTGCCCGGGAGCCCCTTTCATCATCTCACCACCTTCTCGCGGTCAGAACTGGCCCATACCCGAGACATCCCGGCCGAAGACCGCCGTCTGCTGACAGAACACTTCGTCCGCACGTTTCAATGGGAAACGGTGCGTCCTCATCTGCCCATTCGCCTGGAGCTTCCGCCTGGCGTCCGACCCTGGAAAGCGCGGGTCTGTCGTTCCCACTACCAGTGGTTTCCACCGGATGACATTCAGTCTGCCGACGACTTGACCGGACTGGACAACTTTGACCTGGTGCTACGTCTCGTCGATTTCACGCCGTGGCGCTCCATCCTGGGACAGCGCTTCAGCAGTGCCTTCGGACCACCCCCGTTTGACCCGGTTAGCATCGGCCTGAGCTGGCTCCTCGTTCAATGGCGTGGCTGGAAGTGGCCCACCCTGGTCACCGAACTCCACTCCCGAGAACGAGGCCGGGGCTACTGTCGCTTCTTGGGGTTTGACCTCAACGACTTGCCGGCCGAATCGACCTTCCGGATGGCGCTCGGAAACACCCAGCCGGCCTGGTTGCTCCTGTGCGAGGACAGCCTGATCCTGGGCCTGATGGCTTATGGGATCATTCCCACCACTTCTACATTCCCCGGGGATCCGCCGGATCGAGGTGTAAGTATCGCCACTGACAGCCAACTGGTGGAAGCCCGTTCCCGCATGCGCTGTCGCTACCAATGCGCGGCCTGTTTCCTCCCACCGGCCCACCGCACCTGCGCCGCCCGGGAAGCGGGCCAGAAAGGCTGCGACTGTGATACCGAGGCTTGTGCGCACCACTGCCGTCTCGCTACCCCACGCGATCCTGAAGCGGCCTATGTGTTCTACACCGGCTCCAATCAGCCTTCCTCCTCCAACACGCCTCCCTCCGACCATACCGACGGCGACACACGCCCACGAGGCAAGCACCACTTTGGCTACAAGTCCAAAGGATTCAATATCATCGACGACCGCACCTTCACCCTCTGGCCCATCTCCGGTCCCTTCGTCCCCGCCAACCGCAACGATCATCTCCAGACCATCCCCGGCCTCAAGGATTTGCACCGTCGCTTCCCCCACCTCACGATCGGTGAACTCATTGGCGATGCCGGTGAGGGATACGATGAGATCCTGCTGTTTGTCCACGATGACCTGAGAGCGTTGCGCACCATCAAACCCCGCCACCACGCCACCGACAAAGACCCCCTCACTTGCTTGAAGCGCGGCTATGACGCGCTGGGCAACCCCATCTGCTCCTACGGCTACCCTCTCTACTTCAACGGACACGATTACCGGCGGGGCGACAGCAAGTGGGTCTGTCGTCAGCGTTGCCTGCACCATCCCCTACCCGACATCTTCGTCGGCGATCCACCTGCCGATCCCGAGGCTATCCTGGCCCTGGTCCCCTCCCATTGCCCCTACCAGCAGCCGGAATTCCCGCGAGGTTGTACCATCGTCGTCAATCGTGCTCTACCCGATGGCGACGTCCGTCTTGCCCGCGATCTCAAGGTCAACTCCTCCTCCTGGAAACTGCGCATCGGGCGACTGAGTTATGCCGAAAGCCGCAACGCTGACCAATGGCGCCGCGGTGTCAAACGCTCCCCTTGGCACGGCAAGCACAACAGCGCCAAGGCCTCCATCTTAGCTGACGTGCTTACCTGCGCCTGTAACTTCGCTCGCCTGGTTCGTGAAGCCACCGTGGCTGCCGCTCGCGCTGCTTTGACCGGCACCTGACTCAGGGGGCGGCACGTCCCCTGGTGCTCGTGCTCGCCCCCTCCCCTGAACAAACCACCCGCCGCCTTTTGATCATCGCCTTTCGGCCGATGGGCTGTCCTCGTGCGCCTGCTCGCTGCCCCGCGGCCTCTGCACGTGTGCCTGTGTTCCTCTTCGCGCCTACCGTTTCTCTCCTGATCGCCCTCGGGGCTGCTCCCACGTCGACTTGTTGCGCTCTTGCCTGACTTTGTGAACCGACTTATTGCGCTTATGGGGTCCGCCAACCCCTGAGAAGCCGCCGAATCCCCCTCTCAACCCATTCGCTTGTCC
>DATKTN010000272.1:0-7594 GCA_035531135.1 Anaerolineae bacterium
TTCGCCAAGCGGGGGGGAGTGGTGTAAAATGAGGCTTGATGCGAGGCGAGAGATTTTTGGGGCGCAGCAGAGATAGGGGCTACTGGCGCAATCTGGGCTGCTTCACCGTGCGCGTCGTCGTCGTCGTGGTGTTGGTGGGCACGGTGGGGTTCGGCGTGTGGATGGCGCGCTCGCGGGCGATGGCGCTGGTACACCCGGGACGCAGCCAGCCGGGGTGCACGCCGGCCGAGCGGGGCGTGGAGCAGTGGGAGGAGGTGCGTTTCCCCTCGGCGGACAACCTGCAACTGGGCGGCTGGTTCATCCCGCCCGCACCCCAGACTGACGGAGCCACGCTGATCTTTATCCACGGGCTGGGGGGCAATCGCGGGGAGCTTCTCGACGAGGCCGTGATGCTGTCCGGTCACGGCTACGGCGCGCTGCTTTTTGACCTGCGCAACCACGGCCAGAGCGAGGGCACGGCCACCACGCTGGGGTACGCCGAGGTGGCGGACGTGCGCGGCGCGGTCGCCTACCTGCTCGCCCGGCCCGAGGTGAACCCGGAGCACATCGGCGTGGTGGGGAGCTCGATGGGCGGCGCGGTCGCGATCCGGGCAGCGGCGCGCATCCCCGAGATCCGCGCCGTGGTCGCGCAGAGCGCCTTCTCCAGCCTGGATGAGAACGTCAGCCAGGGCGTGCGTGCGCTTACGGGGCTCCCTCCCCTCCCGCTGGCGTCACTCGTGATCTGGTTTGGCGAGCGCGAGGCGGGCATACAGCTCCGCCAGGTGCGCCCGATCGACGACGTGGGCCAGATCGCACCGCGCGCGATCCTGTTCATCCACGGCGAGCAGGACCCCGTCGTCGATGTGAGCAACAGCCTGCGCCTGTACCAGGCGGCGCGGGAGCCGAAAGCCCTATACCTGGTTCCCAACGCCGGGCACGGCGGACTGCTGGCCGCAGCCCCGGCCGAATTCGAGCGGCGGATGGTGAGCTTTTTAGACACACATTTGCGAGGACGCGGACGTTGAAGAGCCCGAACCATCAGCCATTGGGTTTCAGGTTTCAGGTTTCAGGTCTCAGGTTTCGCGTTTCACGTTTCACGCCTCACGCATTACGTATCACGCATTACGCATCACGCATCACGTTTCACGTTTCACGTTTCACGTTTCACGCATTACGTATTACGCATCACGCATCACGCATCACGTTTCACGTTTCACGTTTCACGAACGGGGAACCTTTGCCCCACGTGCGGCGTCTTTAGGGCAGGGCGGGCAAACCTGGACATATTTCAAAGAGGAGAAAGGTCATGGATACCCAATCTACTACTGCAGAATCACCCACTGGTGTGCGGGCCAAAAAGCGCTGGCTCGCCACCGCGCTCCACCTGCTCATCGTCCTGGCCGTCGTCGCTGGCTTCGGGGCGCTGCGATGGGTCACCACGCTGCCGGAGCGCGTGGACGAGCAGCAGACGATCGTGGTGGGGCAGACTCGCTTCGCGCCCGACAGCGACGCGTCCGTGCGCGTCGTCGTGCAGGATTTTGGCGCCGGGCGGCCCATCGCTGGCGCGAAGGTCAAGGTCAGCCTGAAGCCAGCCTCTGGCCGGGCCATCCCCCTCTTCGAGGGGCAGACCGACGAGACCGGGAGCCTGCCGGTCCGCTTCCGCGTGCCGGCCGACGCGCCCGCCGAGGCCCAGCTCGTCGTCGAGACCCGGTCGGCGGCCGGGCGGGACACGGTGGAACAAGCGGTGACGATCCAGCGCGAGTACCGGCTGCTCCTCACGAGCGACAAGCCGCTCTACCAGCCCAGCCAGACCATCCACATGCGCGCGCTGGCGCTCAGCACGTTCGACCTGACCCCCGCCCGGGGTGCGACGGTCGACTTTCTGGTGGAGGATCCCAAGGGCAACAAGGTCTTTCGCCGCAGCGTCACCGCGTCCGACTTTGGCGTGACCGCCGCCGACTTTCTGCTGGCCGACCTGGTCATCCAGGGGGACTATAAGCTCAGCGTATCGATCGGTGATACGCGGGCCGAAAAGACGGTCGAGGTGCGCCCGTACGTGCTGCCCAAGTTCGGCGTGAACGCGTCGACCGACCGCAGCTTTTACCTGCCTGGTCAGCGCGTGGAAGGCGTGGTGCAGGCCGACTACTTTTTCGGCAAGCCGGTCGCGCAGGGACAGGTGCAGGTCGTGGGCAGCGTGTGGGACGTCGAGCGGACGGTCGTCGTCGACCTGCAGGGCCAGACCGACGAGAACGGCACCTACGCGTTCGGCTTCGACCTGCCCGAGTACTTTGCCGGGTCAGGGCTGGAGTCGGGGCAGACCCAGTTTGCGCTGGAGGTCACCGTCGTGGACCAGACCGATCACGCCGAGCAGACCAGCCTGGTGCTGCCCATCGCCGCCCAGCCGCTCGTCATCGAGGCAGTCGCCGAGAGCGGGGTGCTCAAGCCGGGCGTCGAGAACATCGTCTACGTGCTCACCTCCTACCCCGACGGTCGCCCCGCGCCGGCCCAGTTGCAGATCCGCGTCGACGGCGGCGAGCCGGCCGAGCTCTCCAGCGGCGACTTCGGCCTGGCCGAGTTCACGTTCACGCCACAGGCGGAAACCGAACACCTCCTCGACATCCTGGCCGAGGACGAGACGGGCCTTTCGGCCAGGCGGCAGGTGTCGTTTGTGGCCGAGGCTGGGGCCGACAGCGTGCTCCTGCGCGCCGACCGGGCCGCCTACGTCGTCGGCGAGACGATGGACCTGGTCGCGCTCACGCCGGTGGAATCGGGCGACGTGTACCTGGACATCGTGAAAGCCGGGCAGACGCTCTCCACCCGCTCGGCCCGGGTGCAAGAGGGCAAGGCAGAGTTCGCCGTGGACGTGAGCCCCGACCTGTACGGCACGCTGGAACTGCACGCCTACAAGGTGCTGCTGGACGGCACGATCGTGCGCGACACGCGCGTGGTCGTGGTGGACGCGCCGAACGATCTGGCCATCGCGGTAGGGACCGACAAGGACACGTACCTGCCAGGCGAAACGGCGACCATCAGTTTCCAGACCGGCGAGGGCGGGGAGCAGGGGAGCGGGGGAGCAGAGGAGCAAGGTATTGGGGTGCAGACGGCGCTGGGCGTGGCGATCGTGGACGAGTCGGTGTTTGCGCTACAGCGCCAGGACCCCGGCTTTGCCAAGCTGTACTTTCTGCTGGAGCAAGAACTGCTGGAGCCCTTCTACCAGGTCAAGGGCTTCCAACCGCCGGCCACCATCCCCCCCGACGAGGAGTTGGTCCGGCTGGCGCAGGACGACGCGGCCAAGGCCACCTGGGCCGGAGCGCCAGTCCTGGCGGCCCCCCAACCAATCAACTCGCGCCAGGAAAAGATGAGCGGGGTCCGCTCGGCGCAACAACGCGGGTTCGAGCGGGTCGGCCAGGCGTCCGCCGTCGGAATGATGCTCATCCCGCCGCTGCTATGGGTCGTCGTGCTGGCCGCGCTGCGCGGGACAGGGATCGTGAAGCGCGCGCTGAAGCGGCTGGCCATCACCGTGGGGGCCCTGGTGCTGGTTGGAGGATGCCTGATCGGCTGGGCATTCGCGATGGCGCAGACCTTTTACTACTTTGACCCGGAAGTCGTGCTCATCCCGCTGGCGGCCCTCCTCGGCCTGGGGGTGCTGGCGTTCGTCGGCTACGCCTGGGTCAAGCGTGACCCGGCCGCCAAGTTCCTGACGCTCCTGACGCTGGCCTGGGGCGCGCTCCTCTTCCTGCTGATCCAGGCTTCGGACCGGGGGCCCGGGCCGAGCGAAGGACTGATACTGGCTGCGTTGTTGGGCTACCTGCTCATCCCCGGCGCGTATCTGCTCTTCGGGCAGGCACGCTGGGTGCAGGCACGCCGCACCGCCGGCGCGTTGGGCACCGGGCTGGGGGCGCTGTCGGCGCTGCCGGCGCTGGTGGTCCTCCCGGCGGCCCTCGTGTTCACCATGGGGCGCGACATGCCGATGGGCGCGCTGGCCCCGCAGCCAGCGGCGCTGAGGTTGGAGGAGGTGCCAACAGAAGCCCCAGTTGTCATGGAAGCACCGGTAGAGAAGGCGGCGGACGAGGCAGCCGCGGCGGACGAGGGAGAAGAGGCGGCCGGCGCCGAGGCCCCGCGCCTGCGCCAGTACTTTCCGGAGACGCTGTACTGGGCGCCCGAGGTCGTCACCGACGAGGACGGCTTCGCCGCGCTCGAGATCCCCATGGCCGACAGCATCACGACCTGGCGGCTGACGGCGCTGGCCTCGTCCCAGGACGGGCGGCTGGGCTTTACCACGCGCGGCGTGCGCGTGTTCCAGGATTTCTTCGTCGACGTGGACCTGCCGGTCGCGCTCACGCAGGAAGACGAGATCAGCATCCCCGTCGGCGTGTTCAACTACCTGCCCGAAGCGCAGGAGGTGCGGTTGGTCGTCGAGCAAGAGCCCTGGTTCGAGCTGCTGGGCGAGGGGGAGCAGACGCTGACGATCGCGTCGAACGACGTCGACGTGGTCTACTTCCCCATCCGCGTCCTCAAATTCGGGCGGCAGGGCTTCCAGGTGACCGCCTGGGGCGAAAAGATGAGCGACGCCATCCGCCGCGAGGTGAACGTCGTGCCGGACGGCAAAGAGATCCGCCTGACGGAGAGCGACTGGCTGCGCGAGGATCGGGAGATGGAGGTCGAGATCCCGCCGGAGGCAGTGCCGGAGACGCCCCGCGTCGAGGTCAAGATCTATCCGGGCGTGATGGCCCAGGCGGTCGAGGGGCTGGAAAAGATACTCCGATTGCCCCACGGCTGATTTGAACAGAGTACGTCGGCGACGTACCCGAATGTTCTGATCCTGGACTATATGCAGACGACCGGCAACGCCAACCCCGAGGTGCAGATGCAGGCTGAAAAGTACGTGGGCACCGGCTACCAGCGGTTGCTGACGTTCGAGGTGGAGGGCGGCGGCTTCTCCCTCTTCGGCAATGCCCCGGCGGAAGTCTTTCTCACCGCCTACGGGCTGATGGAGTTCACCGACATGGCCCAGGTCTACCCGGTGGATCCGGCGCTCATCGAGCGGACGGCCGAGTGGCTGCTGGCGCAGCAGGCGGCGGACGGCACGTGGACCGACCAGGGCTACTCCGAACACTGGCAGATCGACACGCAGGTGCCCACGACCGCCTACATCGCCTGGGCGCTGATCGAGGCCGGATACGAGGACACGCCGCAGGTGGGGCAGGCGATCAGCACGGTCCGCGAGTTCGCGCTGCAGCAGGAAGACGCCTACGGGCTGGCGCTGGTCGCCAACGCGCTGGCCGCCTACGACCCCGACCACTCGATGACACGGGCCGTGCTCGACCGGTTGTACGAGATGCGCGTGGAAGAGGATGACGTCGTGTACTGGCAGACCGGGGCCGCCTCGTTCATGGGGGCCACCGGCGAGAGCGGCAGCCTGGAGACGACGGCGCTGGCGGCGACCGCGCTGATGCGCGGCAACGCCCACGCCGACGCGGTGAGCGGCGCGCTGGCGTACCTGATCCAGGGCAAGGATAGCTGGGGCACGTGGTCCACCACGCAGGCCACTATCCTGTCGCTCAAGGCGCTCCTGCTGGCGAACGAGCGGGCGGGCCAGGCTGCCGGGCCGGCAACCGTGCGCGTGAGCCTGAACAAGGAGCAGACGCAGGAGATCGTGATCGACGAGTCCAACGCCGACGTGGTGCACCTGGTGACCTTCGATCGCGGCTTTTCGCCCAGCGGCGCCAACCGGGTGCAGATCGAGCTGGGAGGAGGCGGGAACCTGATGTACCAGATCGCGACCAGCTTTTACCTGCCCTGGGACCAGGTACCCCCCACCCCGGAGACGGAGGAACTGATCACGATCGACGTGGATTACGACCGCACGGCACTCGCCGTCAACGACGAGGTGACGGTCGACGTGGGGGTACGGCTCAACCGGGAAGGCGTCGTCAAGATGGCGCTGATCGACCTGGGCGTGCCGCCGGGATTCGCCGTGCTGACCGAGGACCTGAGCCGGCTGGTGGAGCAGGGGGTCATCGCCCGTTACGAACTGACGGGGCGGCAGATCATCATCTACCTGGAGGATTTCTCGTCCGAAGCACCGCTGGCCTTCAGTTACCGGCTGCGGGCGCGCTTCCCGATGCAAGCGCAGACGCCCCCCTCCAGCGCGTACGACTACTATAACCCCGCCGACACGACGGTGCGCGCGCCGCTGGAGGTGACGGTGAGCGAGTAGAACCGGTCACCCTTGCGAAGGTTTGGCGATAGCCTCGCAGCCAGAAGCACCTGTGCCAATCTGGGATCGCTCTCTGTGCCAGAGCTATGCGCAACCTTCGCAAGGGTTGCCTCCCACCCTTGCGAAGGTTTGGCGATAGCCTCGCAGCCAGAAGCACCTGTGCCAACCAGGGATCACTCTTTGTGCCAGAGCTATGCGTAACCTTCGCAAGGGTTGCCGCTCACCCTTGCGAAGGTTTTGCGATAGCCTCGCAGCCAGAAGCACCTGTGCCAATCAGGGATCGCTCCTTGTGCCAGAGCTATGCGCAACCTTCGCAAGGGTTGCCACTCACCCTTGCGAAGGTTTGGCGATAGCCTCGCAGCCAGAAGCACCTGTGCCAATCAGGGATCGCTCCTCGTGCCAGAGCTATGCGCAACCTTCGCAAGGGTTGCCTCCCACCCTTGCGAAGGTTTTGCGCTAGCCTCGCAGCCAGAGGCACCTGTGCCAATCGGGGATCGCTCCTTGTGCCAGAGCTACGCGTAACCTTCGCAAGGGTTGCCGCTCCAAACCGCATCGCCAGCTTGACGAAACTCGATTCAGTTGATAAACTGCTGAAAAGTCGAGGGGCAAACCGTGGCTGGAGAACGAATTCTGATCGTCGAAGATGAGCGCGCCGTGGCGCGGGGGTTGGAGTATGGCCTGGCCAAGGAGGGGTTCATCGTGCTGTGGGCCGAGACGGGCCAGCAGGCGCTCGACCTGGCGCGCCGCCGGGACCCCCACCTGATCCTGCTCGACATCCGGCTGCCGGACGTGAGCGGGTTCGACGTGTGCCGCCAACTGCGGGCCGAGCGGATGCGCCAGCCGATCCTGATGCTCACCGCCTGCGACGAGGAACTGGACAAGGTGCTGGGCCTGGAGCTGGGGGCCGACGACTATGTGGTCAAGCCGTACAGCCTGCGCGAGCTGATCTCGCGGATGCGGGCGCTCTTACGGCGGGCGTACGGGGAACTGGCCGCAGCCTCGGTGGGCGACCGGCTGAGGTTCGGCGAGGTGGAGGTGGATCTGGAGCGGCTGCAGGTCACGCGGCAGGGCAAATTGGTCGACCTGACCCCGACCGAGTTCCGGCTGCTGCGCTACCTGGTCAGCAACCCGGATCGCCCCTTCAGCAGGGACCAGTTGATCGAAGCGGTCTGGGGGTACGCCAGCGACATCGGCAGCGACCGGACGGTGGACGTGCACGTCCGGCACCTGCGGGAAAAGCTGGAGGACGACCCCGCCAACCCGCGCTGGCTGGTGACCGTGCGCGGGGTGGGCTACAAGTTCGAGCGGTAGTTGACCGAAAGGTTATCAAACCTTAACACAACCCCAACGATAGCGCAACCTTCCTCTGTTAAGATGGGGGTATAGACTCTCAGA
>DATKTN010000273.1:0-2487 GCA_035531135.1 Anaerolineae bacterium
GGGGGGGGATTCCGCGTGCTTGTGCGCAAGAAGCCACGCTATGTGGATGTGGACAAGTGCACCGGCTGCGGTTCGTGCGCGGCGGCGTGCCGGATGAAGGGGCGGGTGACCAGTGATTTCGACGAGGGCATCGCCAAGCGATCGGCCGTTTACGTGCCCTTCCCTCAGGCGGTGCCGCTCAAATACACCGTGGATCCCACCACTTGTTTGTACCTGACGCGAGGCAGGTGCGGCAAGACGTTTCTGTGCAAAGAGGCTTGTCCCGCCGGTGCGATCGATTTCGAGCAGCAGGAGGAGCTGGTGGAGCTGGAGGTAGGGGCGATTATCGTCGCCACCGGCTTTGACCTGATCGACCCGTGTATCAAGCCCGAGTTCGGCTACGGTGTCTACCCGGAGGTGATGACGGGCATCGAGTTCGAGCGGTTGTCTTCCGCCTCCGGCCCGACGATGGGCAAGATCATCGTCAACGGCAAGGAGCCGAAGGACGTCGTGTTCATCAAGTGCGTGGGCTCCCGTGACCCGCACTCCGGCGTGCCCTACTGCTCTCGTTTCTGCTGCATGTACACGGCCAAGCACGCGCACCTGGTGCGGGACAAGCTTCCCGATGCCCGGATCACTGTCTTTTACATGGATGTGCGGGCCTTTGGCAAGGGCTACGAAGAGTTCTACGATCGGGTGAAGCGCGAACGGGTGATGTACCGGCGCGGGGAGCCTGCGGAGATCTATCGGGACAGTCAGCGGGATGGCGGGCGCTTGGTCGTGTTGGCCGAGGATACGATCCTGGGGAAGCCCATCGAGGTTGAGGCGGACCTGGTCGTGCTGGCCACGGCGGCCGTCCCGCGGACGGATGTGTCGGAGGTGGCGGCGCTGCTAGGGCTGGAGCGCTCTCCGGATGGTTTCTTCCAGGAGGCGCATCCCAAGCTGCGGCCGGTGGACACTCTCGTGGAGGGCGTGTTCCTGGCGGGCTGCTGCCAGGGACCCAAGGATATTCCAGACACGGTCGCTCAGGCCAAGGCCGCCGCTTCGTCGGCGCTGCGTGTGCTGGTGCGACGTGGAACGTGAAACGTGAAACGTGAAACGTGAAACGTGATGCGTGAAACGTGATGCGTGATGCGTAATTTAGGAGGATGGCGTTGAAGACAGAGCCGATGGTTGAGCAGTTGGAACTCTTGGGCTGTATCCAATGCGGCAAGTGCACTGGAGGCTGTCCAGTGGCGCGCAAGACGACGCTGAACATGCGCAGCTTGATCTATCAGATGCTGGTAGAGCCGGAATTGGACGTGGAGAAGCATCCCGAGTTGTGGGATTGCACTTCCTGTTTCACCTGCGTCGAGCGGTGCCCCAAGGACGTGCGGCCCGCGGAGTTGATCATCGGGCTGCGGGGCGAGCTGGTGGAGGGCGGGCGCATCCCGGAGACGATTGGAGCGGCGCTGATGGGCGTGTTTCGCCAGGGAAACCCCACCGGCATGGCACGGGAGGACCGGGCTGCCTGGGCTGACGGCGGCGACCCCGGCGACCGCAGCGGTCGCGGGCGCATCGAGGTCAAGGCCGCGCAGGAGGGGTGCGAGGTGTTGTTCTTTGTGGGCTGTACCCCGGCGTACGACCTGCGCGCGCAGTCGAGCACGCGTGCGCTGGCGCGGGCGTTGAAGGCAGCCGGGGTGGACTTTGGCACGCTGGGCACCGACGAGAGTTGTTGCGGCAACGAGGTGCGGCGCATGGGCGAGGTGGGCCTGTTCGAGATGTTGGTCGAGGAGAACGGCGAGTTGATCCGCAGTGTGGGCGCGAGCCGGATGGTGACCATCTCTCCCCATTGCTTTAACACTTTCAAGAACGAGTATGGCCTGGATGAGATGGAGGTGCTGCACTATACGCAGCTCGTCGCCGAGTTGATCGAACAGGGCCGGTTAGAGTTTTCGAAAGAGGTAAACAAGACGGTCACGTATCACGATCCCTGTTTCCTGGGCAAGCAGAACCACGTCTACGACGAGCCGCGTGCCATCCTCAAGGCCATCCCGGGTCTCAAGTTGGTGGAGATGGACCGCAGCCGCGAGCGCAGCCTGTGCTGCGAGGGGGGCGGCGGCCGCATGTGGGCCGAGGGGACCAACCTGGAGGAGCGGCTGGCCTTCCAACGGGTTCGAGAGGCGGCCGAGACGGGGGCCGAGATCCTGGCCGTGGCCTGCCCCTTCTGTCTGCTGACGCTGGAGGACGCGGTCAAGGTGCGTGGGCTGGACGGGCAACTGCAAGTGATGGATATTATGGAACTTGTGGATCTGGCGTTAGGTGAGGAGTGATACGTGATACGTGATACGTAATACGTAATACGTAATACGTAATGCGTGATGACTTGTCTGTCAAGGAAGCGAGAGGGCCAAGTTATGGAGTCTCAACCTCGGATTGGTGTGTATATCTGTCACTGTGGCGTGAATATCTCTGCCACGGTGGATGTGGAGCAGGTGGCCGAGTTTGCGGCAACCCTGCCCGGTGTCG
>DATKTN010000274.1:0-23899 GCA_035531135.1 Anaerolineae bacterium
CCCCGGGATTCGGGGCTTTATCGAGATCCTGCCCGAGTTTGTCGAAGGGTTAAAGGATCTGGACGGCTTTTCCCACGTCATTTTGCTCTACCATTTCCACCAGGTCCAGAAGTCGCAGCTCACCGTCACTCCCTTCATGGATTCCCAACCACGCGGAGTCTTTGCCACCAGGGCCCCAACGCGCCCCAATCCAATCGGGCTCTCCATCGTGAGATTGCTCAGCGTTGACCAGAACATCCTGCATATTGAGAACGTGGATATCATTGACGGGACGCCCTTGCTGGATGTCAAGCCATACGTGCCAGAGTTCGATCAACATCCGGCCGACCGTGTAGGCTGGCTGGAACAGAGCAATGGGAAAGTGCAAAGCAAAAGGTCGGATGCTCGGTTTCGATGAAGGAGTTCGTCGTGTTGGTACGATGCACACCTGAACCCTCACTCGGAAGCGGGCACCGCCAGGACGCCGATGACGCCCACGCCGGCGTGGGAGGCCAGCACCACCCCCGTCTCTCGCACCCAGATGCGCTCTCTGGGGAATCCGATCCGCTCCGCCAACCGGCCGGCCACCTGCTCCGCCATCTCCTGTCTGCGCGTGTGCACCACCGCCAGGTATTCCAATGGCCCCAGCCGCTCGACCAGGCTCAACACACGCTTCAGCCCACCCTGAAACGAGCGGGCCGCGCCCAGGAGCCGCAGTTGGCCGTCCACCACGTTGATGACGGGCTTGATGTTGAGCGCCCGCGTCATCCGGTCCACGATGGCGATAAACCCATCGGCCCGTCCTCCGCGCCGCAGGTTCTCCAGCGTGTCCAACACGATCGTCAGGCGAGTCCACGCCCGCATATCCTCCAGCAGCGCGAGGATGTCCTGCATCGAGCGCCCGGCCTGCGCAGCCTGGGCCGCCGCCAGGACCTGTACGCCCAGACCCAGCGAAAGCGAAAGGGAGTCGAACACCTCTACCACCTCGCCAAAGCGCTGGGCCGCCAGGTGCGCGGCGTTGAACGTCCCACTGTGATGACCGGTGATCGTCAGGCACAGCACCCGCTTTCCCTGTGCCACCAACCGCTCGTAGAGTTCCTCGAACACGCCAACTGGTGGCTGGGACGTGTAGGGGTGGTGCGGCCCAGCGGCCTTCTCCCAGAACTCTTCGGCCGATAGCTCCCCGTCCTGGTACACCTCTGGCCCAAAGCGGACGATGAGGGGCGCTACCGCAATCTTGAGCCGCTCGACCAATCGCCGCGGAAGGTCGCAACTGCTGTCGGTCACGATACCCACAACCTGCTCCATTTCGATCCTCCTGTTCACAAGGCTGTCAGGTGAAACACGTAGCCCGACACAGGGCTGCACTTGTGCCAGAGACGTACTTCAGACGATACCACACGAGCAAAACACTGTCAAGCGAGACGGATGCGCGCCAGTTTGGGGGCAGCCCGCCTATGTGATATAATCGGGCCTCAGAGAGATGTCCAACCCTTCACTGACCATCGGTATCGAAGAGGAATACCAGATCATTGACCCCACCACGCGGGAGCTATGTTCCTACGTGCAACGGTTCCTCGAGCGGGGTCATACAGTGCTGCCTGATCAGATCCGCCCCGAGTTTCTCCAATCGCAGGTGGAGGCAGGCACCCGCATCTGCGAAGACGTCCGCGAGGCGCGTCTCGAACTGGTCCGCATGCGGCGCTCAATCCAGGAACTGGCAGAAAGCGAGGGGTTATGGGTGGCAGCGGCGGGCACCCACCCCTTCTCCTCGTGGGCCCGCCAGGAGGTCTCCCCCTTTGGCCGCTACCCCGAACTGGCCCGCTTCCTGCAGGACGTGGGCCGGCGGCTCCTGATCTTTGGCATGCACGTCCACGTCGGCATCGAGGATCGAGAACTGCTCATCGACGTGATGAACCAGATCCGCTACTTCCTGCCCCACGTGCTCGCCCTCTCGACCAGTTCTCCCTTCTGGCACGGTCGCGACACGGGATTAAAGTCCTACCGCAGTGTCGTCTTCGAGAGCCTGCCTCGCACCGGCATCCCGCAGCAGTTCGGCGCCTACGCTGACTACCGCAGTTACGTGGACACGCTGCTGGCGACAGGCAGCATCGACGAGCCCACCCACATCTGGTGGGACGTGCGCCCCAGCGCAAAGTTCCCCACGCTGGAGGTGCGCATCCCCGATATGTGCACGCGGATGGACGAGACATTGTGCCTGGCTGCACTGGTCCAGGCCATCGTGGCCAAACTGGTGCGCCTGCGACAGGCCAACCAGACCTGGCGCGTCTACCGCAAGAATCTGCTCGACGAGAACAAGTGGCGCGCGGTGCGCTACGGCATCGAGGGGAAACTGATTGACTTTGGCAAGACGAAAGAGGTACGCCTCCCAGCGCTGATCGAGGAACTCTTGACGTGGGTGGACGACGTGGTGGACGAACTGGGAAGCCGGGCGGAGGTCGAATACGTGGAGACGATCCTGGACCAGGGGACCAGCGCCGACCGCCAACTGGCCGTCTACCGCCGCACGGAGGACCTGCGGGCCGTGGTAGACCTGGTGGTGGAGGAGACAAAGGAAGGACTCGCGTGATTTCTGTTCTGAGAAGGGGGTAACCAATATGGGCAGTATCAAACTGTTCACCATCCGCGGCATCGACGTCAAGATGCACCTCACCTTCCCGCTGATCCTGGTGTGGGCGGCCGTGCAGTACGGCTTCCTGAACAAAGGCGGGTTTTCGCCCTCCGGAG
Source organism: Anaerolineae bacterium (assembly GCA_035531135.1). GTDB lineage: Bacteria > Chloroflexota > Anaerolineae > B4-G1 > B4-G1 > DATKTN01. Next base: position 2,728 of record DATKTN010000274.1, read on the forward strand.
CCGCCTTCGGCGTCGTCATCACGCTGCTGTTGTTCGTATGCGTCGTGATCCACGAACTGTCACACAGCCTGACGGCGATCCGAATGGGCTTCCCGGTGCACGACATCGTCCTCCTGCCATTGGGTGGCGTCTCGCAGATGAAGCGGATGCCGGAGCGCCCGACCCAGGAGTTCCTCATGGCCATCGCTGGCCCACTGAGCAACGTCGTCATCGCCGGCGTGTTGATCGTGGCCGGCCTTTCCCTGCCCGTGAACCTGGGCGGTGGCTTGCGGAAAATGCTGGTGAATCCCACGCGCCTGGGCTGGGAGGATACCCTCCCTTACCTGATCTTTACCAACCTCGGCCTGGCCGTCTTCAACCTCCTGCCCGCGTTCCCGATGGACGGCGGGCGGGTGCTGCGTGCGCTGCTGGCGACGGTGATGCCTCACGCCCGCGCCACCGCGTTGGCCGTCAGCGTGGGGCAGGGGCTGGCATGGCTGCTCGGGCTGACGGGTCTGTTGACCGGCAACCTGTTGTGGATTCTGATCGCGATTTTCGTGTACTCCGGGGCGTCCCAGGAAGGGCGCATGATCCAGATCAGGAACGCGCTTCAGGGCCTGCAGGTGCGCCAGGCTTTCTCCCGCCACGCCCAGGTGCTCTCCCCAGATGATCCGATCAGCCGTGCCGCCGATCTGACGCTTGAGAGTTTCCAGTCAGATTTCCCCGTCTGCGACGGCGAGAAAATCCTGGGCTTGCTCACATACACCGACGTGATTCGGGCACTCAAGCAGCGCCGGCCGGAGACGCCGGTGCGCGAGGTCATGCAGACCGAATTCCCCACGGTCGGGCTGAACGACGAGCTATTTGAGACCCAACGGCGGATGACGGAGGCAAGGCTCGACGCGTTGCCTGTGATAGAGAAGGGGTACTTCCTCGGCCTGCTCACCCGCCGTGACGTGACCGAGGTCTATCAACTGCTCTCGGTCAGTCCAGAGCTTTTGGCGCAAAGACGAGGCACGTGATCACCGTCGCCGAAGCACGACGCCACTACGAAGGGGCGGACGCCGTACACGACTTTGACCACGTGTTACGGGTGCTGGCGCTGGCGGAGCGCATCGGGCGGGCGGAGGGGGCCGACCTGGAGATCGTCCGGGCAGCGGCGCTGCTGCACGACGCGGGGCGGGAGCAGGCCGAGGCCCAAGCGCTCGACCACGCCGCCTTCGCTGCCGACCGGGCGCGGGAGATCCTGGCCGGCCATCCACTCGCGAAGGTGGAGGCCGTGGCCCACGCCATCGCGGCCCATCGCTTCCGTACCGGGCCGCAGCCGGCGACGTTGGAGGCGCAGGTGCTCTTCGACGCCGACAAACTGGACGCCATCGGCGCGGTGGGGGTGGCGCGGGCCTTCGCCTACGGCGGCGTGCACGGGCAGCGGCTATGGGCTCCCATCGAGGCAGTGGACATCGACCGCTGGACGGAAGAAGGAGACGACCCACACAATCACACTCCGGTCCACGAGTTCGTCGTCAAATTGTCCCGCCTCAGAGAACGACTGTTCACCCCAACCGGTCGCTCAATCGCCGAGGAACGCCATATGACCATGGTCGCCTTCTTCGAGCGGTTTGACGCCGAAGTGCAGGGAGAGCGATAGAGAGCCGCCCGAACCATGAACCGGTACCGCTTCCCCGTCCTGATCTTCCTGGCCGCGCTGGCGCTGCGGCTGGCACCCGTGCTGCTCTTTCGGGATCTGCCGATCGGGCTGGACGACATGTTCCAGTACGACATGCTGGCCCGCTCGATCGTCGCCGGAGATGGCTACCGCTGGTACGCGGAGGAAGACCTGGCGCTGATCGAGCGGTATATCTCCATGGAACGGCCGGCGGACTATGACCCGCGCGGCGTGCCCACCAGCTTCAGAGCGCCGGGGTATCCTGCTTTCCTGGCCCTGGTCTATGCCACCAGCGGCGTGGGGCCACACCGCTTGTTTGCCGCCCGGCTGGCGCAGGCACTGTTGGGGGCGGCGCTGGCCCCGCTGAACTGGGCGCTGGCACGGCGGGTCGGGTTCAGCGAACGTGCAGCCCATCGGGCCGCCGTCATCGTCGCCGTCTTCCCGCTCCTGGTCGCGTACCCGCTGGCGCTGGCGAGCGAGAATCTCTTTGTCCCGTTGCTGATGCTCGCGCTGGTGCTGACGCTGCGGGCGAGCGAGGGAGGTCAGGCGCGCGATCACGCGCTGGCCGGGCTCGTGCTCGGGCTGGCGGCGCTGACCCGCTCGATCGTCACGGCCTTTGTGCCGCTGGCGGCGCTTTGGGCCTGGTGGGCCGCCGGGGAGAAGCGCGCCGGGCTCCGCAACGCCGCCCTCATGATCCTGTGCTTCGTCCTGGTCACCGCGCCCTGGGCGGTGCGCAACACCCGCCTGCACGGCCAGCCGACCTGGGTCGAGACGTCGCTGGGCTACAACCTCTACGTGGGCTACCATCCCCAGTCGGCCGGCACTTTCCAGTACGGCATCTCGCTCGACCTGCTCTCGATCCTCGACGATGGCGAGCGGAACGGGCGAGGAGTGGAGGCGTTCTGGCGCTTTGTGGGCAGCGATCCCGGCCGGGTGCCCTATCTGATGGCACGTAAAGCCGGCTACCTGTGGGGGTTGGACAGCCGGGCGCTGGTATACTTTTACGGCAACGGCTTCCTGGGTCGATGGCCGGGTTGGCTGCTGGGCTTGGTCTTGCTGCTCACCTGCGGGCCGCTGATGCTGCTGGCCCCGGCCGCCGCCATAGGGCTGGCCTGCGGACGGATGGAACGGCGCAAAGGACTTGTCGCGTTGCTGGTGGCCTGCTACACGGGGTTGCACATGCTCATCATGGCCGAGCCTCGCTTTCACGTCCCACTGCTGCCCGTGACCGCCGTCCTGGCCGCCTACGCCCTCACCGCCCGGCCATGGCGCTGGTCCCGGCCCTGGCAGCGGGGGCTGGCGGCTGTGCTGATCGGCCTGCTGGTCGTAAACTGGGGGCTGGAGCTGGCGCGCGATTGGGATACACTCGTCGGGCTGTTCGACCCCAACGGGAACCACCAGAGTCTGCCGTATTGATCGCGCGGGAGGACACACCGATGCGTCTGAGAGAACTCTGCATGGACTGGAAAGTCGTCACCGTCATCGTCGTCTCCACGCTGGCGATGGGGATAGAGCACTATCACTTTATCTTCCGCTACAAGGCCTACGACCGGATGCTCTTGTATCTGGGCGTGCCGCTGGCCGTCATCCTGCTCGTCTTCCGCGAGTCACCCGCCCGGTATGGCTTCCGCCTGGGCGACTGGAAAGCAGGGCTGATGCTCACGGCGGTGGGCTGCGGTGGGATGGCGCTCGTGATGGCGTTTGTGGCCCGCACCGGCGATCTCCGGGCCTATTACGCGCCCCAGGCCCGTTCGGCCATCCCCCTGCCACTCGACACCGCGCTGGACCTCTTTGGCTGGGAGTTCCTGTTCCGCGGCTTTTTGCTCTTCGCGCTTTACCCCGTCTGCGGCCCCTATGCTATCATTCTGCAAGCCGTTCCCTTCACAATCGCCCACTTTGGCAAGCCGGAACTGGAGACGCTGAGTTGCATCTTTGGCGGCAGCGCATTCGGCTACGTGGCCTGGCGCACCCGCTCGTTCCTATACCCGTTCCTGATCCACTGGTTCCTGGCGACGATCACCGTGCTGATCGCCAGCGGCGCGGCGGGGTAAGAGTTCCCAACGCAACACAGAATTGTCGGGGATGGCACACAGCGATATAATGGTCACCGGAGTGAAAAGCCATGGAAACGTTTGAACTTGAACTGACATCCATCGCCCACGGCGGTGCAGCGCTCGGCCGGCACGAGGGGCGCGTCATCTTTGTCCCCTACGCGCTGCCCGGCGAGACGGTGCGCGTCGAGATCACCGAGGACAAAGGCCGCTACGCCTTCGCCCGCCCTGTCCAGGTGCTGGCGCCCGCCCCCGACCGCGTCGAGCCTCCCTGCCCCTATTTCGGTCCCGCGGGCTGCGGCGGCTGCCAGTGGCAGCACGTAGACTATACGGCGCAACTGCGGCTCAAGGCCGGGATTGTGGCCGATCAGCTTTCGCGCATCGGCGGCATCGCCGACCCCGTCGTCCGCCCCACCCTGCCTGATCGTTCCGGCTGGGCCTACCGCAACCACGCCCAGTTTCACCCCGCGCCCGGTGAGGGCCTGGGCTTCCAGGGGGCTTTGGCAGGCCCCGTCATCCCCATCGACGAATGCCTGATCCTGCACCCGCTCCTATCCGACCTCTACGCCATGCTCGACCTGGACCTGCCCGACCTCCTCCGCCTCTCGCTGCGCGCGGGCACCGAAACCGGCGACCTGATGCTCGTCTTCGAGATGGCGGACGACCTGCCGCCCACGCTGGAGATCGACCTGCCCGTCTCCTGCGTCCTGCTCCTCTCCGACGGCCAACACGCCAACCTCATCGGCAACAACCACATCACCGACACCGTCGCTGACCACACCTTTCGCATCTCCGCCCCCTCTTTCTTCCAGGTCAACACCTCCCAGGCCGCCCAACTGGTGCGCCTGGTGACCGGATATCTCGATCTGCGGGGTGGAGAGACGGTGCTGGACGCCTACTGTGGCGTGGGGCTCTTCGCCGCCCACCTGGCCGGGCACGCCGGGCTGGTCGTCGGCGTCGAGGTGGCCCCCGCCGCTGTCGCCGACCTGCTGGAGAACACCGCCGGCATGGACAACGTAGAGATCGTCGAAGGCCCGGTCGAGGCGGTGCTTCCAGATCTGGACGTCCCGCTCGACGCGGCCGTGGTCGACCCGCCCCGTGCCGGCGTGGACCGCTTCGCGCTCGACGCGCTGGTCGCCCGTCATCCCGGCCGCATCGTCTACGTCTCCTGTGACCCCGCCACGCTGGCGCGCGACGCCAAACGGCTGGCCCGCGCCGGCTACAGCCTGGTCGAGGTGCAGCCGGTGGATATGTTCCCCCAGACCTACCACGTCGAGAGTGTGGCGCTATTCGTCCCGGAGAGGTAATTGGGGTATGCACCGCATCGCCATGATCCTCGCCATCGCACTGGTGATCATCACCGCGTGTGGCCCTCCCATACCCGGCCCCACCACTACTGATACCGTCCGCACCGTCACCATCTTTTACACCAGCGACGAGGAAGGCTACCTGGAGCCCGTCAGGACGGGCTCGGACACGCTCGGCGGCGCGGCCAACCTGCTGGCGGCATTGCGTCAGCGCGGCTACGACCCTGATGGAGACGACGCGCTGCTCCTCAGCGGCGGCGACATGTGGACCGGCCCGGCCATCTCCTCCTGGTTCCAGGGCGCCTCCGCCGTCCAGGTCTTAAACCGGATGGGCTACGACGCGGCCGCTGTTGGCAACCACGACCTCGACTTTGGCCAGGAGGTGCTGCTGGCCAACGCCGACGCGGCCACCTTTCCCTTCCTGGCGGCCAACGTCACGCAGGCGGATACCGGCGCCTGGCCCGAATTCGCCCGACCCTACGTCATCCGCGAGGTGAACGGCGTACAGGTGGCCATCGTCGGCCTGACCACGATCGACACGCCACGGATCGTGACGCCCGCCCACGTCGAGGGGCTGGCGTTCGGGGAGTATGCCGATGCACTGCGACGCGTCGTCCCACAGGCCCGCGCTGAGGGGGCCGAACTGGTCGTCGTCGTCGCCCACTCCAGCCCGTCCGAACTCGAGGTGCTGGCTCCCGTCGCCGCTGAGCTTTCGATCCCTCTCCTGGCCGGCGGCCACCGCCACACGCTTGAGAACGTCGAGCGGGACGGCGTCCGGATCGTCGGACCGGGCGCACATTGGCAGTCTTTTGCCCAGATAGACATCGCCTTCGACACCGCGACCGGCCAGGTGGTGAGCACGCAGGCGCAACTGATCCCGGTCGAGTATGCCACCGCCAGCGGCAACCCGGTCACGCCGGACGCCGGGATCGAGACGCTCGTGGCCGCTTGGAAGGCGCAGGTGGATGAGACGCTGGGCCAGGTGATCGGCTACACCGGGAGCGGCGTCGACCGTGACTGGGCGCTGTACAACCTGGTCGTGGACGCCTGGCTGTGGACCTACCCGGAGGCGGATCTGGCGATCAGCAACCTGGGCGGCTACCGCGAGGCCATCCCGCCCGGTGAGATCACCCGCGCCGACGTCGTCGCCACGTTGCCCTTCGAGAACACGCTCGTGGAGGTCCAACTGACCGGCGAACAGGTGATGGACAACCTGCTCTGCTGCGGCGGGGCGGTAGCAGGGTTCACGTACCATCGAGCCGGGGCGCGCATCATCGCCGATCTGGAGGACGGGAGCTCGCTCGACCCCGAGGCGACCTACCACGTGCTGGTGAACAGCTTTATATACACCGGCGGCGACGACTACCTGTTCGCCACGCACGACCCCAACGGCTACGACACCGGCATCCCGTGGCGCGAGCCGGTCATCGAGTGGATCCTCGCCCAGCAGACCTCCGCCGAACGTCCACTGGAGACACTGCTCGACGACACACAGAGAGGAAGGTGGTAATCATAAAGACACCTGTGCTATGGAAGGCTTTTGAGGACGAGCGGAAGATAGACGTACACCGGCTCCCCGGCGGCAGGACGCGCGACGACGAGCGAGACGTCATCCACGTACATCCCCGTCCGGCCTCCTGCACGATCGTTGTAGACGCCGAGGTGGATCAGGATCGTCTGCCCGGCGTACGATGTCAGATCGAAGGCGTGGTGCTGCCAACGCTGGGCGTTGGAAAGATCCCACAGGAGGATCTCGAGAATCGTACGGCTATCCGGGTCGATGATCAGCACGTACTGGGCGTCGCCGGCAGCGACGCTGGATGAGAGCGTGGGCCCCGTGTCGAGCGCGGTACCCTGCCGAAAGACCCGGCGTTGATCGGCCGCCGCCGATTCACCAGAGACCGGGTAGATGGCCACGCTGAGCGTCGCGGTGAGCGCGTCGGCGGGGATCATCACCTCCTGCCGCGCGGAGGAATAGGCGTACGCGTTGCTGCCGTCCACGATACCCACCCGGACCGCGCGCAGCCCATCGTAGGCCACCCGGCCCGAATACGCGGCCGGGCGGGGCGTCACCGGCATGGCCCAGCCACCCTCGGCCTCAAAGCCGCCGTTGACGATGACGTCCCGGGCAGGCGTCGTGTAACGCCAGACACCGGCGCTGGAGGCCACGTGTACGCCCCCGGCGCGGTCCACCGCCACGCCGTAGAGGACGGGCGATCCAGGCGGCCCGCCCAGCGCGGTCCAGCTCTGGCCGCCGTCGAGTGAGCGGTAGAGCTGGCTGTCCGAGGTCACGTAGGCAGTGTGGTCGGTGGCGAAGCGGGGCGAGAACGCCACGTCGCGCATCTCCTCACGTTCGAGCAGTCCAGCGTCCGCGATCTGCCAACTCACCCCGCCGTCGGTCGAGCGGAAGACGGCGTAGCGCTGCCGCCCGGCCGGCTCGACGAACCACAGCGCCGTGGCCAGGAGCGTCCGGTCGGCCGCATAGTTCGGGGAGACGGCGATAGATCTCACATAGTAGTTGCTGTCGAGGCCCGAAGCAAGCTCCCATTCGGTCCCGCCCGGCGGCAAGCGCCAGAACCCCTCCCCGCCGGCGAAGACGGTGCGGTCCGCGGGGTAATTGGGTGGTAGCGCGACCTGCGTGGTGCCAGCGTAAGCGCCGGGGGGCCAGGTGCCCACCGATTCCCACGTCGCGCCGCCATCGGTCGAGCGCACGACGCGTGGGCTCTGGCCCGCCGCGTAGACGGTCCGGTCGTCGGCGTACCGGGGGGAGATCGCCAACTGGCCGATAAAGTCCGTCGAGTAGACCAGTTCCCAGGTCGTGCCGCCGTCCATTGTGCGGTAGATGGCCCCCCCGATGCTGACGCCGCTGGCCCAGGCGGCGAAGAGCGTCCCGTCGCTGGCGTAGGCTGGCGAGATGGCTACGTCCGAGATGCTGTGGTACCAGCCCCATCCCTGCAGCCCCATCGGGAGCCAACTGGCGCCGCCGTCGGTGCTGCCATAGATGCCGTGGTGGCGCGCCCCGGTCAGCAGCAGATTCTCATCGAGCGAGAGCGCGATGGGCCAGGTGGAGAGCGTCGCCAGGCCCTGTCCCTGCACCCACGTGGCGCCGCCGTCCGTCGTACGATAGACGCCCAGGTCAGTGCCGGCCAGCAGGACGGGATGGTCCGGCCAGCCGGGCGAAATGGCCAGTGACAGAACCGCAAGGCCCGGATAGCCTGCCACCGGTTCCCAGGACACGCCGCCGTCGGCCGACCGGTACAGGCCGCTGCCAGCGCCGGCGAAGAGCGTGCGATCGTCGGCAAACTCCGGGGAAATGGCCAGCGCCCTGATCGTCGACGGGTCCAGCGCGACGGTGGCGCTGATCCAGCCCGTGCCGCCGTCGCTTGAGACGTACAACTCGCCCCCGCCTGCGAACAACGTGCCATCGCTGCCAAAGTGCGGCGAGACGGCCAGTGCCGAAACCGGCCGTGTCAGGACCTGCGTCCAATGGACGCCCCCGTCGTCCGTCTTGTAGAGCCCGGCGGTGCCACCGGCGAAGGCGACGCCGTCGTGGCCAAAGTCGGGCGAATAGGCGATGGCGGCCCCGGCCGTCACGCTGATTTTTGCCGTCCAGTTGACGCCCCCATCCCGGCTGAGGTACAACCCGCCCCAACCGCCGCCGGCCAGGACGTGGCCGCTGGCGGCGTAATCGGGCGCGACCGCGACCGCCGTGATCGAGCCGGGCGGCCCAAAGTAGACCCGGGTGAGCCGCTGCCAGCTCTCGCCCCCATCGGTGGACCTGAACAGCCCGCCCCAGGTGGCGGCGAAGAGCGTCTGGTCGGTAGCGAAATCCGGCGAAAACGCGTAGGCGTGGACGGCCGAGCTGTAGTAGACGCCCTCCGTGCCGCTGGCCGACGGTCGCCACGTCTGCCCTCCGTCGGCGGATTTGAGGATGCCAGGGCCAGACTCCCCGCCTGCCCCCCCATACAGCCACGAGCCGGCAAAGGCCACGCCGTCGCTGGCAAAGTCGGGCGAGATCGCCAGCGTCCGCGCCCGGCCACCGCGTGGGCCGTCGCTCTGCCACGCGCCGGGCTCCGCCGGGCCGCCCTGAGCCACCTCCAACCGCCACAGGCCGCCGTCGGTCCCGGCGTAGAACGAGAGCGACCCGCTCGGCGCCGTCGCCAGCGCATACACGCTGAAAGCACCCAGCCCGCCGCCGGCCGCTTGCCAGCTCTCCCCGCCGTCGACGGAGCGGTACACGGCCCCGCCACCGGCCCCGTCGCCGTAGTGAACCCCGGCCAGGACCGAGCCATCGGCAGCAAAGGCCAGGACCGAGATCGTAGCCGCTTCGCCCCCCCAGGTGGCACCCTGAGCCTGTCGAAGGGTGGACGGGATGCCGGCGTCCGCCCGGTGCCAGGTCGCCCCCCCGTCGGTCGAGCGGTAGATCGCGCCCGGCCCGCCGGGGCTCTCCTGCACCCCGGCGTAGAGCGTCCGGCTGGCGCCGTAGGCCGGCGAGACGGCCAGGGCCGTGACCGGGCGGGACAGTACCTGGGTCCAGGAAACACCACCATCGACGGATCTGTGCAATCCCTGGTCACCGGTGCCAACAAAGAGCGTGCCGTCCACGCCATAGTTGGGCGATGGGACGAGCGCGTGGGCATGCAGCGACCATGTCAGCACCGTCCATGTGTCACCGCCGTCCGTCGAGACCCGGACACCCAGCGTCGATTGGTCGGCAAACGTCGAGACCCACAGCGTGTGATCTTTCAGGAACTCGGGCGAGAGGGCCAGCGCCTCGACCATCGTGCCGCTGAGCACCTCCGTCCAGTTCAGGCCGCCGTCGGTCGAGCGATAGACCCCGCCGTCGGCGAGGCCGTGCTCGCCGGGAGTGCCGGCGACGGCGAAGACCGTCCCGTCCGTGGCGAAACCGGGTGAGAAGGCCACGCCGCGCACGCGGTCCAACCGCCCGGAGACGGCCCGCCAGGTCTGTCCCCCGTCGGTGGAAAGCTGCAGATTGCCGTCGTATTCGTCCGGCTGGCCGTCGATGCGCGTCTCAAAGAAGCTGGTGCCTGCCAGCAGCGTGGACGGGTCCCCTGGGGCGACGGCGAGGGCACGCACCGTCAGAGGGGCTGGGCTGCTGCACCGTTGGGTCCAGTGCTCCCCCCGGTCATGGGAACGGTAGATGCCACCACTCGTGCCGGCGAAGGCGGCCGCATCGTATGCGTCCTGCGGGGCCAGCGCCATGGCGAACACCGAGCCCCCGACGAACCCGCCCGCGTAGGGCCGGGTCGGATCATACCGGCCCACCGGCGACCAATTCGTGCCACCATCGGTGGAACGATAGAGGCCGGGGTCGGTCGAGCTGGCGGCCAGGATGATGCGGTCGGAGGCGAAGGTGGGTGAGAAGAGCAAGGTGTGCCGGCCACCGGTCCCCAGCACAACCTCGGTTGGGTCCCAGGTATCGCCGCCATCCGTCGAGATGTACAGGAGCCCACTGGAGCGGCTGGCGGCGACAAGCGTCCCGTCGTCCGCATAGTCCGGCGACACGGCAAACGTACTGAGGTCGCCGCTCAGGCCGGTCGCGTGCCAGGTCGTGCCACCGTCGGTGGACTCGTAGAGCCCATCGTCCCGCACGAGCGCGAAGAGGGTCCGATCCATGGCGTAGGCCGGCGAGAAGGCCAGTTCCACCACATGGTGGGTCGCAAACCAGCCGCCCCCCTCGACAAAGGTCACGCCGCCATCGACGGAGACGTAGGTGTCGAGGCCACCGAGGACGTAGATCGTCCGGTCGCCGGCAAAGTCCGGGGAGACCGCCAGAATGGGCGCGTTGGGAGGGCTGGCCCAGGTGGGCGTCACCTCCTGCCAGGAGTCCCCCTCGTCGGCGGAGCGATAGACGTGGAAGCCGGTCGTCGGGAGCCCGGTCGCGGCGAAGAGAGTCCAATCCGTGGCATAGTCGGGCGAGATGGCCAGCGCGACGACCACCCATTCGGAAGCACTGACGCACCGCCAGGAATCGCCGCCGTCGTCGGTGCGGTAGACGCCGTGACCGCGCAGGCCGGCAAAGACGATGTGGTCGGCGGGGTAGTTGGGGGAAAGCGCGAGCGCGGCCACGCTGCCGCCGTACGGGCCAGGGACAGGCTGCCACGTCGGGGCATCAGCCAGGCTACTGCCACCCGCGACCGTGCCGCAGACGAGCACAAGGCCGAGTATCAGGAACAGATGGCGCTTCACAGGCGCACCCTCCTTCCCCGCCCTTGCACAATCGGAATCGCCGAAAACCCAATATGATCATATCACAACCACGGAGGTTAAGCAAGTGCCCGCTTTCCCCTCTGGCGTTCTCGCAACTCTTGAACGATGAGGAAATCCCCCTCACGAAACGACGCCGAAATTGCACAGATGACAAAATGGGCTATAATAGACCGTTGGTTCTCATATGAAGAGACACGCACGCTGCCAACTGTAGCCTCAACTTAATGACATTGACTGCAGTCTAGGTTCCTGGTACGATCCGAGGGCGAGGAGGAACCGTGTACCAAGAGCACCCCGCCGTTCTGGAAAACCGGCTCCACGGCGAACCGGCGCGCGACGAAATCCAGCCACCGGAAGTTGCCCTCCCTCATCTCCAATTACTCACAACGACGAGCGATCATCACACGAGTACCCGAGAAGACCCCATCCATGACCGAAAACCAACTTCGTAAGGGCATTGCCCTGGCCAAAGCAGGGAAAAAACTAGAAGCCAGATATATCCTGGGCCAGGTTGTGAAGAACAACCCCCGATCAGTTCAGGGTTGGCTCTGGCTGGCAGGCGTTGTTGAGACAAAAGAGCAACGGCAGTACTGTCTTGAAAAAGTCCTGCAACTGAGCCCGCAGAACGAATGGGTCAGGCGCGCCTTGACACGCATAAAATCGGGAGTCGTGGATGAAACAAAGACCGTGACACCGCCTCCCACAGCAAGTCCCCCACACACTGAGGACCTGGAGGATTATGGAAGGGCCATCGCGAATGTTTTTGGCCCTCTGGGTCATAAGCCCTACTGCGCTGGCGGAGGTGCTGATCCAGGTGTGGAAGGGGACTCTCTGCTCTTGGGCATATGCCAAAAGATCTTTTTAGCCAGCTTTGGTGTTTTCGACCTGTCTTCAGGGAATCCCAATAGTTACCTTGAGCTGGGAATAGCTCTAGGTCTGAACCGGCCGATCGTGGCCACAGCCCAGGAGAGAACTGCTCTCCCCCCAGTGCTGGAAGGGCATCGCGTGATCCGGTATACTGACTATTCTGACTTGGCAGCCAAACTCTCCAGGGTGTGTGACCAGGGCTTTCCGCCCACAGATCAACCCGTATCGGATACCTGCTACTTCTGTGGCCGCGTCTGTGAAAGTATGTCCACCCCACCAGATGAGAACGCATACCTGGTGCTTCACAGCTCCAAACTGCTGTGGCGGAACCTGATGCGGTCGCTTGCACCATATTTGGCCGAATACCACCTATACCCCGTCTACCTGGCAGGCCGGGCCTCTGGGGCAACGCTGTGTGATATGCGCCAAAAGGTGCTTGCGTCCCAGTTCGCGCTCTGTCACCTGGGTGCACTGTCTAATGAGAGCAGCTTCCTGGCCCTGGGAATGGCCATCGGGAGCCGGGTACCCTGGATCATACTGTCCAAGAAGGGCCAGGGTGCTGTGCCCTCAGATTTGCAGGGGGTTGATCACATCGAATATGCGACGCTTGTCGACCTCGAAGGCCCCCTGACAGATGCTTTGGGGTTATTCCTCGGTAGAATTGTGTCCGGCGCGGCTGTCAAGAACGATGGGACTGCGATGTTATCATTGCCCGTCTGGATGCAGCTCGATGACTGGCTCGACCGTTTCAAGCAGCCAGCACAGGCACCGGCGGCGGTCCGGAAAAGAATGCGAGTCGTTCAATACGAAGGTCAAAAGTGCGTGTCGAAACACACCGTGCCCAGCAGAGGGTTGCTGTTTGGAAGGAGCCCCGACTGCGACGTGGTCGTGGAGAACCAGAGCGTGTCCTCTCGCCACTTTCGCATATTGAAGGGGCGGACCGGCAAGTACTTTGTCGAGGATTTGCACAGCAAAAACGGCACGTTTCTCAACGGCGCTCGTCTGTCCCCAGGCGAGAGAGTAGCGCTTAACCTCAACGATACCATCCGGATACCTGGGGCCCGATTCTTGATTTGGGATGACCGTCCTTTACCCAAAGAGGAAATACCTCAGACCTACGGTGATACCAGCCTGTTGCCCCCCATCCTAAAGCTCGAGATCCCCGACATCGCTCCGCCGACGTATCTGAGCACGTGGGACCATTCGATGGTCCTGACCGTTGTCCTTCCAGATGGCCACCACCGTGCCATGTTCGAGGTGCAGGCTTACTGTCCGATGGGGAGAATTCTCTCAGAATTGGTGGATCTGCTTGATCTTCCCCGGAGGAAATATCGGTTCAGGATTGGGGACACGTTCATAGATAACAATGAAACCCCTCTCAGCATTGGAATTCGGAGACGGGACGTCCTGAGTATGACTCAAGAAGAACCATGAATTGGGAGAGCAGAAACTTCCCCTCGGCCCTCCCCCCGCGACCGTGTCCCCTTGTCTCCCCCGTGCAACTCCCCTGTCCCAATTGCGTATTAAACACAGAAGGGAGGTGAACGCAAATGAAACTACTCGTCCGTTGGGTCATCGCCGCGCTGGCGCTCTTCGTGGCGGCCTGGCTCGTGCCGGGCATCACTGTCGACGGGAACGGCTGGGTTGTCTACGCCGTGATGGCCGTCATCCTGGGGCTGGTCAACGCGATCGTGCGCCCGCTGCTCAAGTTCCTGACCTGCCCGCTCATCCTGCTCACGCTGGGCGTATTCGTCCTGGTCATCAACGCTCTGACACTGCTGCTGGCCTCGTCCATCGCCGTCAACTGGTTCAACGTCGGCTTCTACGTGGACGGCTTCTGGCCTGCCTTCCTGGGTGGGCTCATCGTCAGCATCGTCACCGTCATTCTCTCGGCACTGGTCCGGGAAGACGGCAAAACAGATAGATTCACCCGAGGGTAGACAGCAATGACTGAAACGACTGAAACCAGCAAACTGCGACGGCAAAATGGAGTCGTCGCGGGCGTCTGCGGCGGGCTGGGTGCCTTTTACGGCATCAGTCCGGCGTGGTTCCGCCTGCTCTTCTTGATCCTGCTGATCCCAGGCGGCCTGCCGGGCCTCCTGCCCTACGTGATCCTCTGGATCATCATCCCGAAGAAACGCTGAACACATACGAAGCGGAATCTGCTTTTCACCCCAACTTTGTCCCCCAATTCCGCGATAGTTACGGATCAGAAACGCGACCGTAACACAGATGAAACCCACAAGACCCTGCTTTGCGGTATAATCAGGCCGTCTGATCGAAACGTGGTAGTGCCTGGGGATGAGCTCACCCCGCCCGAGTTAGTCCCCAGGCACCCCGGTCGAAACATGGTAGTGCCTGGGCACCGGCTGACCCCGCCCTAGTCGGTTCTCAGGCACACCGCCTTTTTATCCCCCACACCCACACTCTGTCATTGGTCGTTGGTTATTGGTCATTGGTCATTGGTCATTTGCCATTGGTCATTTATCATTGGTCATTTGCCATCGTCCTCCATTTCTGCTATCATTCCCCCGATGTCCGATCAACTCCACGGCACCGTCGAGCGTATCACCTACTACAACGAGGAGACCGGCTACTCCGTCATCCGCCTCCACGTAGCGGGCCGATCTGATCTGGTGACCGTCGTCGGCAACCTCCCGGAGGTGCAGCCGGGCGAGAGCCTGCGCCTGGAGGGCACCTGGACGACCCACCAGCAGTACGGCCGCCAGTTCAGGGCCGAGCGGTGCAAGCAGGTCCTCCCGGCCACCGTCGAGGGGATCAAGCGCTACCTGGGCTCGGGGCTGGTCAAGGGAGTCGGGCCGGTCACCGCGACCCGCATCGTCCAGCGCTTCGGCGCCGACACGCTCCACGTGCTCGACGAAAAGCCCCAGCGGCTCCGGGAGGCGCTGGGCGTCGGGCCCAAGCGGGCAGCCGCCATCGCCAAGGCCTGGGAGGAGCAGAAACACATCCGCGAGGTGATGCTGTTCCTCCAGAACCACGGCGTCACGACCGGGCTGGCCGTCAAGATCTACAAGGCCTACGGCGACGACGCACTGCAGGTGGTGCAGGAGGACCCCTACCGGCTGGCCCGCGACATCTGGGGCGTCGGCTTCAAGACCGCCGACAAGATCGCCCGCGACCTGGGGCTGCCGCCCGACGCGCCATCGCGCGTCCAGGCCGGCGTGGCCCACGCGTTGAGCCAATTGGCCAACGAGGGGCACGTGTACGCGCCCGAACCCGAGTTGCTGAGCGAGGCGACCCGGATACTGGAGGTGGACCCTGAACTCGTGAGCGAGGCCATCGGAGCACTGGACGCCGACGAGGTGGTGCGCCGCGAGACACTGGTCTACCCCCCCCTTCCAGCCCCCCCAGTGGGGGGGAAAGAGGAGGGGGCATCCCCCCCAGTAGGAAGGAAGGAGGGAGGGCACGCGGTGCGCGAAGAGCAGGCCGTCTACCTGGCCCCGTTCTACTACGGCGAGATCGGCGTCACCCGCCGCATCCAGGCGCTGGTCGAAAGCCCCACCACCCGCCTGTACCCGTTCCGCAGCATCGATTGGGACGCACTCCTGGCCCAGGTCACCCGGGACTCTGCCATTGAACTCTCGCCCGAGCAGCGGGAGGCCGTGCGCGCCGCGCTCACCCACAAGGTGACGGTGCTCACCGGCGGCCCCGGCACCGGCAAGACGGTCACCGTGCGCACCGTCATCGGCGCGCTGGAGGCGCTCCGCCGTCATTACGCGCTCTGCGCCCCCACCGGCCGCGCCGCCAAACGGTTGGCCGAGGCCACGGGCCGCCCGGCCAAGACCGTCCACCGGCTGCTCGAGTACTCCCCGCAGGAGGGGTTCCGCCGCAACGAGGAGAACCCGCTCGAAGTCGACTGCCTGATCGTCGACGAAGCGTCCATGCTCGACCTCCTGCTGACCAACCACCTGCTCAAGGCGGTCGACCCGGCCGCGCACCTGCTCTGTGTCGGCGACGTGGACCAACTCCCCTCCGTCGGCGCGGGCGACGTCCTGCGCGACGTCATCGGTTCCGGCCGCGCCAGTGTCGTGCGCCTCGAAACCATCTTTCGCCAGGCCGCCGACAGCGGCATCGTCGTCAACGCCCATCGCATCAACCGGGGACAGATGCCCGCCCTCAACCAGTTCGACGACTTTTTCTTCTTCTCCAAGGAGGACCCGCAGGAGGCCGCCGACCTGCTGGTCGACGTCGTGCAGCGCCGGATTTCGCGCAAGTTCGGCCTGGACCCCGTGGACGAGGTACAGGTCCTGGCGCCGATGTACCGAGGGGCGTGCGGGGTCGCCAACCTCAACGCCCGCCTGCAGGAGGCGCTCAACCCCGCCTCGCCGCACAAGGTCGAGCGGCGGCTCGGCGGGCGGGCCTTCCGTGTCGGCGACAAGGTGATGCAGGTGCGCAACAACTATGAGCGAGACGTTTACAACGGGGACATTGGCCGGGTGACGGGGATCGACCCGGTGGAGCAGACGCTGACGGTGACGATAGACGGCCGGCCGGTGATCTACGACTGGGGCGAGGCCGACGAACTGGCGCACGCCTTTGCCGTATCGGTGCACAAGAGCCAGGGGAGCGAGTACCCCGCCGTCGTGATGCCGATGCTGACCCAGCACTATATGATGCTACAGCGGAACCTGCTCTACACCGCGATCACGCGGGCCAGGCAGTTGGTCGTGCTCGTGGGCACGCGGCGGGCGATCGGGATCGCCGTGCATAACAACAAGGTGCGGGAGCGGCACTCGGGGCTGAGCGTGCGGCTGAGGGCGGGCTAATTGCAGGAACACTGAGATGGACAATGAGAGATAACAAGAGCGGGGGCACGTGTGCCCCCGCTCCTTGCATTTCGCGTGTGAAAACCTACACCGCGCCCTTCGCCACCTCGACCAGTTGCGCAAACGCGTGCGCATCTCGCACGGCGATGTCGGCCAGTATCTTGCGGTCCAACTCGACCCCGGCCTGCTTCAACCCGTGGATGAAGCGGTTGTACGAAAGCCCGTTCTCCCGCGCGGCCGCGTTGATGCGCGTAATCCACAACCGCCGCAGGTCTCGCCGGCGATTCCGCCGGTCGCGATAGGCGTACCACTGCGCCTTCATCCACGCCTCGTTGGCCCGGCGGAAGAGACGATGGCGCGTGCTATAGTACCCCTTCGTCTGGCGGATGATCTTCTTGTGGCGATAGCGCGTCCTGGTTCCTCCCTTTACTCTCACAGCACTACTTCCCCTTTTCGCTCAGATATGGTGCCAGACGGCGCACACGCCGCTTCACTCCCGCTGACCCCACCGGAACCATCTCGTCGTAGAGCCGCTTCGCGCGCGCGCTCTTCTTGCGCCGCAAGTGGGATTTGCCCATCTTGGTGCGCGTCAACCTGCCCTTGCCCCCCCTCGTCAGGCGGAAACGTTTTGACGTAGACTTGTGCGTCTTGATCTTTGGCATTCTCTTATACCCTCTACCCTCGTTGCCCTACTTTTTCGTTGGCGCCAAAATCATCAACATCGTGCGCCCCTCCATGTTCGGCTTTTGCTCGACCACCGCAACGTCGGAGAGCTCCTCGACGATCTCCGCCAGTTGCTCGCGGGCGATCTCGGGATAGGTGATCTCACGGCCCCGGAACCGGATACGCACCTTCACCTTCATCCCTTCTTCCAGCCATCGCCGGGCATCACGCATCTTGAACGACTTGTGATGCTCGGTCGTCTTGGGACGCAGACGGATCTCCTTGACCTCGACCTGTTTCTGGGCCTTGCGTGACTCCCGCTCCCGCTTGGCCTGCTGGTACAGGAACTTGCCATAGTCCATCACCCGGGCGACGGGAGGATCCGCCGCCGGTGACACTTCTACCAGGTCCAACTCGCGATCGTGGGCGATCGTCAACGCCTCAGATAGCGTTACGATACCCGCGTGAGAGCCATCCGCGTCGATGAGCCGGACCTGGGGTGCCCGGATCTGATGGTTAATGCGATACTTTGCTCGCGTGTCGGGACGATATTTTGTTCTCTTAATTCGGTCTACCTCCCCGTGTGTGAACCAACCGGTGATGCACAGGGGAGATAATAACACAATTGTAGAAAGGTGTCAAATCGCCCTCCGTGCCGCCGGTCATAGCGCGCGTTTCTCGGCCACTGCCTCCTGCGCCAACGCGACGAATTCATCGACGGACATGGCACCCGGCACGCTCTCATCACGCATGCGCAGGTTCACCTGCCCGGCCTCCATCTCCCGGTTGCCCATGACGAGCATGTAGGGGACCTTTTGCACCTGAGCGTCCCGGATCTTGGCCTGCATGCGTTCGCTCGAGTCGTCCACCTCCACCCGCAGCCCGGCCGCCCGCAGTCGCTCCGCCACAGCGTAGGCGTACGCCACGTGACGGTCGGCGATGGGGATGAGCACCACCTGCACCGGCGCCAGCCACACCGGGAAGGCCCCGCCGTAGTGCTCTACGAGGACGCCAAAGAACCGCTCCAGGCTGCCCAACAGCGCCCGGTGTACCATGTACGGCCGGTGTTCCTTCCCGTCCTCGCCAATGTACGTCATGTCGAACCGTTCGGGCAGGTTAAAGTCGAACTGGATCGTCGTCAACTGCCAGGTACGGCCCAGCGCATCCTTCACGTGGATGTCGATCTTGGGTCCGTAGAAGGCCCCGCCTCCCTCGTCCACCTCGTAGGGCAGGCCTTCCACCTCGATGGCCTTGCGCAGGCTCTCCTGGGCCTGCTCCCACCGTTCCGGCTCCCCGACGTGCTTTTCCGGCATCGTCGAAAGGAAGACGTGGAAATCGGAAAAGCCAAAGGCCCGCAGCAGGTCCAGCGAGAATCGCAGCACCCGCAGCACCTCGTCCTCGATCTGTTCCGGCGTGCAAAAGATGTGGGCGTCGTCCTGCGTGAACCCGCGCACGCGCATGAGGCCGTGGAGCACGCCGCTGCGCTCGTACCGGTAGACCGTCCCCAGTTCCGCCCACCGGAGCGGCAGCTCCCGGTAGGAGCGCAGGGTCGTCTTGTACATCAGGATGTGGAAGGGGCAGTTCATGGGCTTTAGAAAATATTCCGCCCCCTCGATGTCCATCGGGGAATACATGCTCTCCCGGTAGAAATCCAGGTGCCCGGACTGCTGCCACAACTGGGCCTTGCCGATGTGCGGTGTGAAGACGATCTCATAGCCTCCCTCCCGGTGCCGGGCCCGCCAAAAGTCCTCGATGACCTGGCGAATGCGGCCGCCCATGGGATGCCAGTAGGCCAGCCCTGCCCCACCCTCCTCGTGGAAACTGAGCAGGTCCAGTTCCTTGATCAGCCGCCGGTGGTCTCGCTTCTCCACCTCCTCTTGCCAGGCCAGGAACTCTTCCAGTTGCCGGGCCGACTCCCACGCCGTGCCATAGATGCGCTGGAGCATCGGCCTGCGCTCATCCCCGCGCCAGTAGGCCCCGGCCACGTTGAGCAGCTTGATCGCGTCGGGGTTGATCTCCCGCGCGTTGCTCACGTGCGGCCCCCGACACAGGTCCACGAACGAGCCACTCCGGTAGATCGAGAGCTTGGGCGCTTCGTCCAAGGGCTCGCCATATTCGTCTGTCCCGGCGGAAAGGATGCCGTCGATCAGCTCCAGTTTGTAGGGCTGGTCGGCAAAGATGCGGCGCGCCTCCTCCTCGGAGACCTCCTGGTACACGAAATCGTGTCCCTCGGTGATGATCTCTCGCATGCGGGCTTCGATCTCCTCCAGGTCCTCCGGCGTGAGCGGCCGGGGCAGCTCAAAGTCGTAGTAGAAGCCGTTCTCTATCGGCGGGCCGATCGCGACTTTGCCGTCGGGAAACTCTTCCAAGACCGCCTGTGCCATCACGTGCGACGCCGAGTGGCGTAGACGATGCACATGATCCTCTTCGTGCTTCTGTTCAGCCATTTTTATCCTCCTGTAGTGACCAGACAAAAAAAATCCTGCGCCTTGGGGCGCAGGAGTCATCCCTCGTGGTTCCACCCAAGTTCGGCAAACGTACGATTCCGTCGCCGCACTCTGAGGCGATAACGGGCCTTACCCGGGGCCCCATACTCTCGCCCGGAGGCGATTTCAAGGACCCACTCCCGGGGGGTTTTCCCGGCCGTCCGGTCAAGGGGACTCGCAGCCCAGGGCACCCTCTCTCTTGGACCAGCGCTGGACGGTACTCGTCCCGGTCAACGCGTTAACATGATCAACTGTGAAGTTATTATAATCCGTTTCCCGCTAATGTCAAATCCGATCAGCCCACGGACGAGAATGTCTTCAGTCACAGGAGCCCGGAATCGTGACCATGTGCCTCTCTCTGCCAACTAACTGGTCTGGCGAGAGTACGTAGGTATAGATTCGTATTAGGCACCTTGGCGATCCAAAATCGCACCGAAGTGCGTATTCAGAACTACCCGGATGACACCTACCGTGCTGGCCAGAGGACTTCTTGGATAAACAGCAGAACCTCATCAAGTAGGCCCAGCCATATTAGCAGCGCCACAAGCAGCGCAACGAAGATCACGAGTTTCCAAAACAACAACCTCACTCGTGCAGCACAACTCTCCTGAACCACCTGCCGTGGCGTCCTAGAAGTGGTGGCCGTCTGTGGCCGGTCAGCTGCCTCAGCCTGCGTTCTCCACACACCAAATCGATGCAAGATACGACCGACGACACCTGCCACCAAACTAAACACTACGCCACCCAGCAACAATGCCACCCAGATAGGCGAGAGGCCCAAGCTCTCAGCAATGGTCAAGACGAACTCTTCAACAGATGTCAAAAAGCCCATGGGTATTATCTAACAGCGAACCCATCTAATCATGCTGGGCAAAAGACATACACATGACTGTCTGTCAATCCAGAGCCTGGCTTGCCCGCACACAGGTCTCAGTCCCACCGGACTTGACATTCTGAACAGACACTGTAGAATAGAACATAAGTTCTATTCCTTGCGTCTCGGGAGATATGAAATGAACGAAATTGTGGAACTCTTGGCTCGTTTAGATTGGTTTGAACGACTGGACGCCTTTCTGCGGCAGCTATCTGGCCAGGACTCCTGGCAGTTCTACGTCCCCCGCGACTGCGGGTGGAG
>DATKTN010000275.1:0-5754 GCA_035531135.1 Anaerolineae bacterium
TGGCGGAAGTGATCGGCCAGACGGCGGGCCGCGATCGTGAACAGCCAGCCCGCAAACGTCCCGCGCTCGCGATAGCGCGCCAGTCCTTCCAGCGCGGCGACGAACGTCTGCGCCGTCAGGTCCTCGGCCTGCCGCACGTCGCCGGTGCGAGCGTAAAAATAGCGGTACACCAGCGTCAGGTACCTGCGATATAGGGCAGCAAAAGCCCGCCGGCCCTCCGTCGTCCTGGCCCGCCGCACCAGGTCCGCGTCAGACGGCTCGGTCAATGTGTCGGCCTGGTTAGATATGAGTTGGTTCTCCATAGCAGAGCGCGCACTCTACTAATATATCGGGAAGTTGGGAATAAGGGTAGCACCCCCTGGTCGCTGGGCTGCGGTCCCACGCGCATCTGGGCTGGGTTAAAGAACAGCGCCTCAGAAGAGATTCCGAGGCGCTGGGCAGGAGTACAAGGGACCTGAGCCTACCGGTCGCTGACCAGCAACTGCATATACTCCCCGATATCGGCGAAATGCTCCAGCGCCCACGTCGCCTCGATCACGTGCGCCTGCCGCTCTGGCGTCAGCACCTCCGCCGCGTTGGCGCTGAACTTGGCCACGATCTCGTCGTCGCTCATCGGGTTCTGCGGCCTGCCCTTGGCGTGATCCGCCCGTTCCTCGTAGCTCGCCCCGTCCGTCGTCGTGATGCGCACGATCGCCCGCTTGACCGCCGGGAAGAGCCCGTCGATCTCGGGGTCGGCGACGACCTTGATCTTGGGCAACAGTGCCCAGATGCGCGGGTCGCGCAGCTTTTTCTCCTCGAAGGAACTGGGCAGGACGTTGCCGTCGGCGATCGCCGCCGCGATGCAGTACGGCAGGCTGTGGTCGGCCGTCTCCTTCGTCGTCGGCTGGTACTTGGAGGGGTCGGACAGGATATCCGCTCCCCGCGTCGTCGTGCGCACGTGTACCTCGGCCACGTCCTCGGCGGAGACGCCGTGCGCGCGGCAGATGTTCAGCACCGCGGTGATCGGCTGGTGGGTCAGCGCCTCGGTCGGGAAGGCCTTGTATCCGCACTGGGTGATGAGGAACTCTTTCCCCAGCCCGTCCAGCAGCGCGTCGGTCGACCACTCGACGTTGTTGAGCACCTCGTACAGCCCTTCCTTCCCCTCGATGACCTCGACCGGGCCGGTGTACCCCTCGCGGGCCAGGAGCGCGGCGCGCACGCCCGCCTCCGTCGCCATCGGGTCGGCGGTGTTCTTCATGTTCGTCAGGTGTCCAGCCACGACCCCGCCGAGCGTGAAGTGGGAGCTGCCCGAGATACCGGCCGCCGCGACCGTCTGGTCTTCGCTCAGCCCGAGCATCCGGGCCGCGACGAAGGGGGACACAAACTGGGTCAGCGTCGCGTGGTGCCAGCCGACCTCGCGGACGCCGGGTGTGGCCGCCAGGCACCAGCGCATCTCCAGTTCGTAGGCGATGAGGATGCCGACCAGTATCTCCCGCCCGTCCCGGTGTGCGACCTCCCCGGTGGCCAGCGCGGCAGGGATGATGTCCGAGGGGTGGGATGGGTCCTGTTCCCAGTAGATGTCGTTATAGTCCAGCGCCCGCACCAGGAGCGCGTTCATCAGCGCGGCGTTCACTACGTTCGTCCGGTGGCCGCTGCCGATGACCGTCGCCTCCGGTGTACCGCCCAGCCCGACGACGTGCCGGTGGGCGGCCTGCATGTCCTCCTTCGGCACGGCGGCCAGCGCACAGCCGACGGAATCGAGCAGGAAGCGCTTGGCCTCGCGCACTGCGTCGGCGGGGATGTCTTCGTATCGTAGGCTCCGGGCGAACTGGGCCATCTGGTGGGTGATCGATGTCATCACACGTCCTCCTTAACAAATAGGCTGTTTTCGTCTCTGTTATGGTCTCGCGCGTCGTAACTCTCCGGCTCCCTGCGGGTTATTCTCTTATACAGGATTGCGCCGCTTTCCCCGGCCTCCTGGGCGTGAGCGTTGCCCTCCAACCTGGCGTGGGACACAGCGCACTCACTCCACGACTTTACGGAGGTTCACTATGCGTAAACTGTTGACCCGTGTTCTACCTGCACGCTGGGTGCCCTACGTGCTCCACCTCCGCCTGCGCGGGGCGCCCATCGTCATCGCCCAGATGTCGGTCGGTTTCCTGCTGGCCAACGGGCTCCACTTTACCGCCGACGCGCTCTCCCGCTGGGTGCTGGCCGCGCTCTCGTGGGCGGTGATGGGCAGCGGCGGCACGCTGGCGCTCAACAGCGCCTTCGACAAGGACGAGGGCGACATCGCCTTCCTGCACAACCCGCCCAAACCCCCGCGCCTGCTGGCCCTGTTCGCCCTGGTCGTGATGGTCGTCGGGTTTATCGTCACCTTCTTCATCAGCGTGCGCTTCCTCGTCGCCTATCTGATTTGCTTTCTGATGTCCACCCTCTACTCGGTGCCCCCATTCCGCATGAAGAGCCGTCCTGGGGCCGACATGTTGATCAGCGCCACCGGTTACGGCGCGATGACCATCTATTCCGGCTGGGCGGCGATGGACCTGCCGCTCGCCCCGCCCATCACCAACGTCGTCGCGGCCTTCTTCTGCCTGCTCGTCGCCTGGTACCCGCTGACCCAGTTTTACCAGGTGGAGGAGGATCGACGGCGCGGCGACCGGACGTTGACGCTGACCATCGGCAAGCGGAACGGCCTGATCTTGGCCACGGTCGCAGCGTTGGCCGGCTTTGCCTTCCTCGGCGCCGAGATCCTGCTGCGCCACTGGGGCCTGCGCGCCATCGGCGTCGCGCTCGGCTTCCTATTCTGGATTGCCGTCCTCGTCCACTGGTGGTTCCACTGGCGCGATGCGGATACGCTCTACGAGCGAACCGGGATGTACCGGCTGGTGTGGGCGTTCGCCGTGACGCAGGTCGGTGTGCTGTTGGCCATGTTGCCGCTCGGGGGGCCATCGTAGGCCGTGGGCCTATAGCCTGTCGGCGACCGCCTGTGCCACCTCCAGCGTCGTGCTGCTCCCGCCCAGGTCGTACGTGCGCACCTTCCCGTCGGCGATCGTGTCGGCGATGGCCTGTTGCAGCGCCTGCGCCGTCTCCGTCTCGCCCAGCCAGTCCAGCATCAGTTTGACCGCCAGCAGCATGGCAGTGGGGTTGACCTTGTACAGGCCGGCGTACTTGGGGGCGGAGCCGTGCGTGGGCTCGAAGACGGCAAAGTCGTCGCCGATGTTGCCGCTGGAGGCAAAGCCCAGCCCGCCCACCAACTGCGCCGCCAGGTCCGACACGATGTCGCCGAACATGTTGCTCGAGACCAACACGCCATAGTCCTGCGGGTTCTTGACCAGCCACATCGCCATCGCGTCCACGTTCGTCTCCCACAGTTCGATCCCGGGGTACTCGGCGGCGATCTTGCGCGCCTCGCGCACCATCAGCCCCGACGTCTCGCGGATCACGTTCGGTTTCTCGACCAGCGTCACGGTGGGGTAACCGTGGGACTGGGCGTACTCGAAGGCACGGCGGACGATGCGGCGGCACCCTTCGCGGGTAAAGATGCGGCAGGAGACGGCAATGTCCGCCGACGACACGCCCTCGAAGGCGGCCATCCGGGGGCTGTGCGCATCCATCGCTGCCCGCACCTCCTCCGGCAGGGGGTGAAACTCGACCCCGGCGTAGAGGCCCTGCGTGTTCTCGCGGAACACGACCAGGTCGACGTCGTCCCGGTAGTTGAGCGGGTTGCCTTTGAACGCCTTGCACGGGCGCAGGTTGACGTACAGGTCGAACGCCTGGCGCAGCCGCACGATCGGGCTGCGGTAGGTCAGGCCCTGGCCCTGCAGTTCAGGGATCAACTCGGCCTCGGCCTCCTCCTTGGGCTTTGATGTGATGGCGGCGAAGAGCGCGCAGTTGCACGTCTTGAGCGTATCCAGCGTGCGCTGTGGCAGTGGCTCGCCCTCCTTGCACCAGAACTCCCAGCCGATGTCGGCGGGGACGTAATCGGCGTTGAGCTCAATCTTGTCGAGCACGATCTGGGCGGCGTCCATCACGTCTTTGCCGATGCCGTCGCCAGGCATCAGCGCGATACGGTACTTGGGCATGTTGCCTCCTTGAAGATGGGTGATTGGAAGTAAGGGATCAGCCCCGTGCGATGCATGGGCCTCCCCAGCAGTTGTCACGGCCTCGCGGCTATTCTACTCGATGGCTGGAGATACGGCAAGCAGGGAAGCCCCGGCTCTCGGAGATGACGGCTAAGCGTGTGCGCCATCCACGTTTCGCACGTAGAGCCCGCGTCCCAGCAGTGCGCCTGAATCCAATGCCTTTCAAATTAAGGTGCCTGGCACCCGAGTCCGTCAGGAACTAGGGTTTTCGCCCTCAAGAGCCAGATTGCAGTCTTTCGAGCCCTGGTCGGGAGGTTCCAGGCACCTTGGCGACGTGTTATTCGAAAGGTATTGGGCCTGAATCCGTCTTAATCCTGCCGATCCGTGTCAAAACAGGTACGATGCGCTGCAGATCACGGCGAGTAGGTGCGCATCACGATCGGCAGGTAGATGAACTTCCAGCCGACGAGCACGGTCACGTCCGCGTCTGTGCTTACGCTGGGGTCGCCCTGCGAGACGATGGTCACGACGCCCGCCTTGGTGCTGCCTGCTTCCGCCCCAGCCGGGATGGTGATGCACGGCTGGACCGCCTGGCTCTCTCCCGGTCCCAGCCCGTAGGGTGGTGGCGGTGTGAATGTCACCGTCCAACTGACCGGGAAGGTGTGGGTGACGTCCAGTGTGTCCGCGACGGTGCCGGTGTTGGTGACGGTAAGCGTGAAGCAGACGGTGTCGCCAGGGTCTCCACTGACGGTGGTCGAGATGGGTGTGACCTGCACGCCCCGTGTTATGGTGCCAGTGTAAGCCGTCGTGGTCAGCACAGCGGTGTCCCACCTGTAGCCGTCACCCTGTGAGGTGGCCGTGATGGTCGCCCGGCTCCAGTCGCCATCCAGCGCGCCCGATGGGATCTGCACTATGACGTCGAACTGGGCGCTCCCACCCGCCGCCACCGGTCCGATAGGCGTCGTCGGCCAATTCGTCGTCCACGACTCCCCGGCCACGCTGCCGGCGATAGTGTAATTGTCGTCGACGTTGCCGGTGTTGTAGAGCGTCAGCGTGTAGGTGACGACCTTGTCCGGGTTCTCGGTCAGTCCACCACTCTCCGGCTGCAGGTTCACGCCGTACTCGCGCACGAAGATGACCGTACTGATGTAGCCCTGGCCGCAAGGGTTGGTCGCCGTCAGCCACACCGTGTGGTTGCCCCGGGTGGCGAAGGCGTGGCTCTGCGTGGAGCCGCTGGCCGACCACCCGTCGTCGGCACCCCAGGTATAGGTGATGGGGCTGCTGCCGCTCGCGGTACCGGTGAAGGCGATGATCTGGCCGACCTGGGGATCGGGCGGCTTGTACTGGAAGACAACGTTGGCCACCGGATCACAGGTGGTGACGGTGTTGTTGGTCGGGTCCCTGTCCGGCGTGGGGCCACCGATCGCGTTGAGGCCGGTGATATGGGCGGTGTTGTACAGCGTTGCAGTTGCCAGGGACTCGGCGGTGATCGTGATCACGCCGCTCTGGCCATAGCTCAGCCTGGGAAGCGTCCAGGCGTAGGTGACGTCCGGGGTAGCCCGGAGCGGCGGCCATGACGTGTAGGCGATGTCGGTCAGATACTCGATCGGCAGCATGTCGGTGATCGTGACGTGGTCGACGGCTGCCAGTCCGGTGTTGGCGTACTCCAGCGTATAGGTGACCCTGTCGC
>DATKTN010000276.1:0-4512 GCA_035531135.1 Anaerolineae bacterium
ATGGCCGTGACGATCAACAACATGTCCAGCTACGAGGCGGTGACTTACGCCGAGTGGTTGGCCGGGCGAACGTGGTACGTGGGCCTGATGACCACGAAGGCGTCCGACGTGACGAATGGCGTGGAGGAGGCGGCGGGCGACTACGCCCGGCAAGCCTGCACGTTGGAGGTCGTGGACGCGGTGACGCTGCCGGGGAAGGTCTGGAACGCGGCGACGCTGAGCTTCGGGACACCGGCGACGGACTGGGGCACCATCGAGGGGATCTGTCTGTTCCTGGACCTGACAGGTGGCGAACCGTGCTTCTTCATCGACCTGACGACACCGACGCCTTGCCCAAGCGGTGCCCCCGTTTCAATCCCAGCTCATACTCTTACGGAACTGGGCGATTAGCCGGACCTTGACAGGCGGCGTGTCCGGTGGTAGGGTGCTGGTGCTTCCTGGAAAGAGGCATCACGCGAGTTGGGCGTTTTGTGTTTGTGTCGCACCAACTCTTCGGCTCTGCTCTCGAATACGCCCCTCGCGCCTCTTTCCAGGAAGGCCGCCAGTGGCAGAGGGCAGGGCCGTTGCATTTCCTGGAGGTGAGCGTGATGACGTGGCGGACATGGCACGGGCGAGTAATGGCGGGGTTGGCGCTGCTGGCGATAGTGGGCAGCGCGGGTGTGATGGTCGCGAAGGACCGGCAGAACGCGGTCGTGCATTTCGAGTGCTGGTTGACGAGCAACGATGATGAGGGGCTGGCGCGGCAGCCGCTGACGTGGCGTTCGGCGGTGCGGGCAATGAAGGTCGGGGCGCGGCGGTGTTGGTGGCGGGTGCATCCGCCGAAGCCCAAACAGGCACAGAAGGAAACTGCGATGGCTTGGACAGTCTCAGGGGCCGGAGACAATTCGTTCAACGGGACCTACGTGGAGAGCGGGACCTACAACGGCCAGCCCGCCTATGTGCTGAACCCGGGCGGGCCGGATGAGCGGTGGCTGTACTTTGCCCTCAGTTCTGACTGGAGATTGGATGCAAACCTTGGGGCAGGAACCACGGCAGACTATGTTGGTGGAGCTACGCTGCCTGGTACATGGTTCGTAAATGAGGGCACCCCTCCCGCGCCGACGCTGGCTGCGTGGGTGCCCACGCCCCCCGACTGGCCCTTCACCTTCTACTGGGATGGCGCCGCGCCCTATTACGGCCCTGGCGACCGGATGCGCCCCGTCCGCGCCATCATCGGCGGCACCGCCTACGTGGTGTTTCCGTTCTACAACAGCGGCGCACCTGGCTCCTGGGGCTTCACCTTCTACAACGAGGCCACGCACGAGTTCACCACGAAGTCACTCACCGGGCCACTCTGGACGGATAGCCACGATCCCGGGCAGACGATGTGCTGCTACGACGCGGGCGACGGCGCCTCGCTGTACCTGTGCTCGGGCAGCTACCTCGACCCTGACCCGCCCTACCCGCCGTCCTTTCTCTTCGCTCTCTGGGACGTGTCCGCGACGCCGCCGACGCTGACTGACAGCGAGGTGGTCGCGACGTTGCCCTCCATCCACATCACGCCCTTCCTCCAGGTCGCGGACGACACGTTCCGCTTCGTATGCGTGGATGGGACGGACGTGAAGTACTACGAGTACGTGGCCCTGTCGGGGACGCTGACGTTGCTGGGCACGACGACGTTGCCGGCTCTCCCCGGAGGGTACGCGCAGGTGACGGGGGACGTGTACGAGGCGGGCACCGTGACGTGTCTCGACCGCGTGGACACGGTACTCTTTGAGCGCGACGGTACGGTGTACTGGATGCGCCACTGCAAGGACGGCAGCAGCCCGCCGCAGCATCGCATTGTGGCGTATGCGCTGACCGTGTAGGATTGGACATGAGATGGCCCTGACCCTCACGCCCCTCGATGACATTCTCCTCGTGCCGACCGTGGCTTCCCCGCCGCTGCTCGGTGACTACCAGACCTACGGCTGGTGGCCCGAGGTCGGTATCGTGGTCGGCGACCTCGGCTACTTCGGCTACGAGAACCCACAGGGAGATAAGGAAGCGCGGGGACTCCAGTGGGTGCCGGGGAACAACGGCGTAGCGGGGGTCGTCATTGCGACTCCGCCGGCGAAGCGCCGCTGGTACCTGGAGGGGACGGACCCCGGCTTGCTGCTCGTGGGCTGGACGGATGAACTGATCGTAGACACGGGACCGGCACCCTTCGTCATGCTCATGCCGCAGACGATCATCGGGGAGGGGGACGTTCTCGACGGGGAGGCCGTGGCGACCGGGGATGGCATCGTCTACTCGCACACGCCGGTCGTGTTGGCGCCTGACGAGGGAGTAGCGGTCGCGACGGGGGACGGGGACATCGTGGTGTCGCTTCCGGTGACGCTCGTACCGACGGAGGGGCAGGCGGTCGCGACCGGGGATGGGGAGTTGATGGTCGCGGGGCTGCTGCTGCCACAGGCGGGCGAGGCCGTAGCGACTGGCGAGATGACCGGCGCGCTGGAGTTGCAGATTTTCCCGGAGGGGCCAGGCGGGATCGCGGAACTGGAGTTGACGCCGCTGGCGTATCCGGGGGCGGCGAGGATCATCACGCCGCCGGCGTACTTTGAGCGGATGAACAATCGGCGCTACGGGGGCACGAGGTACGCGATGGGCAAGCCCTTCTACGCGGATGAGCCGGCGAACCCGACGTGGGCGTATGCGGCCAGCGTAATCTTCCTGTCTTGGTGCAACGACGGACGGGGGCCGGTGTTGACTGACGTGAGCGGGAACGACCTGCATGGACAGATCATCAACTTGGTGGATGCCTACGCAGTCGCAGTGAGCGGGGCGGGTGGGGGCCTTGACCAGACCTACTATCCGGTCGGTGTGACGCGCAACTCGCTGACTTACGAGTATGTGAGTGCCGATGGCGACTACCGGATGATTTGGTACGCTGACGCGACGACTGGGCTCATGCGCTGGGGTCTGCTGCCACTGCGCGGGGATCCGCAGGCTGACGTGGCATACCAGGGGACCAACGCGACCTACCCATGGGATGCGACGTGGGGCGGCGCGACGGTCACGGAAAACCTGGGCATAGTCACCGTGGCAGACGCGGATGACGACGCCTACAATCAGACCTACAACTCGGTGACGCCGTTGGCCGGCGGGGCCGTGCTCTATCTGAGCGAGGATGGTCTGTACTACCTCGGCTACTACATCGGGTCGGACTTGCAGCCGCAACGGCGCGGGTGGGGCGTCATCGCCGTGTCGTCGGACCCATTGTGGGCCGGGCAGGATATGTATTTGTGGCAGGCCCCCGACAGTGGCTTCCCCTGGCTGGCGACCTGGGATGTGACCGTGACGGACGGCGGTGGGGGAACGGCCGTCGTGGCCGACAGTCCTGACTACCGGCAGAATCAGGTGTACACAGCCTACGACACGCACAATGGCGAGACGTGGTACCGAAGCAATGACGGCTACTGGGACCTCGTGCTCGTGGCGGTGTCCGGTGTGGGGGTTGACTACCGCTGGTCGCTGTTGGCCGCGTCGGCGGACCCCGAGGGTGTCGCTTCGGCGGCCCCGCTGTATCGCAAGAGCCGTGACACTGCTGTTGAGCCGTGGCTGGCGGACTGGACGGGACCGACCGTGGCGCAGGGGGACTCGTTGGGGACGGCGTGGCAGCATGACGGGGCGAAGGAGTTCCTGGGCTTCAATGGGTATGGCTTCGTGCAGCTGCCTTCCTCGGCACTGCTCAACCTGTCGGGGACCGGGCCCTACTACGCCGCCGCAGTGAGTGGCATTACCGGCATCTACGCCGCCCTCTACAATGGCACTTGGCTGCTGCAACTCGGCTATCAGACGCCGCAGGGAGCGTACACGCGAGCACCCAGACAGCTCGGGATGAAATACTATGATGAAGTGAACCCTTTCAGTGGCATTGGCCCTGGTTGGGGCATTTACCTTGCGGACCCGCCGGACGTGGAGTACAAGCAGCTTTGGTACACCACCGATGAGCCGACGGCGGAGTTCCCATGGGAAGCGACGTGGAACGGTGGCGTCACCGTGGCGCAGGGCGCGTTGCAGCCGGCCACGGGACAGACGGAGGGCTGGACGATCTCGGTCGAGGCGTGGGTGGATGACCTGGACCAGGCGGCGCACACGCTCCTCTGCCAGTTGCAGGCCGGAGCCTCTGGTATTTTCGGCACCGCCCTCTGGCGCACTGTAGCAATCACGTTGGAGGATACGGACGCGGTGAGCGGCTACACGCAGCGGTACCCGGCGACTGTCACGGACCCGACGGACATGGTTGCCGGTGCGTGGGTGCGTTGGACGCTGGTGTGGGACCTCGGCAATCTGGTGCTCTACCGCGACCGAGAAGCCGTCGCCACGGCGGTCTGTACGGCGACGGGCGGTACTATCCAGGTCGCCGCAGCGGCATCGGTGCTCATCGGGGCCGTCATGGACTTGGGTTCGCTGCCCAACGAGTCGACGCCCGACAATCGTTGGGAAGGCCGCGTGAGTGAGGTCATCATCCTCGACAAGGCCATGCCCGCC
>DATKTN010000277.1:0-2521 GCA_035531135.1 Anaerolineae bacterium
TGCCAGGCCGGCGACGTAAGTACCACCCAATCGTGGATTCTTGAGCATACAGACCGTACCCTGCTCCATGATCAGCCCGCGCGTACCCAACCACATACCCTGCGTTTGGTGGAATGCCCCACTCATTGTAGCCGATTGCCCACGTAGAGAGCGCCATTCAGTTGGCGTGAGATAACAGTGCGGCCCGAGGAGGAGTAAGCCATCCGCCGTGTCGTACAGGAACTCGCCAATCTGCAACTGGTTCGCCTGAATGCGGTTGAACTGGCCCAGCGCGTTCCACGTCAGCGGCGGCACCGCCCCCCCGCTCGCCCCGATCTGACCGCTTCCGTCCACGTCGAGCTGAGCGCACAGCACAGGGTCAGCGTTGTAGCACTGGAGGCCATCGGTGCTATCCAGCACCACCCGCGCCCCGGCGGCAGCCGTGCGGATCGTCGCCCCGGTCACGACCCCCGCCGTGATCGTGCCCAGGTCGGCGGTGATCGCCGACAACTGCCCGACGGTGATCTTTTCCGCCGTCACTG
Source organism: Anaerolineae bacterium (assembly GCA_035531135.1). Taxonomy (GTDB): domain Bacteria; phylum Chloroflexota; class Anaerolineae; order B4-G1; family B4-G1; genus DATKTN01. The sequence goes on from DATKTN010000277.1 coordinate 522, forward strand.
CGCCGGCGGCCAATTTCGCAGTTGTGATGGACAGCGCCGCCAGGTGGTCCGACGCGATTTGTGATAGCGCCGCGCTGGTCTGTGCCGCCCAATCTCCCTCGTTGTCGGACGTATCCACCGCCCTGACCCGATACCAGAACGTGTCCTCCGCCGCGATCTCGGCATCGCTAAAGTCCTGGTCGATGTAGAAATTCAGCCGCGCCCGGTCGATGGTCGCCCAGGCCCCCGGAGCCCCCGCGACGTCTGGCGCGCGCTGGATTTCGTAATGCTTCAGATCCGCCTCGGTGTTGGCCGTCCAGTTGATGCCAATCAGCGTCCGGCTGGCGGCCGCGACCAGCCCGGCCACCTGCGCCGGCGCGGTGGTGTCCGCCGCAGAAGTGAAGTTGTAGGCGGCCCCAACGCCGTAATCCCACGCACTGTCGTTCCCCACCCAATCGGTGGCCCTGACCCGCACATAGTACGTCGTGTTGCCCAGCAGGCCGATGAGTCGCTCGCGGCGCGGGCCATCCGCCGGATGATTGCGTGACATCACGTCGGTGGTGAAATCGCTTTGTATCGAGAGCTGTAGCTCGTAATGGTCCAGATCCGTGTCCGTCACCGCGCTCCAAGTGATCTCGGCGTACACGATCTGGTGCCCGTCGGCGTCCAGGTCCGTCCCGGTATTCACGTTGCCTGCACCAAGGGGGTTCGGCGCTGCCGGCGCATCGGTATCGAATATCGTGTCGTCTATCGAGGAGATGGCCCCCTCGGCCTGCCCGAGGCGCTCCAGCCAGACGCGGCCCGTGGTCAGCGCAGTGGCGATGCCCTCGCCGATCTCCAGCGCGTAGAACCGGTGCTCGCCGCGCCAGTATATCGTCAGCCTGCGCACTGTCAGCGTCTCGTCGAGCCCCCACGCCCCGCAGATCAGCCGCACGTCCATCCCCGCCCGCAGGCCAATCTTGCGGGTCACGACGTCGTACGCCACGCGCGGATTAGCCCATTTCTCCAGCAGCGCCGCCCCGCGTGTGTCCAGCCCGGCCTGTGTCGTGATGCGATTATCCACCACCACTGCTGGCCGCTCGCCGTATGCCGCCACACTGACCGCATCCTCGTACCAGTCTCGCACTTCCGTGCCGACGACCAGCACACGGTTGACGATCGTGCTGGCCGAGAGACGCTCTTTGAGGCTCTGGTACGGGAACGAATCCACCTCATCCGGGCTATCGGAGAGCCACCAGACGCATACGTTCGCCTCGGCGGCGAAATAGTGCAGCGCCATGGCCTCATCAACGTACCAGCGGCCACCGGTTCTGCTGCAGATGTCGGCCAGCGCCTGGCGCAGGCTCACGTCCTGGAACGTGATCGTCATACTGGCATCAAGCGTGGAGACGTAGGTCACTGCGTCGATGTCCGCGCGATAGCTGCCGAACAGGTCGGCGATGATCGCACTGTCGGCCTGTGCGCTGTAGGCCTCTTCGCCATCGACCACCGCCTCCTCGACCAGAATGTTATAGTCCTGGCACCGGATCGACATTCTGCGGCCAGGGAGGGCCAGCGACAGCAGATCGTAGTCGATGTCCACGACCTCGCCGGCGAACAGCGTCGTGCCGTTGTCGGTCACGGTCACTGCGTCGCGCGTCTGGATTCCGAGGCTAGAATCCAGGTCGTTCAATTTGAACGAGCAAACGGCGGTGAACTCCCCCGCCGCCTGTTCGATTCTCAGCGAATCCCGGTACAGATTCGTGGTCCGGTCCACGCCTCCGATCGTCAGTGTTTCCGCCATCAGGCCACCACCTTCTGCAAGCCGCGCAGGCTCAGCGTGCGGTCGATCTCCTCGGTGAGCCGGTAGATGTCCTCCTCGCTGCGCACGCTGTCCGCGCCGAAATAGTTGTTGATCTGGTAGCCGGCCCCGCCGCCTGTCGCGCCGGGGTTCACCGCCTCGGTCGAGGTGGCCGCCAGCATCTGCCCGCTCGTGCTCTCGGCGGTGGCCATGAGCGCCGGGAGGGCGTATTCCATCCCCG
>DATKTN010000278.1:0-2526 GCA_035531135.1 Anaerolineae bacterium
CGGGGAGAGCCCTCGTTCTACCGCGATTACCTGCACGCCGACTATCTGCGCGACGACAGCGGGTACCACGAACTGGCGGGAGCGGGCGTGATGGAGGGGCTGGCGGTCACGATCGCGGGGGGCGACGGGGCGGACAACCAAAAGTACCCCAGCGACGTGGGGGTGGTGGGGGACGGGGTGGGGCTGTTCCGGTACCCGGATGGGGACTGGGCGGCGACGGCCTACGCGGACGGGACGTACCGGGTGGTGTACTTTGCCTTCGGGTTCGAGGGCATCGATAACGTCGCGGACCGGCTGGACGTGATGGCGCGCGTCATGAACTACTTGGACCCGTGCGCGCTCTACAACTCCCTCCTCTCGGGTGCGGGCCTACGCTTCGGGGAGCCTGGGGAGCCCGTCACGCACCCGGTGACCGTCGCCAACATCGGGACGCTGGGCGACAGCTACGGCCTGGCGCTCGGCGCGGCGGCCTGGACGACGACGCTGCCCCTCACCCGCAGCGCGCACCTTTTGCCCCAGCAGCGGATCGCAGTATCGGTGGTGGTAAGTGTGCCGCTCGACGCGGCGAAGGGAGACCGCGACCAGTTCGCGCTGACCCTCACCTCGGCCTACAGCCCCGCCCACACAGCGCGCATCGTGCTGCGCACGGCCGTCGGGCACGAGGTCTTCCTGCCGCTGGTGGCCAGGGGATGGACGTCGCCCGAGGCTGGACCGGACACAAAGGCGTAGAGGCAAATCCAGGTGCCAGGCACTTGTCCGGGCAGTTTGAGGCCGTAAGCGGCTATTCGTCAGAGCCGCCTCTGGCCTCAAGATGGCTCTGAAAGTGCCTGGCACCTGATCGGCTCTTTGACGTTTGTGCAAACGCTGCCGTCGGGTATATAATCGAGGCGGTCCGCCATCCCCGGCGTTGGCAGCGGGTGGACGTTTTCATAAAAGGTCCCTGATCAAATGGTCCATCTATCTATCTTTCACACCAACGACATGCACGGCCGCCTGGAACCCATGGCGCGCCTGAGCGGGTTTGCCCGCCGGCTCCGGGCGGAGGCGGAAGCAGAGGGACGCGAGGTCCTCTTCTGGGATGCCGGCGATGCGGCGGACCGCCGGGTTCGCGTGTGCAGCATCACCAAGGGTGCTGCCTTCTCGCCCGTCTTGAACGCGATGGGGTACACGCTGCAGGCGATGGGCAACGCCATCTCGCTGGCGTATGGCCTGCAGGCGATGGCCGCCGTCGCCGCGCGGGCCGGTTTCCCCATCCTGGCCGCCAACTGTCGCGACGGCGAAGGGCCGCTGCCCGCTGGCCTTCGAGAATACGTGTTCGTTCCCTTCGCGCGCGGCCTGACGATGGGCGTCATCGGCCTGACCGTCCCTTGGGGCAGGCTGTACGAGATGTTCGGGCTCCACTTTCCTGACTTTTGCGACGTGGCGCGTGATCTGGCCGGCCGGCTGAGGGGGCAGGGCGCAGCGCCGGTCGTCGTGCTTTCCCACCTGGGCCTGGAGGACGATCGACGCCTGGCGGAGACGGTGACGGGGATCGACCTGATCGTCGGCGCCCACTCGCACGACCGGCTCCCGGCGGGGGAGGAGTGCAATGGCGTCCTCATCGCCCAGGCGGGCGAATACGCCCAGTCGCTGGGCCGGGTGGACCTGGCGCTGGACCCGGCGACCGGCCAAGTGCTGGCCCGGTCGGCGCAGGTGCTGGACGTGCCCGGCGACGAGCCACCCGACCCGGCCGTGACGGCGGCCATCGCCGCCGCCGAGCAGGAGGTGGACGCGCTGATGGCGCAGCCGATCGGTGCGTTGGCGTCGCCGCTGGACCTGGATCACTTCCGGGAGTGCGGGATCGGGAATCTGACCGCGGACGCACTGCGCGAGCGGATGGGCGCCGAGGCGGCGATCGTCTGCGGTGGGCTGTTCCACCAGGGGTTGCCGGCCGGCACGATCACGCTCGGCCAGCTCGACCGGGCCTGTTTCACGACGGCCAATCCGTGCGTCACCGGGGTGCGTGGCGGACGGATCGTGACGGCACTGGAGCGGGGCCTCGACCCGGCCATCTATCAGGCCCGGCCTCGCGGCTTCCGGGGGACGCCCATGGGTGTCCCGCAGATCAGCGGCATGGCCGTCGAGTACGACCCCGGCGGCGAGGCAGGGCGGCGGGTGCGGCGCGTCACGGTGGAGGGACGGCCGCTGGACCCGGACCGGTCGTATCGGCTCGCCCACACCGACGCCGAGACCATCCCGGAGGTGGGCTACCTGGTGTTGGACGAGGGGCAGACGACGGAGTACGAGGTGCCCACGATCGTGCGCGAGGTGATCGAGGATTACGTGTACCGGCATTCGCCGGTAGCCCAGCCGGCGCGGGGGCGTTGGCTGGCCGTTCCTGGGTCGTCGGCACGCGGTTGAACCGATGTCATGCCGAAAGACACTCAGAATCGGCGCGGCCGTGTGTGCGCCCGTGCTGGTCGTGGGCGCGTTCGCGCTGTTGCATCCCGATTGGATCGTCGCGATGCTGGCGCAGCGATCCCCCGA
>DATKTN010000279.1:0-2009 GCA_035531135.1 Anaerolineae bacterium
CCTCCTCTCCCGCCTGACATCAGAGGAGCGTGCTACAGGCGTCGTTCGCCTCCTGAGCGAGCCGCTTCTCCTCACCCTGGCTGCCCAGCTGGCCGTGTGGCCCATCACCCTTTACTACTTCCGCCGTCTGTCCCTCATCTCGCCACTGACCAACTTCCTGATCATCCCTGCCCAACCGGCGGTGATGATGGTGGGCGGGCTAGCCACGCTGCTGGGAACCCTGCACCCTCTTCTGGGTCAACCAGTGGCCTGGGTGGCCTGGCTGTTCGTGGCCTACACCATCGGGGTGGTCGAGCTGACCGCCCGCCTGCCCGTCGTCAGCATCGACCTGGGCGGCTTCAGCTTTGGAGCCATGTGGCTCTACTACGTGCTCTTCGGCGCCGTGATCCTGGCGCCGAAGCGGGGCCTGGCTGGCGTGCGCGAGATCTGGGACCGTGTCAGTCAGGGGCTGAGCACGAAGCTCCTGATAGGCGCCCTGGCCCTGCTGGTCGTCCTGGCTTCCGTAGCCGCTCTCCAGATGCCGGATGGGCGCTTGCACGTCCACTTCCTCGACGTGGGCCAGGGAGACGCCATCTTCATCGAGTGCCCCAATGGACAGCAGATCCTCGTTGATGGAGGACCCAGCCCCTCGGTGCTCCTTTCGCACATGGGCAGAATAATGCCCTTCTGGGATCGCAGCCTCGATCTGGTCGTCCTCACCCACCCTGAGGTGGACCACGTCGGGGGGCTGGTGGACCTGCTGGAGCGATACGATGTGGGTCTGATCTTGGACTCAGGGCAGGAGTGCACCAATGCTACCTGCGAGGCCTGGAGATCCCTGATCGAGGAAAGAGAGATTCCCTACCGCACGGCAGAGGCGGGCACGCAACTCAACGTGGGTGACGAGGTACGGCTCGAAGTCCTCCATCCGCCAGCCCAGTTGATGACCAGCACCGCCTCGGACATCAACAACAACTCTATGGTGCTTCGGCTGCGATACGGGCGCTTCTCCCTGCTGCTGGCGGGAGACGTGCAGGAGGAGGCGGAGGAGTTGCTGCTCCACTCGGGCCAGCCCGTGAACAGCCTGGTGCTCAAGGTGCCCCACCACGGCGGAGGCAGTTCTCTCACCACGCCGTTCCTGGACGCGGTTGGCCCCGAGCTGGCCGTCATCTCCGTGGGGGCCGACAACCGCTTCGGCCATCCTCATGAGGAGACCCTGGAGAAGCTGGAGGGCATCCCCACCTACCGGACCGATCGTCACGGCAACGTCGAGGTCGTGACCGACGGCGTGGAGTACTCGATCGTGAGCGAGCAGTGACATGCTGCCGCTGGCCGGCTGCCACCGCGCCGCCCTGGCGGCTGTGACCGAGCATTTCTTGGACACGAAGGCTCTCTCTTGACCTGCGTTGCACCAATATGCCATATGTGGTGTATTACTTACATGAGATTTGAACGATTGATCGAGATCGTGGGCGACTATCCAACGGAGGACACCTGGCGACAACTGGTGCGGACTCGACTCCAAGGTCCGGCGTGGGACCAGGTGTCGGCCGATGTTCGCCCCTTTGTGGAACCCACGGCGGAAGTAGGCCTGCTGACTCTCGAGAACGTTTTGCGGGCGCTCGGCTAGGAAGTCATGCCTGGGTCGGCGCTCGGCCAACCCAGGTCAGTGGGATGGACTCTACGGCCACTGCGCCGAGGGCCACAGATGCTGACCGATCACGACCGCTGGCGCAGTTCACAGGTAATCCAACCTATGCCCAGTTCCTCCAGTTTCCCCTCAGTTGGGATACCGGTCGCCACATCCCAGCCGGCCATACCATAGTAGATCTCCAGGGCTTGCTGGAGCTCTTCCTCACCAACTGCAACTCCATCCGTGGGCCCTCCCGCGAGAGGTTTGAAGAACTTGCTGGGGAGGGCGTCAGCCTCGCGCCCTATACCCTCGCGAGCGTTGAATGCCCGCAGCATGTTCAGCCTCCGCTCCCCAGCCTTCATCAGCTCCCACAAGTTGACCTTCCATCCCGTCACCG
>DATKTN010000280.1:0-10821 GCA_035531135.1 Anaerolineae bacterium
CGGGTCAGGTCAAGTGCGGTGCCGTAGGGTGGCAGCGCGGTCACCGACAGCGCGCCCGACCAGGCCAGTGGCTGTCCGCGTCGCTGAAGGATGCGGATTGCCCGGGCGCCCAGCGCCGCGAGTTCCACCTGGATGCCAGCCGCCTTCTGTTCGACCAGGTACCGCTCGGCACGTTCGACGGCCGCTGCGTTGAACCGCCCGCACAGCCCGCGCTCGCTCCCGGCCACCAGCACCACGATCCGATTGGATGCTGGAGCGTCTTCCCGCCTGGCACGTCGCGCGGGCAGGTTGACGCGCCGGCTGGCCGCCAGGTGGGGGACCAGTGGCGGCAATATCGCGCCCAGTCGTTCATTGTACCGTCGCACGCTGGTGGTCTGTTTGAGCGCTGCTTTCCAGCTCCCCAGCGAGATCGTGCGCAGCGCGCTCAGGATGGGGGCCACAGTGCGAATGTGATCGAGGCGGGTTTGGGCTCGTTCCAGTTCTTCCATATTTTCATCGCCCTCTTGCCGCCTCGGCTGGGTCCAGGGTGTGTCTTTCGAGCCAGGCTGTGTGATAGTTGGCGATCATTTCGGTCAGGACTTTGCGCGTCTCTGCGGTCAGTTCGCCGCTGCGGTTGACGTGCTGGCTGATCTCTGGATGCGCAGCCTCAAGACGGACCTGCAAGCCACCCTCGAACGCGGGCACGTCCTCGAGCACGACGTCGTCGAGATACCCCCCGGTGGCGGCCAGCAGGACCGTGACCTGCGCGGCCAGCGGAAGCGGCTGGTGGGCGGACTGCGTGAGCACGGCCCGCAGCCGTTCGCCACGCCGGATCTGCTGCTGTGTGGCCTCGTCCACCTCGATGCCGAAGCGGGCGAAGCGGGCCACCTCCTCGAACTGCGCCAGTTGCAGGCGTATGTGTCCGGCCACGGCGCGCATGGCCGCCGTCTGCGCCGCTGCGTCCCCGCGCGACACCGACTTTGCCACGTTCACGGCGGGTTTCACCCCGCGGTTGAATAGGTCCGAATCGAGCACAATCCGCATGTCGGTCGCGCTGATCAGGTTGGTGGGGATGTAGGCGACGATGTTGCCCCGCTGTGTCTCGACGATGGGAAGCGCCGTCAGTGAGCCGCCGCCTTTCCCCCCCACTGGGGGGGATGAAGGGGGGGCCAACTTGCACGCGCGCTCCAACAGCCGCGCGTGCAGGTAAAAGATGTCGCCGGGGTAGGCCTCGCGGCCCGGAGGCCGGCGCAGCAGCAGGCTCAACTCGCGATAAGTGTCGGCGTGCTTGCTCAGGTCGTCGTAGACGATCAACACGTCATGGCCACGATGCATCAGGAACTCGGCCATCGTGCAGCCGGCGTAGGGTGCCAGGTAGCGCAGCGCGGGCGGATCGTCGGGGCTGGAGGTGACCACAATCGTGTACCCCATCGCGCCGCCGCTGCGCAGCGTCTCGATCACGGCGAGCGTGGTCGATTTCTTTTGCCCGACGGCGACGTAGATGCACGGCACGCCGCTGTCCCGCTGGTTGAGGATGGCGTCAACCGCCAGCGTCGTCTTCCCCGTCTGCCGGTCCCCGACGATCAGCTCCCGCTGCCCGCGCCCGATCGGGATCAGCGCATCCACGATCTTGACGCCGGTGTGCAGCGGCTCGTCGACCGGCGCTCGCTCGACGATGCCCGGCGCGTCCCGCTCCAGGTAGTGGAACCCGCTGGCTTCAACCGGCCCGCGCTCGTCGAGCGGCTGGCCCAGCGGGTTGACCACCCGGCCCAGGAGCTTTCGTCCGACGGGCACGCGCAGCCGCTCGCCGGTCGCCGTCACCAGGTCGCCGCCCTGGATGCCCTCCTCCGGCCCGAGCAGGATCACGTCGATGCGGTCGTGATCGAGGTTGAGGATCATGCCCTGCACGCCGGTGGGAAAGGTCACCAGTTCGTCGGTGCGCGCGCGGGGCAGGCCCGAGAGCGTGGCCACGCCGTTGCCAATTTGCTGCACCATGCCGATGTCGTGAAAGCGCACTCGGATGACCAGTTGGCCGGCCTGTTCGCGGAGTGCCTGGAGCAGCGATGGTGTGTCGGGCTGCGTGCGTGGCGGGCCAGGGACTGTCGCCACGCTGTCGCTGATGCGTTGCACCAGGCCGGCGTCGCGGAGCCGCACGCCCTTCTCCAGTTGACTGGCCTGTTCGCGGAGCGCCTGAAGCAGCCCCGCCACGTTGGGCCGCGCACGCTGCTCGCTCATCGGTGGGTTGCGTTCCCTGTCTTCTGTGCGTTCAATAGATCTCGAAGTGGTCGAGGTCCCAGACGAACACGGCTGTCCCGCCCATTTCTGCCGCCACGGGCGCTGGCTCGGGCGAGAGGGGGCCTCTCTCCGAGCCGCCGGGCGCCGCTTGCTCCTGGCAGTGACAACTGTCCTCGATGATGGCCAGGACCTGGTCCAGATCTTGATCCCGGACAGCGATGAAGAGCATCTTCTTGGCCTCCCGCAGCACGCCGCCCCGGCTCTCGACGAAGGTCGCCGTGTGACCAGCAGCCACGAGGGCCTGGAGGACGCCTTCCGTGTCGTCCCGTGGCACGACCGCCATCACCATTTTCATTGCTCTCTTCCCCCTTCAGTCCCGCTCTCCTCGGCCGCGCTCGGCGCGCGTCCTTCGATTCGGGCTGTGCGGTAACTGGTCAACATCTCTGTCAGCGCCTCGCGGTTCTCTGCGGTCAGTTCGCCACTGCGGTTGATGTGCTGGCTGATCTCTGGATGCGCAGCCTCAAGACGGGCCTGCAGGCCGCGCTCGAACGCGGGCACGTCCGCGAGCGCGACGTCGTCGAGATGCCCCTCGGTGGCGGCCAGCAGGACCGTGACCTGCGCAGCCAGTGGAAGCGGCTGGTGGGCGGGCTGCGTGAGCACGGCCCGCAGTCGCTCGCCGCGCTGGATCTGGTGTCGTGTGGCCTTGTCCACCTCGGTGCCGAAGCGGGCGAAGCGGGCCACCTCTTCGAACTGCGACAGCTCCAACCGGAGTTTGCCCGCCACGGCACGGATGGCTGCCGTCTGCGCCGCGCCGCCCACGCGCGACACCGACTTTCCCACGTTCACGGCGGGCTTCACCCCCCGGTTGAACAGTTCGGCGTCGAGCACGATCTGTCCATCGGTGATCGAGATCAGGTTCGTGGGGATATAGGCGGCGATGTTGCCGCGCTGCATCTCGACGATGGGGAGCGCCGTCAGCGAGCCGCCGCCTTTCCCCCCCCATGGGGATGAAGGGGGGGCTAGCTTGCACGCCCGCTCCAGCAACCGCGCGTGCAGGTAAAAGATGTCACCGGGGTAGGCCTCGCGGCCCGGTGGGCGGCGCAACAGCAGGCTTAGTTCGCGGTAGGCGTCGGCGTGCTTGCTCAGGTCGTCGTACACGATCAACACGTCACGGCCACGATGCATCAGGAACTCGGCCATCGTGCAGCCGGCGTAGGGTGCCAGGTAGCGCAGCGCCGGTGGATCGTCGGGGCTCGATACCACGACGATCGTATATGGCAGTGCGCCCTCCTGGCGCAGCGTCTCGACGACGGCGAGCGTGGTCGATTTCTTCTGGCCGATGGCGACGTAGACGCACAGCACGCCGCTGTCGCGCTGGTTGAGGATGGTGTCTACCGCCAGCGTCGTCTTCCCCGTCTGCCGGTCCCCGACGATCAGCTCCCGCTGCCCGCGCCCGATCGGGATCAGCGCGTCCACGATCTTTAGGCCGGTTTGCAACGGCTCGTCCACCGGTGCTCGTTCGACGATGCCCGGTGCGTCCCGCTCCAGGTAGTGGAACCCGCCGGCCTCAACCGGCCTGCGCTCGTCGAGTGGTTGGCCCAGCGGGTTGACCACACGGCCCAGCAGTTTCTGCCCCACGGGCACGCGCAGCCGCGCGCCGGTCGCCGTCACCAGGTCGCCGCCCTGGATGCCCTCCTCCGGCCCGAGCAGGATCACGTCGATGCGGTCGTGGTTCAGGTTGAGGATCAGGCCCTGCACGCCGGTGGGAAAGGTCACCAGTTCGTCGGTGCGCGCGCGGGGCAGGCCCGAGAGCGTGGCCACGCCGTTGCCGATGTTCTGCACGGTCCCCACGTCGTGGAAACGGACCTGACCGGCTACGTGACCGGCCTGCTCGCGGAGTGCCTGAAGCAGCGAAGGCACGTCGGGTTGGGCGCGCGGCAGGGCCTGGAGCGTAGACACGCTGTCGCTGATGCGCTTTACCAGGCCGGTGTCGTAGACGCGCACGTCGTCTCCCAGTTGCCCGACGTGTTCGCGCAGCGCCTGGAGCAGCGAAGACACGTCGGGCCGTGTCTCCTGATCATTCATGGGCCACGCGCTCCTCCAGTGCCTGCGAGACCCCGTCGCGCAGTTCGGCCAGTTGCCCGGAGATCGAGTTATCCACGACAAAGTCGCCCAGTCGCACCCGCATCCCGGCAGCCAGCGTGGGGTCCGTGCTCACGTCCAGGTTGACGTTGCGGTCGGCCAGCGCGGTGAACGTGCGCGCCAGCAGCCCCTGTTGCTCCGGCGAGAGGGACCGCGCGGTCGTCACGTAGGCCGTGGGAGCGCGTTCGCCCAACGAACGCCGGAACGCCTCCACGCGCTCCATCTCACTGCGCCCCATTTCCCAGATGCGGTCGCTCAGTTGTTGGATCAGCGCGTTGTGCACCTCCGGTGGCGCTGCCTGGCCGATCACCTGGCCGCTGACCTCCAGGATGGCGTCCAGCAACTCGGCCTGGAAATCGCCCGCGGTCTGGCTCCGCAGCCGGTGGGCGTCGGCGTGGGCCTCGACCAGGATGCGTTCGACCTCCTCCTCAGCTTCCTGGAGCAGTGTTTGTCGCTCGGCCTCAGCCTGTTCCTGCGCCCTGGCGATGATGGCGGCAGCTTCCTCCTCGGCGTGTGCCAGCCGCGCCTCCAGCTCAGCCCGCAACTGGACTGCCGCTTCGCGGTCCTGGGCAATCTCGCGGGCCAACTGCTCCTTCTCGGCGGCGCGTGCTTTCATGCTGCGCGTCACTGGCCGGAAAAGCAAGTAGTAGAGTAGCCCGGCCAGCGCCAGAAAGTTGACGATTTGGAAGGCGACCGTCCAGATGTCCAGGTTTAGCATCCCTCACTCCTAGAAAAATCGATCGAGCAGCGGGTTGGCAAAGATCAGGATCAAGATGACCAGGAGCACATAGATCGCCGTCGATTCCAACAGCGCCATGGCGATGAGCAGCGTCGTGCGCAGGTCTCCGGCCGCCTGGGGCTGGCGGGTCATGCCTTCCAGTGCCTTGAGCACCGCCCGTCCCTCGACGAGCGCCGGGACGATCGTGCCCAGCAGGATCCCCACCCCCGCCACGAGGATGGTGATGATCGTGACCAGTGTCCCAGGTTCCAGTTCTGCCATATGTCACTTTCCTCCTTCTATTGATTCGCTGATTCGTTGACTCGCTGATTTGCAGATTTGGCCGGTTCACTGGCCTCCAGCCCCGCGCCGATAAAGACGGCCGCCAGCGCGGTGAAGATGAACGCCTGCAGGATGCCCGTGAACATGCTCAGCCCGATCATGGGCAGCGGCACGAACAGGGGCACCAGCGCAAAGATGACCGCCACGACCATGTCGGTGCTGATGATGTTGCCAAACAGGCGCAACGTGAGCGAGAGCGTGCGGCTCAATTGCCCGACGATCTCCAGCGGCAGCATAAAGATCGGAGAAGCCAGGTCCTTGAGGTAGCCAAACACGCCCTTGGCCCGCATGCCAAAGTAGTGGACCGAGAAGAAGACGACCAGCGCCATCGCCAGCGGCGTGTTGATGTCCCGCGTCGGGCTGACCAGGAAGGGCACGACGCCGATGGTGTTGGCGACGGCGATAAAGATCGCCAACGCCCCCAGGAACGGGAGATACGGCCCGGCGGGGCGCCCCATGACGTCTGAGACGGTGTCGCTCAGGAAATCGACCAGCATCTCGAGTGCCGCCGGCCAGCGGCGACGCGCCACCGCGGCCAGCGCCACGACGAGCGCCATCATGATCCACGTCGAGATGATCGTATCGCGCACCGGGATGCCGAAAACGCTGAACACGACCTGGGGGAAAAAATCGTCCATATCTCAACTCCCAAAAAGGTGACCAGGTGACAAGGTGACGGGGTGACAAGGCGATGTAGGCTTATTATGCATGCCTGTACCACCAGTATACGATACCCCAACGGGCCAGCCATAGCCCGGCGAAGGCCAGCAGGGTTGGCGCGATGCCGCGCTGTAAGGCGGCTATCAGCAGGCCGGCGGCGAGGCTCCAGCGCACCATGGCCCCTGCGACCGTCCAGGACACGGCGCGACCAGGCGCGGTGGGGCCCAGGCGGGCCACCGTCCATCTCGCGGTCAGCCCGCTCAACGTGCCGATGGCACCACCTGCGAGCATCCACAACGCGACCATCAGCCTGCCTTGTCCTTCTCAACCTCTTGCGTGGCCCTCTGCTGCTCGCGCGCTTCTATACGCTGGATGGAGCGCGCCACGTTGTAGAACCCGGTAAAGATGCCCAGCACCAGCAGCCCCAGCGTGAAGACGTAGCCCGTGCCCAGCCGGCGGTCCAGCAGGTGTCCCAGCAGTACGCCGCCAAAGATCGGCAACGCCAGGTCCCACCCCAGCGACGTCGCCGGCATCGCGGCCCGCCACGCCGCGCTCTGCGAGGCTCGATCCTTCTCCTTCATTCCTCGCCTGCTTCCAGCCCCATGTCCGCCATGCTGTCGGGCTGCGCCCGCATGGTGGCGACCAATGCCTGGGCCAACCGGTCGAAACGTGCCTCTTCTAAACCTTGCGAAGGTTGCCCACCTTCGCAAGGTTGGGACGTGCCACTGGTAAAGATCGTCACGCCCTCGGCGTCGACTTGCAGGATGCCCGCTTCCAGGTCGAGCGCGTGTTCGCCCGCTTGGTCGGCGTACCGCAGCGGCGCGGTGACCGTCTCGGCGACGAGCGGCGCATGCCCGGGGTAGATCCCGATGCCACCGCCGTCGGCCAGGTGGGCCTGCACCCAGGCCACTTCCCCTGCGTCGAGAAACGGTTCTTCCGGTGTCAAAACGACCAGGCGAAACAACCTAGACATCACTCGCTTCCCTGTTTCCCTGCTTCCGCAACTACTCGTTTCCCTCCAGTTCCTGCGCCTGCGCCACGGCCTCGTCTATCGTGCCGACCATGTAAAACGCCTGCTCAGGCAGGTCGTCGTGGCGACCCTCCAGGATCTCGCGGAACCCGCGCAGCGTCTCCGGTAATGGCACGTACCGGCCAGGCAGCCCGGTGAACGGCTCGGAGACGAAAAACGGCTGGGTGAGGAAGCGTTCCAGCCGCCGGGCCCGGTTGACCGCCACGCGATCCTCCTCGCTCAGCTCTTCCATCCCCAGGATGGCGATGACGTCCTGCAGCTCCTGGTAGCGGGCCAGCAACGCCCGGACCTCGGTGGCGATGGCGTAGTGATCCATCCCCACGCCCGCCGGCGTGAGCAACGCACTGTTCGACTCCAGCGGGTCGATCGCCGGGTAGATGCCCAGGCTGGCCTGGCGGCGCGAAAGGATCGTCGCCGCGTCCAGGTGGGCAAACGTCGCCACGACGGCCGGGTCGGTCAGGTCGTCGGCCGGCACGTAGACCGCCTGCACCGACGTCACGCTGCCCCGGCCAGTCGTCGTGATCCGCTCCTGCATCTCGCCCATCTCGCTGCCGAGCGTGGGCTGGTATCCCACGGCGCTGGGCAGCCGGCCCAGCAGCGCCGACACCTCCGCGCCGGCCTGGATGTAGCGAAAGATGTTGTCGATGAACACCAGCACCGGGCGGCGTTCATGGTCGCGAAAGTACTCGGCCATCGTCAGCGCGGTGAGCGGCACCCGCAGCCGTGCGCCGGGCGGTTCGTTCATCTGCCCAAAGACGAGGACGGTGCTCTCCAGCACGCCGCTGCGCTGCATCTCCAGCCACAGCTCGTTCCCCTCGCGGCTGCGCTCGCCCACGCCGGCGAAGAGCACGATGCCCGAGTGCTCGCGGATCGTGTGGCGCATCAGCTCGATCATCAGCATCGTCTTGCCCACTCCCGCGCCGCCGAACAGGCCGGTCTTGCCGCCCCGCGGGTAGGGGGTCAAGAGGTCGATGGCCTTGATGCCGGTGACGAATGGCTCGACGACCACCCGTTGCTCGCGCAGCGGTGGGGATGCCGCGTGGATCGGGCGCGACGCCGTCCCCACGGGCGCGGGCCGTCCGTCGATGGGCTGGCCCAGGACGTTGAACATGCGTCCCAGCGTCGCCCGGCCCACCGGTACGCGGATCGGGTGGCCCGTGTCGAGCACCGGCAGCCCCCGGCGCAGGCCCGCCGTGTTGCCCATCGCCACGGCCCGCACCGTGTGCGGGTCGGTGTGTTCCTGCACCTCGACGACCAATTCTGGCCCGTCGTCACGCTGCACGATCAGCGCACCGTGGATGCTGGGCAGGTCCCCAGAGGCAAACTCTGCGTCCACGACCACGCCGGCCACGCGCACCACGGTTCCTGTTCTTGCCAACGTCTCGCTCCCCTCAGACACAACAAAGCCCGTCAGCCGTTTGACGCTGGCGAGCAAGAATTGACGTTCACCAGGTGGGATCCATCGTCCTGGTTTCCATCTCGGGCTCCGCCCAGACGCGAGGCCTCTTTTCTCGCTGAATGCGATTTCAGTATAACCCAAGCCGGGGCAAAGTGCAAGTCCTGAGATCCGATCCTGGCACCTATACTCGCCCCCATTTGATACTACCGACAGAGTTCCTTCAATGGTGGGCCGCTCTTGCCTCAATCAACGTCAGGATTGTATCGCCTGGGGCATCCTTCGCCCTCACCCCGCCGGTGCCGCCAGAACCAGGTCATCCCTCCATCGCTCCTCCTGCGTTTGCGCTTCTCAACCGCGCCACCACACGCAGGGCAGGTCGCCTCCGCTGGAGCCTCCGGGCTGGCCCGCACAAGTTGGCCATCTACCATCGCTCTACGCATAGGTTCGACACCTCGACGGGGATGTGCCTAATTTGTACAGAGGAGAACGGACCAAAGCCGACATCTCGCCGTCCTCAGTCACGCTACCACCACTGCAACCCGAATGCAAAACCGTCTTAACCACAAAATCGGGGTGGTCGTTTCGGTGGTGGTCATGCGCTCGCAACGTCAGCGGCCACCGGGGCTACCTGGGGCAGGGGCAGTGGGTCGATTGGCACGGGTGAGCGGCAAGCGGCGAGGGTCGAAGGCGAAAGGAGCAGGCTTCGCGTGCAAACAGAAAGCCCTGCCCCGAAGGCCAGGGCTTGGTCGTGTGCGGGGACGCGTCAACGTGGTGCATGCAAGCAAGAGTGTGGCACTGCAAGTGCGCGCAGCGCCAGACCCAGGACTGTAATTGCCCCTGAGTAAGCTTTCGTCCCTCGAAAGTCAGGCTCGATTTTGGCTAAACTTTGCCTCCCATAGGTCTGTGATGGCGTCACTTTAACTTCTTGTGTTCGTACTGCAGGTAGTGGAAGTCGGTTACGTTTCCGTCCTCATCGAAGGTGATATCGTATTCTATCCTATCGAAGTACAGAACTGCCCATGAGCCGTCTGGCTCTGCTCTCCAGGGGAAGTAGTGAGCAGCTGACAGCGAGCCAGTATAGGTTCCGTCCCCATCGAGGTCATGCAGTACCACATGATGCACTTGTGGGGTGGCCTTGACAGTCGGAACATAAATCTCGTCGAAATGGACTGTCTTGCCCTTGAAGGTGAACTCATAGTTCATCTCCAGGCAATCGGTACAACTCGTGAGCGTTGTGCCGCCAACTTCAGGGTCCCATGCAGGGCCCCATACCGTCCAGTCGCCCTTGGGAGAGGCCCCGTCCCAATCGACCTCGATGATCACATAGAGGGGTATACCTGGAGGGTCGTCAATTCCTCCAGCCAAGGCCACACTTGTGCTGAGGACCAGCAGGACAAGAACTGCAACGACTACCAGAAGTGATTTCCGTTTCATCTTGGATGCTCCTTTCACGTTGGGGGAATAACCTCCCATTCTACGACACCATCCATGTCGAGAGAACCGCATTCATCCAATACACATCACCTCCCCCTTATCTTCGCCATCACTCGCAAGCCCTGTGTGCGTAGGTGCCCTTTGGACGTGGCACAGCTTCTACTGACTCACATGTGGATTCCAACGAGAACCAGACTATGAGCTTGGCCATCTGTTCAATGGTCTTCAGCACAGGCCTCCACGATGCGTCGCTGTACATAATCTTACCATGGATCGTGCTGCCTGTCTGTAGGGAGAGTTTGACTCTTTGTGTGGGGAGACTTTGACAAACACGAACCCGGAACCTCACAGCGTCCATCCCCAGCCCATCCAACGCAAAACTGCCCCCACCGTGTTCGGTTCGGGGCAGTCGCTTTGCTCACAAAGGATCAGCGTGGATCGGCGCTAATCTGCGTCCCGTTTCTTGCTCTTGGAGGCAGAAGCAGGACCTTCCAGGAATGGGCAGTAGCGTTCAAAGCCCAGGCGCTCGTAGATGCGGATGGCCGTTGCGTTGTCTTGATTGACGTTGAGGATGACGTCGCGGATCCCGAGCTGCAATAGCTCGGCCACGACGGCGCTGGTGGTCACCGTGCCGTAGCCCTGTCCCCGGTAGTCCGGGTGGGTGAAGACGTTGCCCACCGCCGCCACGCCGGTGGTCGGGCTGACCAGGTGGGTGCCTGCAGCCGCCACCAGGTTGCCGTCCGGGAGGACGCCGTGGAAGACGCCACGCTCCATCTGCGCAGGGCTAAAGGCGCTACCTGTGCCGAGCGCGTACAACTCTGTGAGCTGCCTGGCGTGGACGGGCTCAAGCCGCAGGCACTCACCCTCCACAGGCCGGAAACG
>DATKTN010000281.1:0-12137 GCA_035531135.1 Anaerolineae bacterium
TCTTAATCCTGCCAATCCGTGTCAAGTATGAACAGACGCGCCGTCTTTCTCGCCCGCCTGATCGCCCTCGGCCTCCTGCCCGCCATGCTGGCCGCCTGCGCCACCGAGCTCACGGACGACGCGATCACGCCCACCGCTCCGGCAGCGCCGGGCGCCGCGCCGACCCGCACGCCGGCCCCCCCTCCCACGTCCCCATCCTCCCCGATCGCGACCCCAGAACCGGCCCCGGTCCCGACGGAGCCCGTGCCGGTCGAACGCGCCTCCGTCGAGCACACCGTCCAGAAGGGCGACACGTTGCTGGGGCTGGCCAGGCAGTACGGCGTGCCGATGGCGGCGATCCAACTGCAGAACGGGATGGGCGATTCGACGGTCGTGCAGGTGGGGCGGGTGCTCTCGATCCCGCCGCAGGCCGGATGGGAGGAGGCCTCGGCCTTCTGGGTCGTGCACGTCGTGGAGGAGGGCGAGACGCTGGTCGGGATCGCGCGGGCGTACGGGCTGAAGGCGGCGATGCTCAAGGCGGTCAACGAGCTGGCCGACGCGGACCTGATCCGGGTGGGGCAGGAGCTGGTGCTGCCGCTGGACGGACCGGCCGTGGCCCGTGCGCCTGCACCGACGGTCGCTCCGCCCAGCCCGACGCCGGTTCCGGCCACGGCCCCGGCCCAGGCGGCGCCCGCGCCCACCGCTGCGCCGGCCGCCCCCCCGCCCGCCGACGTGGCCGCCTGGCCCCGCGAGACGGTGCGGTTGATCAACGAGGTGCGCACCCGGCACGGGCTGCCGCCGCTGGCGTACGACGAGACGCTGGCGCGGGCGGCGCAGGGGCAGGCGAACGACTGCGCGCAGCGCAGTTGGTGCAGCCACACCGGCTCCGACGGCTCGAACATCAAGACGCGCATCCTGCGCGCGGGTTACGAGCCCGCCAGTTGGGCCGAATGCTGGGCGCAGCGCCAGACTCCCCAGGGCGCGGTCGACATCTGGATGGACGAGGTGCCGCCGAACGATCCGCACCGGCGCACGTTGCTCACGACCTGGCTTTCGGAGATCGGCGTGGGCGTGGCCCAGACCAGTTGGGGCTATTACTTTATCGCCGACTTTGGCCGGCCGTGAGTTGAGACGGGATCTGGCGATCCCTCGAGAGCAACAACACCCAAGGGGGACATTACCTCCAGTGGACTGGACTATTTTCCCCCAATTGGCTCTATACATCCTCGCTAAAATGTGCTAATATGGGTATACCAATCAGGTGATTGGACCGATCCTGGGAGGAGGTGACGTGTGCGAATACCCATAGAATGCGACGGCCCGGTACCGCTCTACCGGCAGATCCAGACGTTCCTGCAGGAGCAGATCCAGTCCGGCGCGCTGCTCCCCGAGACGCGGCTGCCCGCCACGCGGGATCTGGCCGCCAGCCTGGGGCTGAGCCGCATCACGGTGACGAACGCGTACGCCGAGCTCGAGGCCGAGGGACTGGTCTACACCCGGCGGGGGAGCGGCACCTTCGTCGCCCCGCCGCTGCCGGACCTGCCCCCATCGGAGGAGGAGCGGTCCGCCCCCGCCGACTGGCCGCTGTGGCAGCAGCAACTGCTCACGCATTCCTGGCGGTCGGTTCAAGGAGATCTCGACCGCATGACGGCGTCGGTCTCGCGGCCAGACGCCATCTCCTTCTGGGGCGGCATCGGCGACAGCGAGATGTTCCCGGCGGACGAGTTCCGCAAGACGCTACAGGCGGTGCTGCGCCGTGACGGCTCAGAGTGCCTGGGGTATGGCGACCGGTGTGGCTATCCCCCCTTGCGGGCCACGATCGCCCACATCCTGACCAGCCAGGGCGTCCCCACCCACCCCGACCAAGTCCTGATCACGTCCGGCTCGCAGCAGGCGCTGGCGCTGGTGGCCTGGCTGTTGCTCCGCCCGGGCGACGTGGTCATGGTGGAGAGCCCGACCTACAGTTGCGCGATCGACCTGTTTCGCTCGCTGGACGTGCGCCTGCTGGGCGTGCCGGTCGACGAGCAGGGGATGCGGGTGGAGCAGGCGGAGGACTGTATGCGCTCCAACCGCCCGCGCCTGATCTATACGATCCCTACCTTCCAGAACCCGACCGGCACGTGCATGAGCGGCCGGCGGCGGCGGCAGTTGATCGCGCTGGCAGACCGCTACAACGTGCCGATCCTGGAGGACGACTTCCTGGGTGACCTGCGCTACGAGGGCTGCGCCCAGCCCGCGCTCAAAGCGCTGGCCCCGGCCGGACGGGTGATCTATGTCAGCACGTTCTCCAAGATGCTGATGCCGGGCCTGCGGGTGGGCTTCCTGGTGGCCGAGGGCCCGGTGTACGAGCGGCTGCTGGCCTGCAAGCGGGTCAGCGACCTGGCCACGTGCAGCCTGACGCAGCGGGCGCTCGAGGCGTACATCACCGTCGGCCGGTACCAGGCCCACCTGCGGCGGACCTGCCAGGTGTACCGCGGCCGCCGCGACGCGATGCTGGCGGCGCTGGACCGGCACATGCCAGCAGGGGCAGGGTGGCAATCGCCCCGCGGCGGGCTGTTCCTGTGGCTCCAGCTCCCGGCGGCGCTTTCCGTCAGCCAGTTGTTGCCACTGGCGGCGGAGGAGGGTGTGACGTTTGCGCCCGGGTCGATCTTTTACCCCTGCGAGTGCGCCCAGGAGTACGTGCGGTTGAACTTCTCCATGCACCCGCCGGACGTGATCGAGGAGGGGGTGCGGAGGCTGGGCCGGGCGGTGGAGCGGTGCCTGGCCAGCGAGGAGGGCGAGGTGACTGTACCACGACCGCGCGCGGTCGTCGTCTGAGAGACCTGACAGGTTTTCAAAGGGGTCGTCTTGAGCCAGACTCGACCTGATCAGGGGCATACTTGTGCCGAAAAGAGGGCTGTGAAACCTGTCAGGTCTAATAGGTCGGTGATACCAGGCTCGGGAGGTGCGAGATGTTGAGTTGGACTGATATTGTGGCCCGCCAGGAGCGATACGCGGACCTGCTGCGCGAGGCGGAAACGGAGCGGTTGATCCGGCAGGCGATGGGACGGGGACAGACGCACGGCCGGTTCCACCGCCGTGCGCTGAGCAGGCTGGGGCATCACCTGGTCACCTGGGGATGCCGCTTGCAGGAACGGTACGGCGCTGCGGCCGCGGCTGTCCACGCCCCGGCGTGCCAGCCGTGCCTGGTGAAACGATAGAGACGCCGGCACGGGCCTGAGCCCTCGTCTCAAGCGCGTCCCACGTCAAGCACCGGCTTGCGTGGGATGCCCCTGAGGCGGGGGCTCTCCTTTGGCTAGGTGCCAGGCACTTGCCGTTTTGAGACAAGAAACAGCCTTGAGAAATCACTGTTTTGGGTCTCGCACTGCTCGAAAAAGTGCCTGGCACCTGGGGCGGCCACGTTGCGGGGATGGGCAAGGTGTGATAAGATCGTACTTTGGCAAGATGACTGACGGAGGTGCCCACGTGACGCAACATCGCATCCCACACCTGGGCGCGGTGCTCCAGGCGCTGCTCGTGACGTTCCTGTGGTCCACGTCCTGGGTGCTCATCAAGATCGGCCTGGCGGACATCCCGGCCATCACGTTCGCGGGACTGCGGTACAGCCTGGCTTTCCTGTGCCTGCTGCCCTTCGCGCTGCGCCCCGCCCACCTGAAGCCGCTGCGCAGCCTCTCCAGAGGAGCGTGGGCGCGCCTGGTGGCTCTGGGGCTGCTCTTTTACGCCGTCACGCAGGGCGCCCAGTTCCTGGGCCTGGCTTACCTGCCGTCGGTAACGGTCAGCCTGCTCCTGAATTTCACGACGGTCGCGGTGGCGCTGATGGGCATCCCGCTGCTGGCGGAACGACCGACGGTCCTGCAGTGGAGCGGCGTGTTCCTGAACGTCGCCGGCATCGTGACCTATTTCTATCCCGTCGCGATCCCGGCCCACCAGGCCGTGGGGTTGACCGTCGTAGTCATCGGCGTCCTCGCCAACGCCGGATCCGCGATCCTGGGGCGGCGCGTCAACCGGGCGGGGGACGTCCCTCCTCTCACCGTGACGGTCGTCAGCATGGGGATCGGGGCGGTCGTGCTGCTCGTGACCGGGGTCCTGGCGCAGGGTTTGCCCCGCCTCAACCCGGCCCACTGGGCCATCGTGGGCTGGCTGGCCGTCGTGAATACGGCCTTTGCGTTCACGCTCTGGAATCACACGCTGCGCACGCTCTCGGCGATGGAATCCAGCATCATCAACAGCACGATGCTCGTCCAGATCGCCGTCCTGGCCTGGCTGTTCCTGGGGGAGCAGCTCACCTGGCAGGAGGGGATCGGGATGGCGCTGGCGGGCCTGGGGGCGCTGATCGTCCAGCTCCGCCGCCCGCCCAGAATTGAGTAAGAGTTTCCACGCAAAGCCGCAAAGTCGCAAAGGTTTTTTTCTTTGCGTCCTGGCGTCTTTGCGTGGGATCCTGGTACCTGGACACTGAGATTCCTGCACATTGGGCAAGAGTTTTCACGCAGAGCCGCCAAGTCGCAGAGGGTTTTCGTTCTTTGCGCCTCAGCGTCTTTGCGTGGGATCCTGTTCGGTTCCGGCTTGGCCAGGTCAGGAAGAACGCGCTAGGGGTTCCCGCGCCGCACCTCGTCCAGGGCCTGTTGCGCCGATTTCCACAGGTAGAACACGTCCATCCCCAGCGCAACCAGCGTGACGCCGTCGTCGATGCAGCGCCTGGCGGCCGGGGCGTCCACCACGAACATGCCGACGGGCACGTGCGCCTCGTCGCAGTGGCGCTTGATCTCCTGGATGGCCTCCGTCACGCGGGGATGGTCGATCTCGCCGAGCAGTCCCAGGCTGCCCGACAGGTCGAAAGGCCCGATGAGGATAGCGTCGATGCCCGGCGTCTCGACGATCGAGCGGATGTTGCGCACCCCGTCGACGTGCTCGACCTGCAGTATGATGGCGAGCTGATCGTTGGCCGCGTCGACGTACTCCTGAAACGCCATGCCGTATCCGTGGGCCCGGCCGATACCGACGCCCCGCCGGCCAGCCGGCGGATACAGGCACCACTGGACGGCCTCTCGCGCTTCGGCCCCCGACTTGATCTGCGGTATCACGATTCCATCGCAGCCGATGTCCAACGCCCGCTTGATCCACGCCTCGGCGTTGTCAGGGACGCGCACGACGCAGGGACACCGTCCGCCCACCGCCTGGATCATCATCTGGGCGTCTGCAAAGCCCATCGGCGCGTGCTCGGTCTCGATCCACAGGTAGTCGAAACCCACGGTACACATGATCTCGGCAATCTCGGGTGAGGGAAGCGTGATCAGTGGCCCGACGAGGGGTTCTCGCCGCGCCAGTCTCGATTTGAGGCTCTTTTCCATGGTGTGTGCTCCTTGTGATTGTAGATCGTATGGACACGGATTGGGAGGATTAAGACGGATCGCTCTTGTCCATGGTGTGTGCTCCTTGTCATTGTAGCTGCACATGCCATCCGGCCATGCGCATAACGCCGATCTCCGGCGACATTCTACCACGGTTGCGCCGCGCAGAAAACAAGGACCTGGGCAGACCTTCCCGAAAGCTAGGAAGCACGCCGAGGATGCCACGAACGCGCGCCAAGAGCGGCGAACCGTGCACCTGAGACGCTCGCGGCAGCTTTCGGGAAGGACTTGACGCCCCACCGAACTCGAGTACAATATATCTGCCACGGACCCACCGGGCCGTGAGCTCTGTCTGACGACAGTCAGAACCAACCAAACGCACCGCTTTCCGGTGCCGCTGGGATCGCCCAGGCGACCGAGACGGCAGGAGGGAGTGGTCCTCCGCCGACGGGGTTCGCGCCCCGTCCTTCCGTTCCGCACCCCCTGGCCGCCCCGCGCCTTCCCGATGCCCAGCCACCCACACTCCATACAAGGAGGCAGTTGTGGAATCGATCCAACGCTCTCCCACCGGCCGGTTGCAGTTGAGCACCCACGACCTGGCCGTGGCCGGCGTCTTTGGCGCGCTGGCGATCGTGCTGTCGTTCACCTCGCTGGGGCTGATCCCTGTCCCGAACCCCACCGAGGCCGCGACCAGCCTGCACTTGCCGGCCATCGTCGCCGGCATCCTCTCCGGCCCCGTCGTCGGCGGGCTGGTGGGGCTGGTGCTGGCCATCTCGTCCTGGTACCGCTACAGCGCGTCCTTCGTGGCCTTCGCCGACGGCAACCTGCTGGTGGCGCTGGCCGCCGCCTTCCTGCCGCGCATCCTGATCGGCGTCCTGGCCTACTACGCCTACCGCCTGCTGCGGCGCTGGCCGGCGCTGGCCGCGGGGGTCGCCGGGCTGGTCGGCACGCTGACGAACACGTTCGGCGTGCTCGGGCTGCTGATCTGGCTGGGCACGCTGCCTGTGGCGCTGCTGGTGCCGGTCTTTGCGATGAACGTCCCGATCGAGATCGCGCTGGCGCTGGTCGTCACCATACCCACCGTCGCCGCGCTGCGGGCGGTGGGCAAGGGGCAGATCGCCGCGGCGCGGGACTGACGGGGCCGGGGTCACCGTGCCGCCCTTTATCGAGACCCGGGGGCTGGAGCACGCCTACCCGCTGGAGGATGGCGGGCAGGTCGCGGCGCTGCGGGGCGTCGACCTGGCCGTCGAGCGGGGAGAGTTCGTGGCGCTCGTCGGGCCGAACGGGTCGGGAAAGTCGACGCTGGCCCGGCATTTCAACGGCCTCCTGATGCCCACGGCGGGGCAGGTCCGGGTGGAGGGGTTGCTGACCTCCGACGATCGCAACCTGTGGACCGTGCGGCAGCGGGTCGGCATGGTGTTCCAGAACCCCGACAACCAACTCGTCGCCAGCACCGTCGAGGAGGACGTGGCCTTTGGGCCGGAGAACCAGGCGCTCCCGCCGGCCGAGATCCGCCGGCGGGTTGACGAGGCGTTGGACGCGGTCGGCCTGGCGGCGTATCGCACCCACCCGCCGCAGATGCTCTCCGGCGGCCAGAAGCAACTGGTCGCGATCGCCGGCGCGCTGGCGACTCGTCCTGCGTGCATCGTCTTTGACGAGCCGACGTCGATGCTCGACCCGCCCGGCCGCCGGCAGATCCTCGAGACGATCCGGCGGCTCAACGCCGGGGAGGGAATCACCGTCGTCCTGATCACCCAGTCGATGGACGAGGCCGCCTCCGCCCGGCGGGTGCTGGTGATGGACGGCGGGCGCATCGCGATGGACGGGCCGCCGGAGCGGGTTTTCGAGCAGCGGGAGCAGTTGCGGGCGCTGGGGCTGGACCTGCCACAGGCCGCCGAGATCGCCCACCGCCTGCGGAGCTGGGGGATGTCGCTGCCAGCGGGCCTGCTGACGATGGAGACGTTGGCGAACGCGCTGTGTTGATCCGGGTCGAGGACCTCGTCCACACCTACGCCCCGGGCACGCCCCTGGCGCGCACGGCGCTGCGCGGGGTGAGCCTGGAGATCGGCCCCGGAGAGCGGGTCGGCATCGTGGGGCCGACCGGCTCCGGCAAGTCCACGCTGGTGCAGCACCTGGCCGGGCTGCTGGAGCCGGCGGCCGGGCGGGTGGGATTGGACGGCGTGCCGGCCCACGCGCGCACGGTCGCGGCCCGCGCCCAACGGCGGCGGGTGGGACTCGCCTTCCAGTACCCGGAGGACCAGATCTTTGAGCAGACGGTGTTCCGGGAGGTCGCCTTCGGGCCGCGCAACCTGGAACTGGACGAGCCGGAGGTCACCGATCGGGTGCGTTGGGCGCTGGAGATGGTAGGGCTGGACCCGGCCGCGATAGAGCGGCGGGTGCCGTTCACGCTGAGCGGCGGCGAGATGCGCCGGGTGGCGCTGGCCGGCATCCTGAGCCTGCGCCCGGAGGTGCTGATCCTGGACGAGCCGACGGCCGGCCTGGACCCCCGCGGCCGGCGGGAGCTGCTGGCCCGGGTGCTCGCGTGGCACGAGCAGACCCACGCGACGCTGATCCTGGTGTCCCACAACCTGGACGAACTGGCCCGGGTCGTCGAGCGGGTGGTGGTGCTGGCAGGGGGGCGCGTCGCCGCCGACGGGCCGGTTCGCCAGGTGTTGAGCGACGGGGAGCTGCTGCGCGCCGCCGGGTTGGACGTGCCGCCAGCGGTGGCGCTCATGCAGGCACTCTGGGCGGCGGGATGGGAGGTGCGCACCGACCGGTTGCTGGCGGAGGAGGCGGCCAGCGAGATCGCCCGGGCGCTGGGGCTGCTGGAGAGAAACGGCAGGCCTCGAAGGTCTCGAGAGGAGGGCCGCACGTGAACCTGTTGCTGCCCGGCATGTACGTGGCCGCCGACTCGGCGCTGCATCGCCTGGACCCACGGGTAAAGATGGGGGCGGCGCTGCTGCTCATGGCCATGCCGTTTGCTGCCCAAAGCCTGGCCAGCACGCTGCTCATCTCGGCGTTCGTCGCCGCCGTCGCGCTTCTATCGGCTGCGCCCCTGCCGGCCCTCCTGCGCACGTTGCGCTCCGTCTTCTGGTTGGGGTGCTTTATGGCCGCCTTCCAGATATTCACCACGCCGGGCCAGCCGCTGGTCGCGCTGGGGGGGATCGCCGTGACCCGCGAGGGGGTGCTGGCGGGGGCCGTGCAGACGTACCGGCTGTGCCTGCTGGTGATCGTCGCCTCGCTCCTGACATTCACGACCTCGCCGGCCCGGTTGGCCCACGGCGTGGAGGCGCTGCTGGGGCCGCTGGCGCGGGCGGGCCTGCCGGTGCGGGAGCTGGCGCTGGTGCTGACGATCGCGCTGCGCTTCGTGCCCGTCTTTTTCGACGAGATCGACAAGATCGCCCGGGCACAGCAGGCGCGGGGGGCCGACCTGCGGTCGGGGGGACCGTGGCGCCGGTTGCGGAACTGGGTCCCGGTGTTCGTGCCCATCTTTGTCATCGCCTTCCGGCGGGCCGAGGAGTTGGCGACGGCGATGGAGGCGCGGGGTTTCCGGGCCGCCCAGCACCGCACGCGCATGGTCCAGTTGCGCCTGACCGGCCAGGACCTGGCGGCTTCGCTCGTCGTCGTGGCCTTCGGACTGGCGGCCCTGGGATTGGACCGGCTGGGGTAGGGCCCGAGAGGAGTGAGCACGCCCACGTGCGAACGGCTCTTGCAGCCGCCGCTCCGCATCTGGGGATGCTCCACTCCTCGGTACCACCCTTGCGAAGGTTGCGCATAGCCTGGGTAGAGGAATAAGCTGTGGTTGGCACAGGGGTTCCTGGCCTGGAGAGTATCGACCGAACCTTCGCAAGGGTCTCTAAAGGAGGACGACATGCTGCTTTGCATCGACATCGGCAACACGAACATCACGTTTGGCCTGTACGAAGGGGAGACGCTGGGACCGCGCTGGCGCATTCGCACAATCCATGAGAAAATGCCCGACGAGTACGGCATCCTGCTGGACCAACTGTTCCGCCACCGGGGGTACCGGCCCGAGCAGGTGACGGGCGCAGCCATCGCCAGCGTCGTGCCGCCGTTGACGCCGGTCTTTGAGCAGGTATGCCGGGATTACGTGGGGCAGGCGGCGCTGGTCGTGGACGCGGGAGTGAAAACCGGTGTGCGCGTTCGGTACGACAACCCGCGGGATGTGGGGGCGGACCGGGTGGTCAACGCCGCCGCCGTGCGGGCGCTGTACGGGCTGCCGGCCTGCGTGGTCGACTTTGGCACCGCCACCACCTTTGACGCGATGTCGGCGGAAGGGGACTATCTGGGCGGGGCCATCGCGCCCGGCATCGGCATCGCCGCCCGCGCGCTCTTCGAGCGCACGGCCAAACTGCCCCGGGTGGAGCTGACCCGGCCGCCGGCGGCGATCGGGCGCAACACCCCTCACGCGATCCAGTCGGGGCTGCTGTTCGGCTACGTGGGCCTGGTGGAGGGGATGGTGGCCCGCTTCAAGGCCGAGCTGGGGGCAGAGACGCACGTCATCGCCACGGGGGGGCTGGCGGAGATCATCGCCCGCGAGACCGGCGTCATCGACGTGGTGGACCCGTGGCTCACGCTGCACGGGCTGCGGATCGTCCACGAGCTGAACCAATGATGGAACCCATTTCTTTGCTACGCGACAAGCGCATCCTCCTGGGCATCACAGGCGGTATCTCCGCCTACAAGGCCTGCACGCTGGCCAGCCACCTGACGCAGGCGGGGGCACTGGTGGACGTGGTGATGACGGAGGCGGCGACCCGCTTCGTCGCCCCGCTCACCTTCCAGGCGCTCACCGGCCGCCCGGTGTACGCCGACCTGTGGGCCGCGCCGGGCGAAGGGCTGCCGACGCACATCGCGCACGTGGGGCTGGCCCACGCCGCCGACCTGCTGGTGATCGCGCCGGCCACCGCGAACACGATGGCCAAGCTGGCGCAGGGCGTGGCCGACAACCTCCTGACGACGCTGGCGCTGGCCGCTTCGTGCCCGGTGCTGGCGGCCCCGGCGATGGACGCCGGGATGTGGACCCACCCGGCCACGCAGGCCAACGTGGCCACGCTGCGGGAGCGGGGCGTCCACTTTGCCGGGCCGGCCCACGGGCGGATGGCCTCCGGCCTGGAGGGGGAGGGCCGCATGATGGAGCCCGACGAGATCCTGGGCCACGTCCGGTGGGTGTTGGGGCGGAACGGACCGCTGGCCGGGCGGCGGGCCGTCGTCACCGCCGGCCCCACCCGCGAGCCGCTCGACCCGGTCCGCTTTCTCAGCAACCCATCCTCCGGCCGCCAGGGGTTTGCGCTGGCGCAGGCAGCGCTGGACCGCGGGGCGGCGGTCACGCTCATCACCGGCCCCACCGATCTCCCCACCCCCGTCGGTGCCGCGCGCGTCGACGTCGCCACCGCGCAGGAGATGCACGACCAGGTGCTCTCCGCCATCGAAGGGGCCGACTTGTTGTTGATGTCGGCCGCCGTGGCCGACTACCGCCCGGCCGCCCCTGCCCCGCAAAAGATCAAGAAGGATGCGGGAGATCTTGTGCTGCGCCTGGCCCGCACACCGGACGTCCTCTCCGCCGTCGCCGTGCGGTGGGCGGAGACCGGCACCCCCCGCCTCGCCGTCGGCTTTGCCGCCGAGAGCCAGGACGTGATCGAGAACGCCCGCGCCAAGCTGGCGGCCAAGAACCTGGACCTGATCGTCGCCAACGACGTCACGGCCCCGGACGCGGGCTTTGCCGCAGAGACGAACCGGGTCGTGATCCTGGGCCGCGAGGGCGGCGTGGAGGAGCTGCCGCTGATGAGCAAGGCTGCCGTGGCGGAGGCCATCCTGGACCGGGTCGCCACGTTGCT
The DNA here is from genome assembly GCA_035531135.1 of Anaerolineae bacterium. Classification (GTDB taxonomy): domain Bacteria; phylum Chloroflexota; class Anaerolineae; order B4-G1; family B4-G1; genus DATKTN01. Next base: position 11,186 of record DATKTN010000281.1, read on the forward strand.
GGCCAAAGAGCAGAGGGCAACCAGGCCGTGAGCGCGCGTGACCGTCCAGGAAGGCGCATGGAGGTCGCGATGGTCACGGCCGAGACGCTGGTTCAGGTCGACGCCGCCGCAGTTCGACGATGGTTCGTGGAACTGGAGACGCACCCCGAGCGGTACCAGTTCGAGACCCACGCGGGCTTAAAGTTTACAAGAGGCAACTTTGGGGAGATCGGCGCGCGCTTCCAGACGCGGGAACAGTTCTGCGGACTGCCGCTCACGCTGAGCTTTGAGTTGACCGGGGTGGAGGACGCCTGTTTTCGGTTCCGGTTGACCCGCCCGCCATTGCCCGTCTGGGGCGCGTTCACGATCGAAGAAGCGGGCGAAGAGACGACAGCCCTGTGCCTGGCCATTGGGGGAACGACACGCCCGGGCACGTGGTTCCTGCGGTTTCCCCCGGTCAGGAGCGCCGTCCGGCGGCAGATTCGCAGCGAAGTCGAGCACATCAAGGCGTCGATCAGCCTGTGGAGGTGAAGGGATGCGTATGACTGCACAGACCAGACCAGATGTCGTCTTGATCGTACTGGACACGCTGCGGGCGGACCGGCTCTCTTGCTATGGGTACCCCCGCGAAACCAGCCCACACCTGGACGCCTTCGCCCACAGCGGTGTCCTCTTCGAGCGGGCGATTTCTCCGGCCCAGTGGACTGTCCCGGCCCACGCATCGTTCTTCACCGGCGAGTACCCGACCACGCACATGACCGTCCAGATTTACGACAGGCACAGTGAGACGCAGGTCACGCTGGCCGACTCGCTTCACCAGGCAGGATACCTCACGGTGGGGTTTTGCAACAACCCCCTCCTGGGCGTCGTGGAGAACGGCCTGGATCGGGGCTTTGAAGAGTTCTACAACTATGGCGGCCCGTTGCCCAACCGCCCCGCCATCGCCGATTCCCGCCCTCGCCCGCTCGGCCGG
>DATKTN010000282.1:0-6231 GCA_035531135.1 Anaerolineae bacterium
CAGGTTCCACGAGTACTTGGTGTGTATACTCTCGTCGTGGCTCTGGACCCGGTCGCCCAACCCCCACAGCCGCGTGCTGAGCGCCAGGATGATCAGGACGACGTACAGGCCTTTCTCCCAGTCCAACCTGACGAGGCTGCCTAACGGTTTGTCGAGTAGAATCTGCTTCACGTATGCTCCTCACTTGTACTTTTTTCCGAAACCTGCCAGGTCTTGCTTTCGCATAGCCTAATGTCAGTCTGAGTACAGTGAGCTCAGCCAAGTTATTGCCCCTAATGACTATGCGAAGCTATCAAATGACTCGCGATGTAGGCTTGACACTGTCGAACTACTCGCTCGCAACGTCCGGGCGCAGCCAGAGCGCCGCCCGTTGATCGACCACAGGCGCGACCGGCGTACTCCGGAATAACAACCACTTGACGCCAGCGCTGCACTGTGGCGGCCACTCCCACGTGCATCCAATCTCGAGTGGGCTCCAACTGCGGCCTAGCGCAAAATCCTGGCCCACGAAATCCACGCCCTCCGGCCCGCCGCTCAGCGTCGGCCCGCCCAGGTCGCCCCACGCGGTCACCAACACGGAGCCCACCTCTCCCTCCAGGTCCTCGACCCGGCGGGCCGCGCCGAAATCGCGCAGGTACCACGCCAGGACCGAGTCGGGAGCCGCCTCGAATGTGAATGGCAGCGTCGTCGGTAGCCCTGTCTCGCGCCACGAGAGATCGCGCAACGTCTCCACCAGGTCTCGTACCTCCACGGCAGTGGGTTCGTTCACCAGCAGTTCTCGCGGATCCGCCGGACGCGCGTACGCGCTTCCCCACCCTGCAGAGATCGTGGCTGCCAGGCACACGACCCCCGTGCCCACGCCCAACGCGCGCAGCGCGGCGTCCACCCGCATCGCCAGTGCAAACATCATCACCAGCAACACCTGTAGCGCAGCCGTCAGCAGCGCCAGTGCCAGGTCTTCGGACCTGCCGGAAACCGCGTATCGCCCGAGCATCAGGTACAGATGAACCCACAGGATCACGACCACAGGGATGTACAGCCCTTCGCTGAGCCACCCCCCTCGCTCGCGCAAATTCTGCACCAGCGATTCCGTCGTGACGCCGGTGAGCATCGCCAGCGGCAGGAGAGCCCACAGCGTGTCCAGCACCGTCCGTCCCGGCATCAGCGCCATCAGCAGCGCCCCCAGGCCCGCCCACAGCCCCAACAGCACGCCGGGCCGGTGGCCGTGCTGGATGGCCCACACCAGCCCACCGAGGCCAAAGAGCAAGGCCAGCGGCTCGTAGACGGCCAGGAGCGTGAGCGGCGACGCGACGGAGCTCGCCACCCGGTCAAAGCGGGCGATCCAGGCTGGCAGCAAGCCACCCGCCGCCCCCAGCCCGGCCGGGTTCCAGCCTATCCCGGTCGAAAACGCCAGCCCAACGAGCACGAACACCAGGAGGTTGTGGCCCAGGTGCAGGCCCACCAGTTCCCGCAGCCGCTGAATCCCCCCATCCGGCCAGGCCCAGGCCAGCAGCAGCCAGGAGAGCCCCATCGCCAGCAACAGCCCGTACGCCGAAGGACTGCTCGTCACAGCCAGCGCCAGGCCCCCGGCCGAGAGGGTGAGCCAGGGACGGTTGTCCGTGTCGCGGAAACGGACCAATCCGCCCAGGAATGCCATCCCCCCCAGCGCGGCGGCCACCGCACCATCCAGTTGGCGCGAAGCGACGAGCGCCGTGGGGGACAGCGCCAGGTACAGGCCGGCCACCAGCGCGCCCACGCGGCCGATGCGCAGCCGGAGCAGCCAGGGCGTGAGCGCCAGCCCTCCCCCGAGGAGCGCCGGCCACAGGCGGGCCAGCGAGTCACTCGCCCCACAGAGCGCAAAGAGCAGCGCATCTAGCCCGAGCAACAACGGGCTGTAGCCCGACCCCGGCATCCCCTGGCCGGTTGCGGCCCGCCAGGCGAGCATCGCCTCCCGGGCCTCCCCCGCGTTGAGCGGGGCAGCGTCGAGGTGGACCAACCGCAGCACGAGCGCGATAGCGGCGACCAGAATCCACACCGCCACCTCTACGGTGAGAACCGGTTGGGTCTGCCGGCCGGCCAGTTTTTCGTCAGTCATGTGCCATTCGCCATTGGACATTGGACATTGGTCATTGGTCATTGGTCATTCGACGGCGATAGATCGTCACCGTGCGCGTGTCGTAAACGACGTCCATCAACGCGGCGAACTTGGCCAGGCCAGCGGCCGGATAGCGCGTCCGCTCCAACGGCCCGACGTAGACGTACTCGACGCCGTACTCGTCCACCAGCGCCAAGACCTCGTCCGCGTCCACGCTGGTGTACAGCGTCTCGATGTCGGGTTCACGGCGGGCCTGTTCGTCGTAATTCCCGCGCCACTGGTGCTCGTGGCCGGCCCAACCGAGAAGCGTGGGCAGTCCGGTCTGGGCGGAGACCCGCCCCTCGTAGACGTAGGCCCGGTAGCCATCGCCCGGCGCCTCCAGGATGACCGGTGCGCCGCTGACGTTGTCGTTGAGCCAGGCGATCGCGGCGGTATCGTCCGGCTGCACCCCGGCCAGGTAGGCCGTGCCATCGAGCGTGGGGGGACCGCCGTACTCGCGGGCGCGGGCCGGGATGGCCAGCGCCGGGTAAACCAACCCGGCCGCAATGAGCAGCGCGGCGACGACGACCACGCCCACGCGACCCCGCCGCATGAAACCCGCCAGCGCGTAGGCCCCGGCGACGCCCCACAACACCCAGGCCTGGAAGTAGAACTTGAAGACGGTGTTCATGCGGGTGCCAAAGATGTCGCGCAGGTAAACGTACTCGACGCCGAGCGTGAGGAGCGCGCCGGTGGCGAAGAGGAGGAGGGCAAAGTTGGAGATTGGAGATGGGGAGGATGGGAGATGGGAGATTGGAGATTGGGAGGATGAGAGATTGGAGATTGGAGATTGGAGATTGGGCGCTGTGGAGCGGTGAATGACGGTGAGAGCGATGGTGACGAGGAGGGCGATCAGGCCGAGCGCAGTCCAGGGGTTGAGCAACCGCAACAGGAGGCTGCGCGAGACCTGGGCCGGCGCGTCGGCCACGTCCTCCAGCCCGGGGATCGGCGCGCCACGCATCCAGGCCGCCAGGTAGCCCGCCGGCCCCTGCGGAGCGACCACGCCAAGTCGAATGAGGAGCACGAGCAGGAGCAGCGCGAACGCCAGCACGCCCAGGATGCCCAATGCTACCGTGGCCGTCCATCTCGCCACTTCGCGGACCCGCACCCGGCCTCGCCGGGCCTCTACCCGGCCTCGCCGGGCCTCTACCCGGCCTTGCCGGGCCTGGCCCACGACGAAGGCGGCCGCGATAAAGACGAGCGGCCCGAACATCACCAGGAACTGGGGCAGGCGGGTCGCGTTGAATAAATTGGGCAGGATGCCACCCGCCTGGGACTGAAAGCCGAGCCAGAAGGGCAGGTAGAGCAGGATGCCGGGGAGGAGGAGGGCGATGGAGAGAAGCGTGAAACGTGATGCGTGAAACGTGAAACGTGAAACGTGAAACGTGAAACGTGATGCGTGAAACGTGAAACGTGATGCATGAAACGTGATGCGTGGTGCGTGGTGCGTGGTGCGTAGACAGGCCAGGGTGTAGGCGGCGACGACGAGGAAGAGGTAGATGGGAAAGTCCCAGGTGTTGAGAAAGCCCAGGCCGCCGAGACAGAGGGCGTAGGTGAGTAGCTCCCAGGGGTGCAGTGGGAACGAGACTGTCCAATGGAGCAGTTTCAGGTTCCAGGCTTCGGGTTTCAGGTTGGCACGGCGGTAGATGTTGAGCGCCAGCGCGATGGCGAGGAGGACGAATGGCAGCGCCAGGACGTGGGGGTGCATGTCGCCCAGCGTGAAGCTAAAGGCGGGGAACTCGTCAATCACGTGCTGCTCCGCCCCCCACGGCGTATAGTCCTGCAGCACGCGCGACGCCTGCCACCACCAGAAAAAGCGCGTGGGCACCCAACTGCCCTGCGCAAAGGGCACCGGCGGCGCGTCGATCCGATTGATATCCAGCCACGCCCACGCAGCGGCCGGGCCGATGCCCCGGGCGTGCAACACCTCCAGCAGCCCCTCCAAGTTGCCCATCACGGCCACCAAAAGCGGCCCCAGCAACGCAAACCCTAACCCTAAGGGTTTTCTGAAACCCTTAGGGTTTAGCTTCGACTCCGACGCAACCAGGTTATACACCAGGCTGAAGGCCCCCGTGCACGTGAGCGCAAAGAGCGTGGCGATGCCCAGGTTGAACGCGATCGCAGGCGGGACCGCCGCCAACTGCGCCAGCATGGCGACGATGACGTAGCCAAAGTAATAGTAAGAGATCGCAAAGCCCGAAAGCCAGGGATCGTGGGGCGGGAAGGTATCCGAGCGCAGGATGGCGCGCAGGAAAGCGATCTCCATCCACTTTTCGCCGCCCGCCGTCTGGATGCGCGGCTGGTGGGCGCGGACCAGGCACCAGGCGGCGAAGGCGAGCGCGAACACCGCCTCGGTCGCCAGGATGGTGCGCCAGGACAGGGGGTCGGGTGGTCCGGTGGTCGCTTGGTCGGGTGGCCCGTTGGTCGCTTGGTCGAGTGGTCCGTTGGTCGCCTGGTCGGGTGGCCGGGTGGTGAGCGCCAGGCCGGCGACGATGAGCAACGCCAGGGCGGCGAGGATGCCGCCGGCCGTGTTGTGCAGCCAGCCGAAGGTGGTCAGGAGCCAGAACGCCCAGCCGGCCAGGAGCAGGCCCAGCGGTTTGGAGACGCCATAGCCGCGATCCGGCAGGTGGCGGAACAACTGGAGGCACAGCGGCAGCGCCGCCAGGCCAAATGCCTGGACGGCGACGTACCAGCGGAGTGCAAGCAGAACCTGGTTCATGATGGGTTTCAGGTTTCAGGTTGCGCGCCCACCCCAGCTCACCTGGCTCCAGGCGGACCACAGTCCGCCGCCTCCCAGCCCAAGCCTCAGACCTCGGGCTCGGGCGGCGTCGGGGGCAGCATGAAGGCGGGCGTTGGCGAGGGCGTCGACTCGCCTCGCGAGATGGCCGGCGTGGGCGTCGCCAGCGAGGCCACGTGCCCGCTGGTCACAACGGCCGTGGCAGGTGCGGGCGCGACCATCGCCTCGGGGGGCAGCGTCCGCGCCGCGACGGCCGTACCCAGGACTGGAGAAAGTGACAGCATCAGGCAAAAGGCCAGCACGGCACCGGCGACGGCCGAGACCCGCCACCCCGCAACCCGCCGCTGGCCGGCGTCCAGGCGCCCCTGCAGCACCCACCACCTGGGCTGCGGCACGGGCACTGCGTCCGCCGCCGCCGCCAACGTGGCTCCGATCTCTCCCTCCAGCCAGCGATGATCGGCGACGACGCTGCGACAACGCGCGCACCAGCGCAGGTGCTCCGCGACGTCGCCGCTGCCCTCCCCCTCACCGGAACCCACCAGTTCGATTTCTCCCGGATGGACTTGGCTCATCCCTCTACCCCCAACCCTTGCGAAGGTTGCGCACAACCCTGGCAGACCAACGATACCCGCCGGGCAAAGACACCTTCGCCCCTCAAACTACCACCTAACCTTCGCAAGGGTTGCACACAGCCCTGGCAACCCGACGATACCCGCCGGGCAAAGACACCTCTGCCTCTCGAGCTACCGCCAAACCTTCGCAAGGGTTCCATCTCCCCTCTCACCCACCGCCCCCTCCTCCGGCGCGGTGAGCAAGCGCCGCAGTTGGACCTTACCATGGGCCACCCGCGCCCGGGCGGCGTCGTTCGAACAGCCCAACGCCACCGCCATCTCCGCGTACGACAGCCCCTCATAATACCGCAGGATCAGCGCGTCCCGCGCCCCCGGGCTGACCCGCTGCAGCGCATCCCACACCGCCCGGCGCACGCCCCGCATCTCCAGCACGTCCGCCGGGTCGCTCGCCGGTGCCGGGTCGACCGGAACCTGTCCCGCACCGTCGAGCACCTCCAGCGAGACGAGCGGCAACCGCCGGCGGCGGCGCTTGTTGCGACAGCGGCTCACCAGCGCGACGCGCAGCCAGGCCCAGAAGGAACCCCGCCCGGCGTCGTAGCGGCGCAGGTTGCGGAACAGGTACACAAACGCATCCTGCACCACCTCCTCGGCGTCAAACGCATCCCCCAGGAGCAGGTAGGCCAGCCGGAACGCAGCCGCGTGGTGCGCCTCGTACAGCGCCCGTTGCGCCGCCTCGTCCCCCTCTATCGCGCGCGCGATCGTGTCGGCGTCCGAGCTTCTCTGCGTCA
>DATKTN010000283.1:0-32556 GCA_035531135.1 Anaerolineae bacterium
TCTTGCTCAAGCTAGGTGGGGAGTCACTGGCCGGCCCTGGGGGTAGCGGCATAGGTCCTCACATGGCGGAAGAGATCGCCGCCAAAGTGTCGGCCGTACGTGACTTGGAGGTGGAAGTCGCGATCGTTCTGGGAGCGGGCAACATCTGGCGTGGTCGAGATGGCCTCGCACATGGGATGGACCGCGCCACGGCAGATCATATGGGCATGCTGGCTACGGTGATGAATGCGCTTGCACTGGCCGATGCACTGGAGCGCATGGGGATTGTCACCCGCGTACAGACCGCTATCGAGATGCGGGCCATTGCCGAACCTTACATCCGCCTGCGCGCAATCCGACACTTGGAGAAGGGGCGCACTGTCATTGTTGGTGGCGGTACAGGTAACCCATATTTCACCACCGACACGGCTGCAGCGCTGAGAGCGATGGAGATCGACGCCGACCTGTTGATCAAGGCCACCAAGGTGGACGGTGTCTATGCTAAAGATCCGCACGAGAACCCGGACGCTGAGCGCTTCGATCACTTGACCTATATGCAGGCACTCGAACTGCGGGTAGGCGTGATGGACGCTACGGCGATCTCATTGTGTATGGAAAACGATCTGCCCATTCTTGTGCTCAACTTGTGGCAGCCTCACAGCCTGGAGCGGGCCGTAGTGGGCGAGCCCATCGGCACGCTGATTTCTCGATAGCCGCGATCAAAGATGATCAAAGAACTAGTTCGCGAGGCAGAAGGCCGCATGCGCAAGACTGTCGAGGTGCTGGAGGCTGATTTGCGCACCATTCGCACCGGTCGGGCCTCCCCGGCACTGGTTGAACGGGTGATGGTGGATTACTATGGCACACTTACACCTCTCAACCAGTTGGCGGTCATAGCCGCGCCGGAACCCCAACTGCTCACCATCCGGCCCTACGATCCAGGGTCGCTTGGTGACATCGAACGCGCGATCCTCAAGTCCGAACTGGGCCTCACGCCGGCCAATGATGGCAGGATCATCCGCCTACCTATCCCACGCCTGACAGAGGAGCGGCGGCAGGAGCTTGCAAGGCTTGTGCGGCAGCGTGTCGAGGATGGAAAGGTAGCGCTGCGGAACATCCGTCGCGAGGTGTTGGATGATCTGCGCGAATTTGAGAAAGAGAAGCTCATTGCTGAGGATGACTTCTACCGTGGCAAGGACGACCTGCAGGACCTCACTGATCGCTACATCGAGCAGATGGACGAGATCAGCACCCGCAAGCAGCGGGAGGTCCTGGAAGGCTAACGCGATCTCTTATAGTGTGCCCCGGATCAGCCTACGATAATGCCCTCTCAACTGCAGGATGATCGACGATATCCACCTCTGGAACGGGTGCCCCGGCACGTGGGGATCATCATGGACGGCAACGGCCGCTGGGCTCGGGCGCGAGGTTTGCCCAGGGCGGCCGGACACCGTGCCGGGACAGAAAACCTGCGCCGCGTGTTGCGAGCAGCGGTTGAGTTTGGCGTTCCGGTCCTGACTATCTACGCATTCTCGACTGAGAACTGGGGCCGCCCGGAGAGCGAAGTTGAGATTCTGTTGTCCATCTTTGAGAGGGTGATCGACCGCGAGTTGTCGGAGTTGCATAAGGAAGGCGTCCAACTGCGTCACGTTGGGCGGTTGGAGCGTATTTCCCCGGCATTGCGACAAAAAGTTCTGAAAGCCATCAAACTGACGGAGAAAAACCAGCGACTAATCCTCAATGTGGCTTTCGACTATGGCGGGCGGGACGAACTGGTGCATGCAATACGTCGGATAATTACCGACGGCGTGCCTGCTGAGCAAGTAGACGAACCGCTCGTCAGTCGTTACCTCTATACGGCAGGGTTGCCTGACCCCGACCTGATCATTCGCACCAGTGGGGAGATGCGGATCAGCAACTTCCTCATTTGGCAGGGAGCATACGCCGAGTTTTACATGACCCCTAGCCTATGGCCTGATTTCGATAAGGACGAGCTCTACAAGGCCTTGGAGCGTTACAGCTACCAAGAGCGACGTTTCGGCCTGGTGCCTGAATAGGGCACTGCCGTAGACAAGCGACGTCAGGGGCTCCATCGTCGACACTGTATGCCTGTGTGTCGGAATACTACGCCAAATACGTCTTGACCAGTGCTACGTACACGTCTACTCACTGCCGCTGTCTTGATCCCGATTGTCGCCTGCTGTATCTACTTGGGCGGAATATCGTTCTTGGTCCTGGTTGTATTGCTGCTGACGCTGGCCGAGATGGAATTCTGCCAGTTGGTGGCCCGGGATGGCTTTCGTCCTGTCCTGGCCTTTGGGCTTGGAATGGTATGGCTCCTCCTGTTGGATGCCCAGTTTCCAGCGCTGAAATTGCAGCAACCTGGCATGGCACTGATTCTGCTGGGCTCCCTTGCGTGGCAACTGTTTCATCGCGGCGGCTCGCCAGTAGCCGATTGGGCGTTGACCCTGACGGGTGGCCTGTACATGGGGCTGTGTGGTGCTTGCTTGATCGCACTAAGGGGTATGCAGCCCGATGGGATGTGGTGGACACTGACTGTTGTGCCCGCTATCATGGCTGCCGATAGTGGTGCTTATCTCGTTGGGCGGGCGTGGGGACGGCACAGATTGGCGCCTGCGTTGAGCCCCGGTAAGACGTGGGAGGGATATGCGGCGGGTGTGATCGCCGGTGGGCTGATCACGGCACTGCTGGCTTCGTTCTGGCATACCAGGGCGGGCGCAGGGACCGTCGTCAGCGGCGTCCATGGCCTGGTCCTGGGGTTGCTGATTGCTACCTTCGCTCCCCTGGGCGACTTGGCCGTCTCGATGATCAAGCGGCAGGTCGGCGCGAAGGACAGCGGCAAGATTATTCCTGGCCATGGTGGGGCGCTGGATCGGGTGGATAGCGTCCTATGGGCAGCCGTGATTGGTTATTATTACGTGCAGATCTTCACGCCGATGGTGCTTGGCAGGTGAGATAGCTGGATGTGGGGGACTGTAGACGTTGGAATCTGGTGCAGCAGAGCGCTCCCACGTATGGACTTGTACGTTCTGGCCAGGTACCGATACGTAAGGAGCAACATCGATGGACAAAGAGCGACTGGTGCGTGACATTTACCATAAGGGTGTCATCCTATGCAAGCCGGACACTCCTCTTCAGGAAGTGGTGAGGGTGATGGCCGATACAGGAGTTCACGCCGTCATGGTCGCCGAGAGCGAAGGGCAACCGCCTGTGGGGGTGGTATCTCATACCGACGCTATCGCCCACTATGGGGAGGATCTGACGGAAATTCAGACCCGCGATGTGATGACGACTGGTGTTGTCGGCATTTCGGACAGTGCCACCGTGGGGGAAGCGGCCAAGAGACTGCTGGAGAGCAACATCCACCGCTTGCTTGTGGTGAGCAAGGATGGCACGCCGCTGGGTATCCTTTCGACCACTGACATCATCCGCGAGATGCGTGGCACGCGCTGGGTGTGGTATCTGGACTGACGGTGCCAGTACGATACGCTGTGCACAGGCGGATCACCATGATTGAACGGCCCACCACCGAGCAGCAGCTCCCGGTACGATGAATCGAAATAAACCAAGGTGAAGGTAGCAAAAATGACTAAAAAGGACAATATTAACGAAATGGACATGGCCAGCCTGGAGATCAGGACACTGGCGGAACTGCGCGAGTTGGCCAAAGGGTGGGAGATTTCCGGCTACAGCCGGCTCAAGAAGGAGGATCTCATCCTGCGACTACTACGGGCCAAAGCGGAGAGAGAGGGGCTGAGGTTCGGGGGGGGCGTGCTGGACATTGTGGATGACAGCAAAGGCTACCTGCGCTGCGACCACTACAAGCCCGGTCCGCAGGACGTGTACGTCTCGCAATCTCAGATCCGTCGCTTCGGATTGCGCACTGGCGACATGGTCGTCGGGCAAGTGCGGCCGCCGAAGGAAAGCGAAAAGTATTTCAGCCTGCTGCGCGTGGAGGCTGTGAATGGGATGGACCCGGAGGCAGCCAAAAAACGCCCAGTTTTTGAGTCGCTGACGCCGATCTTTCCCAACGAGCGTTTCGTGTTAGAGACCTCCCCGCACGGGCTGACGACGCGGCTCTTGAGCATGGTGGCGCCGATTGGGAAAGGGCAGCGTGGGCTTATTGTATCTCCGCCAAAGGCCGGCAAGACCACCGTGCTGAAGCGCATCGCCAACGGCATCACGGCCAATCACCCGGAGGCACACCTGATGGTCGCGCTCATCGGTGAGCGGCCTGAGGAAGTCACTGATATGGACCGCTCGGTGGATGCCGAGGTCATCAGTTCGACCTTTGATGAGCCGGTAAAGAGCCACGCGGGGGTAGCCGAGATTGCGTTGGCCCGGGCCAAGCGACTGGTCGAGGATAGCCGGGATGTCGTCATTCTCCTCGACAGTATCACCCGCCTGTCGCGCGCCTACAACCTGGTAGTGCAACCCAGCGGCCGCACGCTCTCCGGCGGGCTGGATCCAGCGGCGCTCTACCCGCCCAAGCACTTTTTCGGCGCGGCCCGCAAGATCGAGGAGGGGGGGAGCCTGACCGTAATCGCCACTTGCCTGATCGATACCGGCAGCCGGATGGACGACATGATTTACGAGGAGTTCAAAGGCACCGGTAATATGGAGCTCCATCTGAGCCGAAAGCTGCAGGAACGGCGTATCTTCCCCGCTTTTGACATCGAGCGCTCTGGCACGCGACGGGAGGAACTGCTGCTCGGTGAGGATACGCTGCAAAAGGTCTGGCTGATGCGGCAACGTTTCCTGGATTCCAAGTCATCCGGTTATAGCGTTTCGCAGGCGATGCAGGAATTGCTCCGCGTCCTTAAACGCACTGAGAGTAACGAGGAGTTCCTCGACTTGTTCGCAAGAATGGCAGAGGCAGAGGGTCGTTAGCGCGAGTCGCCAGCACTTGCTGGCGCGACTGATCCCGGGGTTAGAAAATCCTGCACTGCCTCCGCCACCTCTGGCGGTCGCTCCAGCATCACCATGTGGCCCGCGCCCTCAACAATGACAAGGCGGGCGTCGGAGATGTGCTCAGCCAAGAAGCGCGCGTACTTGACCGTGGCGAGTTGATCCGCGGAGCCCGCGATCACCAGTGTGGGAGCCGCGATTTCTCCCAGTCGCTCCATCACGTCGAAGCGGTCGCAGGCAGTGAAATCGCCCAAGAGCACATCGGAGCCGGTTCCCAGGAGCGCCTGCCGCCCCAGTTCAATCAGCCGTGGCGCGGTCCCCGATGACCAGGCGAAGCGGGTGATGAGTTCCGTGGTCCCCTCAAAGTCGCTGCGGATCCCATCGAGGATGGCAGGAGCCACGCGCAGCCGCGCACCGGTCGCCACCAGTACCAGCCCGGCCACGAGTTCGGCGAAATCCAGCGCCAGCGTCGTAGCGATAGCGCCACCCATTGAGTGTCCTGCGACGATGGCTGGCTCGATTCCAACTGCATGGAGGAAAGCGGCAACGGCCTCCGCGTAGCCCGTGATCGTATCATAGCCTGGTCCTCCCGAACGCCCATGGCCGGGCAGATCGAGTGTGTAGACTGAGACTGCAGGCAATCGGCGCAGTTCGGCTGGCCAGTGCAGGCGCGTGCCCCCGGCCCCGTGCACCAGCAGCAGTGTGGGGCTTGCTTTCGGCCCGCGGCTTACGGTGTAGAAAAGGTCTCCTCTGGCAGTTTCCGCATAGGGCATGGCTCAGCGACCTCGCTCAGTGTCCCGCCGTCGGCAGCGTGTCAAGCGTCGTGCCATGCAGCGCTCGCCGCATTGCCTCCCGGTCGTCCCAGGGGTACTCGGTTGTGCCAAAGCACATGCTCTGCTCGTGCCCCTTCCCGCAGGCGATCACCACGTCGCCGGCCCGGGCCACCTGGCAAGCCAGCAGGATCGCCTCACCCCGGTCGGACACGCGCCACAGATCCGCGCCCTCGCGCTTGCCCGCCGCCGTGGCTGCAGCGACGCTTCTGGCCATAATCGATTCCAGGCTTTCAGTGCGGGGGTCCTCTGCGGTGATGATCACCAGGTCGGCCAAATCCCCGGCAACCCGGCCCATCATTGTCCGCTTCTCCCGATCACGCAGCCCTGCGCAGCCGAAGACGACGATCACCCGCCCATTCTCTGCGGCCATCGTACGCGCCGTTTGCAGCACCCGCTGAAGTGCGTTGGGCGTGTGAGCAAAGTCCACGATGGCCAGAAAATTCTGTTCCTCTTCAATCCGCTCCATCCGGCCCGGGACGGCCTGTACGGTCTCCACCCCTGTGCGAATGGCGTCCATATCTACGCCCATCGCCACTCCTGCCGAGGCCGCCGCCAGGATATTGCTGACGTTGTAGGCTCCCACGAGCCGTGTTTTGATGGTCGCCTCGCCGGTCGGCGTGCGGAGGACGAAGCGGGTGCGATCGGGGGCAAAGCGGACGTCTTGGGCGGTCACCACTTTGGCGAGCGCCGCTTCGCTCACGGTCGAACCGTTGGCCGGGCCGGAGATGGAATACGTGACCTTGTGGTCGGCTGGGAGGGGGCTGAGGTAGCGGTAGGAGTCATCGTCCCGGTTGAGGACCGCCACCTTGTGCACCCCCGGCTTGCGGAAGGAGCGCGTCAATCCCTCAAAGAGTTGGGTCTTGGTCTGCTGGTAGGCCGCCAGCGAGCCGTGGAAGTCGAGGTGCTCGTGCGTGATGTTCGTCACGACGGCCACGTCGAAATCGCAGCCCGCCACCCGTTGTTGTGCCAGCCCGTGAGACGTGACCTCCAACACGGCGTGGGTGGCCCCGGTTTCGACCATGCGGGCCAGGTAGCGCTGGACGTCGGGTGGGTCGGGGGTGGTGGTATGGAGGCCGGTATCGATTTCTTCCTCGCCGATGCGGGCGTTCACTGTGCTGGCCATCCCGGCGCTGAGGCCAGCGGCGCGCAGGATCGCATAGATGAGGTTGACGGTAGTCGTCTTGCCGTCGGTGCCGGTGACGCCCACGAGCGTCATCTTGCGGGAGGGGAAGTCGTGCCAGGCGGCGCACAGCCAGCCCCACGCCTCCCGTGCGTCAGGCACGCGCACGTACGTGAAGGTGCCCCAGGGCAGGCGGCGACCGCTGCGGTCGCTGGGTAACTCCTCCGGGGGGCGCTCACCGACGACCACCACCGCGCCCTCGCTCACCGCCTCGGCGATGAAGCGATGGCCGTCCACATTGACGCCGGGGACGGCCACGAAGAGGTCGCCAGGACGCACCCGGCGTGAATCGGCGGCGATGCCGTGTATCTCGGCACCGCCGCCCACCCGGCCCAGAACGGCCGGTAATGCCGCTGTCAATCTGGTCAGCCTCATTTGCTTACCGGACGCCTGCCTGCCCCGCGCCTATTCGTCCGCTCTCAGTAGCGCCCGACCTCCCGCCAGCGCCTTGAGCAGATCGCGGCGCTTGAGCGCCCGTTTCCTGTCAATTTCCACCGCGCCCGCCTTGTCGTCAGCCATCTTTCTCAAGGCCTCAACCCATGCCCCGCTCTGGACCGGTGTATGACCGACGCGCCACCGCTCGACCCAGACGGGCAGGACGTCGGCGTTGGTGACCCGTTGGTGGATCACGGTTTTGGTCACGCCATAGGACTCAACCGTGATCTCGTATTCTTCGACCTCGGGCTTGACCGGGCAGACCTGCATGCACGCCCCGCACTTGATACAGTAATAGTCGGCCAGGTTCAACTCGCCTTCGTCATCGATGTGCAACGCACGCGTGGGACAGATGTCGGCGCAGGCCAGGCAGCCCTCGACGCACTTTTCGCGGCGCAGTTCCACCTTGCCCTGCCAGGGCTGTACGACGTGGAATGCGCCATCGCTGGCGACCTCGCATTGACGGCAGCGGATGCAATGCACCTGATCCACCACCAGTGTGTCCTGCACCTCGTCGTAGCTGATGACGCTGGTTGGGCAGTTGTCGATCACGAATTCCTTCCTGCTCCAATCGAACTGCGCTATGTCGAACTTTGTGGATTGGACCAGGTCCGGGAATGCTCCGTGCGTCAGCACCGGGTTCTCACGCTCGCCGTTGATCGTCAGCGTGATCGCGTTCTTGGGGCACATCACCTCACACATGCCACACAGCACGCACTTGTCCGGGTCGATGTCCGCGGAAGGCTTCCTTGCCAACCGACCATGCACGATCTCTCCCTCGATGTGGACAATGGCATCCTTGGGGCAGACCAACGGCCCGATCTGGCAGCCGACGCACCTGTCGCGATCCAGCTCCAGCACGTAATGCCTGGTGACCATCCCCCGTTCCAGGATGAGCTTCTCGTCGATTTCGTGCTTGACGGTTAAACCACGTTTCATCAATCTACTCCGTCTCGTGTGTTGGACACTGTACATGGCAGTCAGTGGACGGTGTAGAAAACCCCGCCTACCGTCGGCTGTCTGCCGTCCGCCTGTTTACGGTTCAATCGGTCCTAGAGCCCTCACTTCTTCCATCAACTCTTCTACCAGACGAGGAAATCTGCCCCTTTCCGCAGTCGAGACGTGGGCGAACTTGACCCTCCCGTTCGCTCCAGAGGCTTCCAGGACTTTGTGCAGGACGGCCATTTTGTTCTCTGCCATAAAGTTGCCCCGCTTGTAGTGGCAGTCACCAGGATGGCAACCGGCAACCAGCACGCCGTCTATCCCTTCCTGCAGGGCCGTCAGGACGTGCATCGGGTCCATCCTCCCCAGGCAGCGAATCTCTATGATCCGAACGTTGGGTTGTTCTTGAACTCGGGCGATGTCAGCTCGATCGAGTCTGGAGTACAGGCACCAGTTACACAAAAAGGTTACGATCTTGGGTTCCCAGTCTGACTTCACTTGGCTAGCGCTCCTGTTTGCTATCCCATCTCGTCCGCGAACTCTCTGATCTGCGCGACGATCATGTCGTCGCTGAGATCCTCTACACTGATAGCAGAGGAAGGGCATATGGCGGCGCATGTGCCACACCCGTGGCAGAGAAACCTGTCCACTTCGGGCAAGGTGCTCTGTTGTCCATTGACCCACTTGGTTCTCAGCTCGATCGCTTCGTACGGGCAGGCCTGGGCGCACATGCCGCAACCCGCACACGCCCGTTGATCGACCTCGGCGACCATCCGTACCGGCTCGTACCCTTCCTGGATGGCTACGTCCCGAATGGCCTTCATCAAGTCCGAGATGCGTATGCCCTGGGGGCAGCGCCGGTAACAGATGTCGCAGGCCGAACAAAGCCAGATGACCGGACTGGACAGAACCTGGTCCCTCATTCCCAGCATCACCATCTTGATAATCCGGCGCGGGTTATAGTTCTCCTCTATCCACTGGATGGGACAGGTGGCCGTACAGGTGCCGCAGGAGAAACAGTACGTGATCTTTTCGCCGCCAGGGGATGCGCGCACCTGATCTGCAAAGGTGTCCGATGAACTGTGGCTACCCATCCTACACCTCCTGCCCAATCATGGCCGCCTTGAGTCGGTCCGCAAACTCCAGGGCCTCCTCGACCTGCGGCGCCTCCCGCATGCGGCGAGCGCGCTTCTCCATCTGGGGTCGCAGCCGCTCGATCTCCTCCATCAACTGCTCCTTGGGGATCGAGTCCAACGTAGCCTGCATTTCGTTGAGGACACGGGCGTACTTGTCGCCCTCGGCGGCGCTGATCCACTCGACGCGGAACCGGCCCTCCGTCATGCCCATCTTGTCGAACGCTTTGAGCAGCCGCTCGGCGCGCGCCGAACCCACCCGCTGCCCGGTGATGTAATGGCAGTCCTGTGGGTGGCAGCCGGAGTAGAGCACCGCCCCTGCGCCCAGGCGGAAGGCCTCGTAGATGAAATCATTGTCCATGCGAGCCGAGCACATCACGCGTAGGCCGCGCTCGTTGGCCGTGTACTCAAAGTGGCTGGTTCCTGCCATGTCGGCGCCGCCGTAGGAGCACCAGTGGCAGCGGAAGGCCAGGATCTTTTCCTCGGGCCTGTCGGCCAGCAACGCGCGGATCTGGGCGAGGATTTGGGCGTCGGTAAAGTGCAACTGCGTGATGGCGTTTTGGGGACATTCCGCCACGCAGCCGCCGCAGCCGTGACACTTGGCGATAAAGATGCGCGGGGCTTTGCCCTGCTCGTACTCGATAGCGCCGTAGGGGCAGGCCCTGGAGCAAACGCCGCACTTTTTGCCCTGGGCGCTGATGCAGCGATCCTCCCACACCGAGGCCACGACCGGCTCGATCTCCCACTCGGGCACGTGGAGCACGCGCCCGGCCCGCGAAGCCGCCGCCGACCCCTGTGCCACGCTGGCGGGGATGTCCTTCGCCCCCTGGCACGCGCCGGCCAGGAAGACGCCGTCGGTGGGGCTATCCATCGGCCGCAGCTTGGGATGGTACTCCATGAACCAGCCGCCGGGGCTTTGGCTGATATTGAGCACCGAACTCACGGTATCCACGTCGGGCTGCGGGACTGCCGCCTGGTTGAGCATCACCATATCGTACTCGCGCTCGATCACCTGGCCCAGTGACACATCCTCCGAGTGTACGTACAGATTCTGCGTTTCCGGGTCTTCTGTGATCAGCGCGGGCCGGCCCTGGAGAAAGCGTATGCCCATCTCGCGTGCCCGGTCGTAGAACGCTTCGTATCCCTTCGATGGCGTGCGGATGTCTATGTAGTAGACCGTGATGTCCATCTCGGGGTTGACTTGCTTCATGAGGATGGCGTTCTTGATGGCGTACATGCAGCAAAAGTTGGAACACCAGGGATTGAAGCGCTTGTCACGTGACCCGACGCAGTTGATGATCGCCAGCCGCTTGGGGTGGGTCCCGTCGCTCGGCCGGATCAGGTCCCCGGCAGTGGGGCCGGCCGAGTTGATCAGCCGTTCTATCTCTATCGCCGTGACGACGTTGGGATAGCGACCGTAGCCGTATTCGGGTATGACGCTGGGATCAAAGTGACTGAAGCCGGTGGCGACGATGATCGCGCCGACGTCTTCCCAGACCAGTTCGTCCTCCATACTAAAGTCGATTGCATCCAGCTTGCCGCAGGCCTCGACGCACTTGTAGCAATGGATGCAGGCGTCCATGTCAATGTTGTAGACGAGGGGCACCGACTGGCTCATCGGCACGTAGGCCGCCTTACGGGGAGCCAGGTTCATCTCAAAGTAGTTGGGGACCTCGATGGGGCAGACTTTGGCGCATTCGCCGCAACCGTTGCAGCGATCCGCAATCACGTATCTGGACTTTTCGCGAAGCTGCACCTGAAAGTTCCCGACAAAGCCCTCAACCCGCTCGACTTCAGTATACGTTCTCACATCCACCTTGGGGTGACGCGCCGCGTCAACCATTTTGGGGGCGAGAATTCATATACTACAATCCATCGTGGGGAAGGTCTTGTTCAACTGTGACATGACCCCCCCGATGGTCGGCTGCTTCTCCACCAGAATCGTCTCGATGCCCTGGTCGGCCAGGTCCAGCGCAGCGCTGATGCCGGCCACGCCCCCGCCGATGACCATCGCCCGCTTGGTGACGGGCACTTTGATCATATCCAGCGGGGTGAGAAAGCTGGCCTTGGCGACTGCCGCCGCCGTCAGGTCTTTGGCCTTCGCCAGCGCGCCTTCGGGATCGTGACCGTGTGCCCAGGTGCATTGCTCACGGATGTTGGCCATCTCCATCAGGAAGGAGTTCAGCCCCGCCTCGGCCACTGTCGCGCGGAACGTCGGCTCGTGCATGCGCACCGAGCAGGCCGACACCACGACCCGGTTCAGGTTGTACTTCTTGATGTCTTCTTTGATCAAGCTCTGGCCGCTGTCCGCACAGGCGTACGGCGCGTCAATGGCGCGGACCACGCCGGGCAGTGTGGCGGCGTATTCGGCCACGACTGTGGGGTCAATCACACCGGCGATGTTCGACCCGCAGTGGCAGACGTACACACCGATGCGCAGGTCTTTCATTTCGTTGTCTTCTGACATATCGTTCCTCGTCGCGGGAAACGCAAGATGTTGGACGGTTCGTCGTGTCACAGGTAAAGACTTCCAAAGTCCCTTCGAGTGCCGTTCGTCGCCTCGGCAAGGATGCTGGCTTTGAGTGGTTCCGAGCAATCGTGGCAGACTTCGGAAGTCTTTCAGAGCATTTGGCCGGCGGTGACGTTTGGATCCTGCTTGATCCTACCGCCCGAGCACCTCCTCGATGGCCAGTTTGCGGCGCGCCCGCTGCGCGCGCCGGTCGGGCGTGGTGAGCTCGAGCGCTTCCTTGGGGCACCACTTGACGCACTGCGGGCCATCCTCCAGGTCCTGGCACAGGTCGCAGATCTCGGCCAGTTTGGTCTCCGGGTTGATCGAGAGCGCGCCAAAGTCGCAGGCCTCGATGCACCAGGCACAGCCGTCGCAGCGGCTGGCATCCACGTGGATGACGCCGGTGGCCGGATCCTGCTTCAGCGCGTCGCGCGGGCAGGCGATGACGCAGGGCGCGTCCTCGCACGTGCGGCAGGCCACCGACGTTATCAAAATCTTGTGCGCGCGCACGGTGCGGATGCGGCTGCGATAGGTGTTGAACTCACCGGTCTTGGTGTACGAGCACACGTACTCGCATATTTGGCAGCCCACACACTTCTGTGGGTCGTTCGCGATGTATTGGTACTTGGAAGTTGATGCAGGCATGGCTCTCTCCTATACCCCGATTTCCTCGGCGACGTCGTCCATTCCCAGTGCGATCAGCTTCTCCTTGGGTATCAGCCCCTCCTTGGTCCAGCCTTTCGCCTCGTAGTAAATGTCTTTCATGTACTCCAGTTCCTCGTCAGTCACCACGTATCCGGCCGAAGGGCCTGTCTCCATCGGTTCGTGTTGCCACCGGTAGGGCAGGTGGTCGTCCTCGCGGGTCCAGCCCTCGCGGATGTTGAAGGCTTTCTTGATCGTGTGGGCCCGCTCGCCGATCAGGTCGACGTCGTCGTAGTCAAACTCCCAGCCCGTCGTGGCGTTGATCAACTGGGCGATGGCCGGCCACGCGCCCGCCCGGTCGGCCTTGCCGGTGAAGCAGCGCCGGATGAACTTGCACAGCGGCAGCGTGTCGTACACGGCGGCGTATTCCTCGGTGCTCTTGGCCAGTCTGCCCCGGGTCTCGTCGACGCTGAAGCGGTCCACCTGTCCCTTGATGTCGGGGTCGTAGGCCGCCGTCCGGTTGTGGCAGGCGCCGCGTGTCCCTACTGCCAGCCCCAGCGCAAAGGTCTTGAGCGTGCGCGCGTCGTAGCCAGGCGCCTCCAGCCCCTTGATGTGCATGGCCCACTTGTATGTCTCGGTGCCGCGTTCCTCGTCCACCTGGGCGCTGGCCCGGCGGGTGCCCTCGGCCAGCAGATTGCCCATGTACCCCTCACGGTGAGCGATCATCTCGGTCAGCGTCACCATCGCCTCGCCGTTGCCAAAGTTCGCCTCGAACCCCTCGGGGTACTTTTCGCACTTGAAGTCGTCCTGAGTAAAGACACCCCGCTCATAGCACTCCATGGCCCAGCCGATGGTGACTCCCGTGCTCATCGTATCTGTCCCGAACTCGTTGCAGTTCGCGATGGCCTGGATCGCCGCCTCCATGTCGTTCACGCCGCAGTCCGACGACAGAGCGTAGAGCGATTCGTATTCAACGTGCCCCATGGCACCGGCGTAGGGTCCCTCTTTGACGTGCCCGACCTGCTCACAGGCGATCGGGCATTGAGCGCAGGCAATCGTCTTCGCCTTGTAGTGCTCGTGCAGGTACTCGCCACTCACCAGCTCGGCGCCTTCAAAGACACCCTGCTGGTAGTTGCGGGTGGGCAGTAGCCCCAGCCTGTTCATGTTGAGCACGTTTGACGACGTCCCCAGGATGCGGTACTTTTGCGTGTGCGGCCCCTGGGCTGCCTGGAGGATGTCGTAAGACAGCTTCAACAGCGTCTCCGGATCGGCCACCCGAACGCCACGCGTGCCACGGATGGAGAGGGCCTTGAGCTTCTTGGAGCCCCATACCGTGCCCTGCCCGGTGCGGCCCGCTTTTCGCCCATCGTTGCTCACGTTGGCGAGGCGCGCCAGGTTCTCGCCGGCCGGGCCAATCGTGGCCGAGCGCACCTGGTCATCTCCGAACTCCTCGCGGATCGCCTCCTCGGTCTCCGTCGTGCCCAGACCCACGAGATGGGAGGCATTGCGGAACTCGACCTTGTCGTCGTCAATGAAGACGCTGACCCATTCGTCACTGGCTCCGTGGACAACGATGCCGTCCCACCCGGCCCGCTTGAGCGTGACCGAGAACCAGCTCCCCGACAGGCTGTCGCCGATGAACCCGGTCAGGGGCGACTTGGACGCCATGCCGTATTTCCCCCCCACCGGTACTGGTGTCCCAGCGAACAGGCCACCGGCGATGCAGATCGGGTTGCCGGGAGAAAGCGGATCGCAGCCCACCTCGATGTTCTCCCAGCAAAGCCGGCTGGCCATCGAGACGCCGCCGATGTAGGTCTTGTACCACGCCTCCGGCTTTGTTTCGACCCGCGTCTTGCGCGTGGTCAGATCAATGTGAAGAATTTTCCCGCTATAGCCATACATAGTTAGCCTCCTGCTGACATGGACATCAATATGATGCGGTCACCATCGCTGGGGCCGTCACCCATCTGACTCGCCTGGACCATCCGCCTGGCGTTGTGGTTGAGAATGTTGGGAGCCTGCAACGTCTCGCCGTCCGGTTGGATCACGTTCCCGATCAGTGCCGGGTATCTGGTCCCCAGCACGCGCACGATGTCGCGAAACGTGGCTCCTTTATCCACATCTAGCGCAATCTCCTTAACCCCTGTCTCAAGTCGTGAAACCCCTAGAAACTCTACCTGGATCCGCATGTTCACACTCCCCAAAGCTTATCGGGCCGACCCTCTCCCGGGCAGACTGGACTATGCCGCAAGACTCGCCTGGTCTGGCGTCTATTTGTGCGCCTCCCGTACACAACAAAGACGCCAAGAGGGCGAACATCATTCGCCCCTGACGTCACTGAACGGGGGAACAGCGTTTGCCCTTGATGTCATTCTGGCTGTCCGTGAGGTCAGGATCGGTTCTCGGGACCAGTGCCCGGTTGTGCCTGACGGTGGAAATTATATCACAACCTCATACATAAATCAATCTATGCCTTCAAGAACTGCACGACGTCGAGCACAAAGATCACTGCCCCACCCACCACCACCTCCTCGTCGGTATCCAGCACGTACAGTTCTCCCGATTCCATAACCGGGGGCAGAGAACCCATGCGCTGAGTACGGGTGTGGCAGTTTTCCTGGATCAAGCGGACGACGTCCTCCACCTGCCCGTCTTCCACGCAGGTAAAGATCGTGACGTTCTCTTTGCGCAGAAACCCCCCTGTGGTTTTGGCCGTGGTGACCCGATATCCGCTCGTGACCAGGACGTCAAGCAGCGGTACCGCGTCGTCTTTGTTCACAATGCTGATGATGAATTTCATACCGAACTCTCTCCGGGCGTCAGGCTTCCGCCGCGCCGCAGGGGAGGCCTGCCGCGTGCGTTACCCTGTACTTCCAACACTTCCCGGGTGATGCTCTCCTGGCGGATGGCGTGGTATTCGAGTTGCAGTTTTCCCACGCGATCGTCCAGGTTGGTGATGGCGGCGTCCATCGTCTGTAAGCGCGCTCCCTGCTCGCTGACCATCGATTCGATCAGCGCCAGGTAAACCTGCACGGCCAGGTGTTCCCAGAGCAGGAACTCCTGAAGGCCCTGCGGCGGCGTGCCCAGGATCAGATCCTCTGGCACAAGCGTGCAATCATCCCCTAGCGATTGCCGGACGTCACACCAGACGGCGTTGAGGTCCGGTGGCAACAGGCGCACCTCGACCCGCTGGTAACGGCCAAACGATACGAATTGATTGTAGATCAGGTAGAGGGTGTTGAAAGCCTTTGCTTCGTAGAAATGCTTGACTTTGGCCACGATGTCGCGCGCTTCGACAAAGGAGACGGCGTGGGTGAGCGGAAAGTGCTGCGTGTAGAGCAACTCGCAGTCGGCGTGGTGAAAAAAGCGCTCCCCGTACTCTCCCAGCGCGATGACCTTGATCTCTCTTCCTCCCCCTCGTTCGCGCTCAATAAAGTCCAGGGCGTGGGCCACCAGGCCGACGTTGAATGTGCCGCACAGGCCTCGGTCCGAGGTCAACGCGATCAGTCCCACACTCCTTATGGCGTCGGAACTCTCGCCCCCAGGAGGATGGCGTGCGCCCCGCGTCAGCGCCGTAGTGAAGGTGGTGGCCAGCGCAAGCTGCCGGTCAACGGCGCGGGCGTACTGTTGCGCCGATCGCAACCGCACCCGTGCCCGTCGCCAGCGAATCGCCGACATCGCCCGGATGGAGCGCAACAGGTGGCGAATGTCCTCCAGGCTCCGAAGACGCCGTTGAACCTCGCTGGCTACCTGCGTCATACGTGCTCCTTGAAACGCGCCAGTGCGTTTTGCAGATCCTTCTCCAATTGGGGGTTCCAGTGACCGGCGGAGAACTCGGCCAACAGGCCAGAGTACTGTCGTTGCAGGAAGCTGAGCAGACGTGACTCGAAACCATGCACCTGCTCGACCGGGACGTCGTCCAGGTATCCCTGTCCGGCGGCGTAGATGACGGCCACCTGGTGCGCGACTGGCATCGGTTCGTACTGGGGTTGGGTCAATGTCGCGCGTACCCGCTCGCCGCGCGCCAACTGTTTGCGCGTCTCTTTGTCCAATTCAGTGCCAAAACGGGCAAAGATCTGTAGCTCGAGAAACTGGGCGATGTCCAGCGCCAGGTGGCGCGACACGGCGCGCATGGCGTTGTTCTGTGCTGCACCACCCACGCGGGAAACGGACAGCCCCACGTCTATGGCTGGATGAATGCCCTGATTGAAGAGCTGTGTGGTCAGGTAGATCTGCCCGTCCGTGATTGAGATCAGGTTGGTGGGGATGTATGCCGCGATGTTGCCGGCCTGGGTCTCGACGATGGGCAGGGCGGTCATACTCCCCCCGCCGTACGCTGCCGAGAGGCGGGCGGATCGTTCGAGCAGGCGCGAGTGCAGGTAAAAGACGTCGCCTGGATAAGCCTCGCGCCCCGCCGGGCGCTGCAGCAACAATGAAAGCTGGCGGTAGGCGATGGCGTGTTTGCTCAGATCATCGTAGATGATCAGCGCGTGTCCTCCGGCGTACATGAATGCTTCGGCCATGGCGCAGCCTGCATAGGGAGCCAGGTAGGCCATCGCCGGCGGTTCCTCGGCGCTGGCGACCACGACCGTGGTATAGTCCAGCGCCCCGTGTTCACGAAACGTCCCCACGATCTGGGCTACGGTGGACATTTTTTGCCCGATGCAGACGTAGATGCAATGGACGCCCTGATCGTGCTGGTTGCTGACTGTGTCAACGGCAATGGCGGTCTTGCCGATCTGGCGGTCGCCGATGATCAACTCACGCTGTCCGCGTCCCAAAGGGATGACCGAGTCAATGGCCTTGATGCCGGTCTGCAGCGGTTCGCTGACCGGCGTGCGCTGGATAAAGGTCGGCGCCGGGTGGTCTATCGGCCTGCGCATCTCGGCCTCCAGTGGGTCCAGGCCGTCGATGGGTTGGCCCAGCGCATTGACCACGCGCCCCAGGAGCGGTTCGCCCGCCGGCACGTCGATCACCCGTCCTGTCTCCCTGACGATGTCGCCCGCGTGTATGTTCTCGTCCGTCCCCAACAGCACGCAGCCCACGTAGCCCTGGTCGAGGTCCAACGCCAGGCCATAGGTGCCATCGGGAAACAGGACCAACTCGTCTGCCATCACGCCGCTCAGGCCAGAGACGATTGCCACGCCATCGCCCACCTGTTTGACCGTGCCCACGCTCTGCGCTGATAGGCGGTAGCGATATTGGTCAATCAGCCCACGCAGTGCCGAAATGTGGTATTCGGTCTCGAGACTGTGCGCAATTTCAATCTGGCGCAGTTCGTACTGGTGCTCTTTGCCCAGCCGGGCGATGAGGTCGAGCAGGTCGTCGGTGTGTAGTGGAGGAGATGTCGCAGGCTCAGTCAAATTCTGCCTCGTACCGGCTGCGGAGTTGCCGGAGTTGCCCTTGCAGGCTGCCGTCAATCAGCATGTCGCCCAGGCGCACCATCGCGCCGGCGATCACGTCAGGATCTACGCGGCACGTCAGATCGACAGGTTGGGATACCGCTGCCTCTAACGTGGCTGCGACCCGCGTCTCGTTTTCTTGGACCAGGGGGGTCGCTGTAATCAGTTCGGCGGAAACGATCTCTTCGCCGTTGGTGGGGATGCGCCCGTTCAACTGCACCGAGCGCAGTTGATCCAGAAAGGCGTCCAGGTAGGCCTGATGCAGTGGCGGCGTAAGGATGTCTTCCATCATACGCTGGATGAGTGCCGTCACCAGTTCGCCGATCTTGCTGCGGTGTAGGCGCAGCGCCTCGGCGCGCTGTTGTTCGATCTCCTCCTGGGCGCGCACACGCATGGCCTCGATTTCCTCGTAAGCCTCCTGGACCATCTGTCGCCGCGTTTGATCGATGACGATGCGCGCTTCGTTCTTGAGCGCTGCAAATTCCGCGTCGATGTTCTCGTGCTTTTTCTCGTACTCCAGCCTCAGCTTTTCGGCTTCGTGGGTAACCTCTTCCGCCTCATCCATCGCCTTTGTCGCCTGGATCGCACGCTTGTCCAGCATCTCCTTCAACGGATTGAAGAGAAAGCGGGTCAGGATAAAGGCCATGATGAGGAAATTGGCGATTTGTAGAAGCAGTGTGCTCAAGTTAATGTTCAGCATGTCCACCTCGCATATGCATTCGCTTGATCCTTTCCCCGTGCTTCCCTTCTCGAAACCCTTGGGGTGTCCGAGACCCCAAGGGGTTTGGGCTACTCCAGGTTGACGATGTACTTGATCATCGGGTTCGCAAAGATCAGGATCAGGACGACCGCCAACACGTAGATGGCCAGCGATTCCAGCATAGCCAGGGACAGCAAGACGATACTGTTGATGCGATCGCCCGCTTCAGGCTGCCGGGCGATCGCTTTCAGGCCGCTCGTGGCGACGATCATCTGCCCGATGGCTGGCACGACGATGCCTACAATGACGCCCGGCCCGGATATCAAGACCGTCAGCACGATAAAGATCTTGTCCCACGGTAAGTTATTCCAGTCCATGTCGTTTCTCCTTGTCGGTAGTTTGTCCTACTTGTGCGCTTTGACCGCCCCGCCGATGTACACGCAGGTCAGCAGTGCAAAGATGTATGCCTGCAGCAGGCCGGTGAAGATGCTGAACAGCATCATCGGCACGGGCACGAACAGCGGCATCACGATGAACAGGATGCTGATAATGATCTCTTCTCCCAGGATGTTGCCGAACAGTCGAAAGGTGAGCGAAAAAGTGCGCGCGATCTCGCTGGCGATTTCGATCGGCAACATCAAAAAGATCGGTTCGACGTAGTGCTTGAGGTATCTCCACACGCCGCGCGTACGGATCCCGAAATAGGGCACGCTGAAGAAGACGACCAGTGCCAGGGCCAGCGGCGTGTTGATGTCCGGCGTGGGGCATCTCAGGCCAGGGATCAACCCGATCAAGTTCGCCACACCGATGAAAAAGGCGAGCGTGCCCACGACGGGGAGAAAGATCGTCGTGTCCTCGACGCCCACCATCTCGCGGATCAGCTTTTCGATGGCTTCGATGATCCACTCCAATAAATTCTGTATTGGTCCCGGGTGCAGCTTGAGGTTGCGCCCGGCCACGTAGGCCCCCGCGCCGAGCAGCAACATCATCGCCCAGGTGTTGATGATCGTCGTCGTCACCTCCAGCGGCCCCACGGTAAAGACCGGGCACGGTGCGATCTCTGCCGCGACATCGGGCTCTTCCGCTTCGTCGGCCGGCCCGCTCAGCAGATTGCTGACCACGGCCAGGCCGATGACCACGGCGACCAGGAGCACCAGCGTGAGTGGGTTATTGATTCTCTTCATGGGCCTCACTCTCTTTGTCTTCTTCCTGGCGACGTCTCCGGGCGCGTTTCCGGAGCGGTTCCGCGTCGCTATGCTCGACGTACATGGCGTACAGGTTATTGAACGCCACGGCCACGCCCATTAGCAGTAGTGAGAGAGTCCACGTGAACTCCTTGTTGAACGTGTCGTCAAGGTACCGCCCCAACAGCACCCCGCCTACGATGGGTATCACCAGATTCCATCCCAACGTAGTTGCCTGGGCGACCAGATTCCAGAAACTGTCGGGCCTGTCCTCTGGCTGCTCGGTTGCTGGATGAGATCGCTCGTCGTTCATCCTCTCATCTCGCTATGTTCAGATGGTGGCTGGCCCCGCTGGGGCCAGCTCCGCCGTCTCGCGCAGCGCGCGCTCCAGCGCCATCCGCGCGCGCGTGAACTCGATGTGGGCCTCCTGCGCGACCTTATTCAGCCGGGCGCGTTGTCTATCCAGTGCCTGTTCCATCATCGCCAGGTCCTCACCTGCTTCGGCAGCGGCGGTTAGAACCAGCACGCGGTCTGATTCTGCAGCGCGCCGTTGCACTTCGATCGTGCCCTGGTACAAGGCCACGTAGCGTGTCTCTCCCTGCTGGCGGTACAGCATGATGCTGGCGACGATGTATGCCAGGAAAGGAGCGTGTCTCGGCAGGATGCCCCACCAACCATCAGCGAGTTGTACGCGGATTGCCTCTACGTTGGTGTTCAGTATGATCTCGTCGGGGGTGAGAACCTCCAATTGCATTGTCTTAGCCATGCTGTGTGACCTCGGCGGTCGCGCGCTCGTGTTTGCGTAACACCCGCTTTATGTCGCCCGTCATGTAGAAAGCCTGTTCCGGTATGTCGTCCAACTCGCCGTCGATGATCATTTTGAAACCGCGTACCGTCTCTTCGAGAGGCACAAAGACACCCGTTTGTCCGGTAAATTCCTCGGCGACGAAGAAGGGCTGGGTGAGAAAGCGCTGCAGCTTGCGCGCGCGCCGCACCAGCCGCCGGTCTTCCTCGGCCAGTTCCTCGATGCCCAGGATGGCGATCACGTCGCGCAGTTCCCTGTAGCGCGTCAGTATCTCGCGCACGCGCGTCGCCACCCTGTAGTGCTCTTCGCCGACGATGCGCGGATCGAGGAGACGCGAACTCGACTCCAACGGGTCGACGGCCGGATAAAAGCCCTGACTGGCCAGTTGCCGCGAGAGCACCACCGTGGCGTCGAGGTGTGCAAAGGTCGAGGCGGGCGCCGGGTCAGTCAGGTCGTCGGCCGGCACGTAGATCGCCTGTACGGAGGTGATGGCGCCGCTGGACGTCGACACGATGCGTTCCTCCAGCGCGCCCACCTCGGTGGCCAACGTGGGCTGGTAGCCCACGGCGCTGGTCAGGCGACCCAGCAGGGCCGACACTTCGCCGCCGGCCTGGATGTAGCGAAAGACGTTGTCGATAAAGAGCAGCACGTCCTGGTGCTCGACGTCGCGAAAGTACTCGGCCATCGTCAGGGCTGTGAGCGCTGCCCGAAAGCGTGCTCCTGGCGGCTCATTCATCTCCCCAAAGACCAGCACGGCGTCGTCGAGCACGCGCGTGCGCTTCATCTGCAGGTAGAGTTCATTTCCCTCGCGGGTACGTTCGCCCACGCCGGCAAAGACCGAGACCCCCCGGTGCTCGGCCGAGGTGTGGCGGATCAGTTCCATAATCAGCAGCGTCTTGCCTACCCCTGCGCCGCCCAGCAGGCCGATCTTACCACCGCGCACGTAAGGGGCCAGCAGGTCAATGACCTTTAGCCCGGTGACAAAGATCTCTGTCGAGGGCTTCTGTTGAACGAAAGCGGGCGCCGGTTGGTGGATGCTCCGCATCTGCACGGTCTCCAGGCGCGGCCCTTCGTCGATGGACTGTCCCAACACGTTGAACACCCGTCCCAACGTCTCTTTCCCTACCGGCACCTGTATCTGGACACCCGTATCTTCAACTGTCATGTTGCGGCGCAGTCCTGCTGTTGATTCCATCGCAATACCGCGCACCGTGCGACGGTCAAGGTGTTCCAGGACCTCAATCGTGACGTCGTGTTGGCTGTTGTGGACGATCAAGGCACTCAGCAGGGCTGGCAATTTCCCATTCGCAAAGGAGACGTCTACTACCGGGCCGATGATGCGTACGATCGTGCCCAACTCGGGTTGCTGGTTGCTCATTGGTTTCCGTCAAGACAGCGTGAATGCATCGCGCAGTGCCTGGACAGCTTCGTCCAGGCGCTGGGCCTCGATCAGACACGAGATGGTCGAGAGGGAGGTGCTGATGGCGCGGATGTTGATGTGGTGTTCCCCCAGTGCCTTGAACATGCGGCTGGCGACGCCGCGCTGTTGGCGGAAATCAAGGCCGAATAGGCTCACCAACGCCACTTCATGGTCGCTGGTAACCGCTCTCGCTCCGAGGTCCTCACCGATGCGTTCGACCACCGTCAATGCCTGGCTCAGGTCGTCCCGATCCACGCACAGGGCGATGTGATCCTTTTGCTCCAGATCGATCAGGTGCACAATGAGTTCGACGTTGATCCCCTCGTCACTCAACGCAGAAAAGAGCGTGCCGCCTACGCCTGGACGTGATGGGATGTCCATGATTCCAATCATGGCCAGGTGATCCCTCTGGACCAGACCCCCGGCCTGGATTTTGCTGTCAGTCATCGCTTCAACCTCATACTGTATGTCCGGTAGGGTGGGGCAGGTTGGCTTGAAGCCATTGCCATGTTGCTCTCTCTCTCGTGAGCCGCCGATGAACCATCGCGCCCATCCTGCTCCAAACGTCACCCAGCAACCGGCCGCAGGGATGGTGACCGGTGGCGAGGATGCGCGTCTCTACCCCTGGTTTACGAAATCAAAAGGAGATTATACCGCAGTGCGGCAAAGTTGGGTAGTTGTTGGATCATCGTCTGGTGGGGATGTGCCTGACGACGAGGACGGGGCAGGGGGCACTTTCGATCACCCGCTCGGCCACGCTGCCGATGTGGACGCGGTGCGGCCCATGGCGGCCGACTTGGCCAATGGCAATCAGATCCACCCCCAGTTCGCGGGCCAGGTCGGCAATCTCTCTGTGGGGAATGCCCCTCCGGATCACCTGGGCGGTTTGCAACCCCCTGTTGCTGGCCAGGCGGGAGAGATAGTCCAGGTAGTGCTTTCCCTTGTTTTCCAGTTCCTGGCACGTCACCTCTATGGTTCTTGAGGTAGCTCCAGAAATTTCTTCTGCGACAATTTGGTCTATCACACACACGAATGTGATGTGAACATTGTAGGTGGTTGCTATCTGAATCGCCAGTCGACCCGCGTTGATCGAGGATTCTGACCCGTCGACGGGGACCAGGATGTGTGTGAAGGGGCTTCGTTCTTCCACAAGTGCCTCCAGGTTGCGAGAAAGCCCTCCGGCCTTCTGACCAAGTTTGTGTGACGTCACTTTGCCCGAAACCAGGGTTTTTCTACAAGCGAAGGGACCCAATCTGGTTTCTGGAATCCTAACCAAATTCACGTGACGTGGGTTTGCCGCCGCCAATGTCACGGTAGGGCTGCTCGTACTCACGTCTCGATGGGCCGACCGCCGGGCCGACGACCTGTGATTTGATGCGCTTGAGCCGGAAGGTGGCCTCGCGCTCCCGCTCCTCAAGTGCGCTCTCGATGAAGGCGATCGTCTCCTCGTACTGCGGGATAAAGATATATTGTAGCGCGTTCACGCGCCGCTGAGTTTTTTGCAACTCCCGCGCCAGCCGCCAGACGGTCGTCATCGTCTCCGAGAGCTCGGGGATCTCGGCCAGGACGCGACGGAAGCGGGCGGCTGCTTCGTCCAGGGCGACCGTCGTGTTACCCAGGCCGTAGGGCATTTCTGGCGGCGCGCCGTGGGCCTCCACGGTGGGGATCACCACCCCCATCACGCTGTGCGGCCTCACCTCGACCTCGACAGTCTCGTTCACGGACAGCGCCGCCCACTCCAGGCGCTCCCTGCCCGTCGACAATCGTGCCATCTCCAGCGCGCGGTAGGCCGCATCGAGGAGTTCCCACACCCGCTCCTCAAGTGCTGTGGCATCGTGGGCCACGTGCATCAGCTCGGTCGTCAGAACCTCGCGCTTCTTGTCCAGAATCTCGTGCCCCTCGCGCGCCAATTTCAGCGCCTCGCGGATGCGAAGCAGGTTGCTGCGTGTGGGGGCGATACGGGGTGGTGACATCTGTCGCGTCTGACCCTGGGTCAGCTCCTATAGTACTTTTCGATCTCGGCCTCGGTGACGCGCGTGAGTTCCTCACGGGGCAGGATCGACAGCTCCCGCCAGCCGATGTCCAGCGTATCCTCGATGGTTCGGTTTTCCGCCGTGCCTTGCCCGACGAAATCCCGCTCGAAGGCGTCGCCAAACTTTAGGTAGGATTGATCAACCGTGGTCAACTCCTCCTCGCCGATGACCGACGCCAGTGCGCGCACGTCCTGGACGTGGGCGTAGGCGGCGTAAAGTTGCGCCGACAGATGTGCGTGATCGGCCCGCGTGTGCCCCTCCCCGATGCTGTCCTTCATCAACCGTGATAGGCAGGGCAGGACGTCGATGGGCGGGTAGATGCCCCGCTGGAACAGTCCCCGGCTGAGCACGATCTGCCCCTCGGTGATGTAGCCTGTCAGGTCGGGCACGGGGTGGGTGATGTCGTCGTTGGGCATGGTCAGGATGGGCAACTGGGTGATCGAGCCGCTGCTGCCCTTGATGCGTCCTGTGCGCTCGTAGAGCGCGGCCAGGTCGCTGTAAAGGTAGCCCGGGTAGCCTTTGCGGCTGGGCACCTCGCCCCGGATGTTAGAGATCTGGCGCAGTGCCTCGCAGTAGTTGGTCATGTCGGTGAGAACGACCAGTACGTGCATATTCCGCTCAAAGGCCAGGAACTCGGCCAGCGTAAGCGCGGCGTGTGGCGTCACCAGACGTTCGATAGGGGGGTCGTCGGCCAGGTTGAGGAACATCGCCACACGGGTCAGCGCGCCACTCGCAGCGAAGGACTCGCGGAAGAACTCGGCCACATCGTGCTTGACGCCCATAGCGGCGAACACGATCGCAAACCGCCCAACTCCCTCCCTCCGACCCTTGGGGTTTTCCTGAACCCCAAGGGTCTCGCCCCCTTCCTTCTCTCCCCCGCTAAGGGTCTCGCCCCCCCCCTCCTGAGCCTGACGAACGGTGGCCTGGCGCACGATCTGTGCCGCCAACTGGTCGTGGGGCAGGCCGCTGCCGGAGAAGATGGGCAACTTTTGGCCGAGCACCAGCGAATTCATCCCGTCCAGCGCGGAGATGCCGGTCTGGATGATATCGCGGGGATAGACTCTGGCGGTGGGGTTGATCGGCTGTCCGTTGACGTCGGCCCAGCGCTCGGCCAGCGGCTCCGGCCCGCCGTCAATGGGCGTGCCCAGGCCGTCAAACACGCGGCCCAGCATCTCTGTCGACACCGGCAGGCGCATCGGCCGGCCGAGGAAGCGAACGTGCGTGTCCTCGATGGAGAGCCCGGTGGTGCCGGCAAAGACCTCGACGACGGCGACTCCCTCACCGACCTCCAGCACCCGTCCTCGGCGCACGCGCCCTTGCAAGTCCACGATCTCGGCAACCTCGTCGTAGCCGACGCCGGAGACTCCCTCGATGACGACGATGGGGCCCTCAACGCGGGCCGCTCCTGCGATTTCTTGCCATCCGTACTCTGCAATTGCCATCACGAGTAGTCCTTCTCCACCTGGTCCATTTGCTCGTCCAGTGCCTTCCAGATATCGTCAATCCGCTCCACCTGCTCATTGGGAACGCTGGTCTTGGCCCGCACGAGCGTGTTCACGATGGGGAGCCCGTGGATCACGAATATGGGGCAGCCTTTGGCAATGACGCGCGCAGCGCGGTTGTGAAAGTGGAGCATAATCTCGAGCAAGCGCATCTGTTTGTCGATGGTCGAATACGAATCCACTTCGTCGAGCGCACTCTGTTGCAGGAAGCCTTCGCGCAGCAGGCGCGCCGTCTCGAGAATCAGGCGCTGGTCGTCGGGCAGGGCGTCGGGGCCGACCAACTTGACGACCTGTTGCAGGCGATTCTCGCGCTGCAGGATCTCTAGCGTCTGCTCGCGCAGCGCGTGCCACCCTTCGTGTCCCTGCTCTCGCCACCAATCGGCGACCTCGTCCACGTACTCGCTGTAACTCTCGAGCCAGTTGATCGCCGGGAAATGGCGTGCTGACGCCAGCGCCTTGTCCAGCGCCCAGAAGCAGCGGATGAAGCGGCTGGTGTGTTGTGTGACCGGCTCGGAGAAATCGCCGCCGGGCGGGCTGACAGCGCCGATGATGCTGACCGACCCTCGGGTATCGTTGAGCGTGATCACGCGTCCGGCCCGTTCGTAGAACTCTGCCAGGCGAGCGGCCAGGTAGGCCGGATAGCCTTCCTCGGCGGGCATCTCTTCCAGGCGGCCGGAAATCTCGCGCAGCGCCTCGGCCCAGCGTGAGGTGGAATCGGCCATCAGCGCCACGTGGTACCCCATGTCGCGGTAGTACTCGGCCAACGTGGTGCCGGTGTAGATGCTGGCCTCGCGGGCCGCGACTGGCATGTTGGACGTGTTGGCGATGAGGACCGTGCGCTCCATCAGCGGATGGCC
Source organism: Anaerolineae bacterium (assembly GCA_035531135.1). GTDB lineage: Bacteria > Chloroflexota > Anaerolineae > B4-G1 > B4-G1 > DATKTN01. The sequence continues at coordinate 26,486 of DATKTN010000283.1, forward strand.
GCTGCGCGGGTCGGTCAGGTGCGGGAACTCTTGCAGCACCTCGGTCATTTCGTTACCTCTCTCGCCACATCCCACATAGATGATCACGTCCGCGTCGCTCCACTTGGCGATCTGGTGTTGGGCCACCGTCTTTCCTGCCCCAAACCCCCCTGGGATAGCCGCCGCGCCTCCTTTTACCAATGGGAAGAAGGTGTCCAGCACGCGCTGCCCGGTGACCAGCAACTCCGTGGGTGGGAGGCGACGGCGGTAGGGGCGTGGGCGGCGCACAGGCCAGCGCTGGAGCATCGTGAGTACCTGCTCGCCGTTCCCACCTTTCTGCCCCCCCTCCAGCGGGATGAGGCGGGCAATCGGTTCCTCGATCGTGTATTCACCTGGCGGAGCCACCCACGTCAGCCTCCCCGACATCTCGGGCGGCACCATGACGCGGTGTTCGATCGCCGGGGTCTCTGGTACTACCCCCAGAAGTGTACCCTCTTGGACGGCGGTACCAGGCTCGATCCGGGGCGTGAAGGCCCACTTCTGCTTGCGGTACAGCGGCGTCGTTTTGATGCCGCGCCCGATGAAGGCGCCACTACGTAGCTCCAGCACGGGCAGCGGGCGCTGGATGCCGTCAAAGATACTCTGCAACAGGCCCGGTCCCAACTCCACCGAGAGCGGCATCCCGGTGCCATAGACGGGTGCGCCGGGGCGCAAACCTGACGTTTCCTCGTACACCTGGATGGTGATTACGTCTCGCTCCAGCCCGATGACCTCGCCCACCAGGTGCTCGTCGCCGACCTCGACCACCTCGAGCATGCCGACGTGCTGCGAGCCCCTGGCACGCACAACCGGGCCGTTGACCCAGACCACCTGACCGATCTGCGCGCTCATATCGTCTCTCCCATCAGGATGTGGTAGACAGGTGTGCGTAAGATCTCTCGCATCCGGGCCAGCCGGGTCTCCAGCGTGTTATCGTACCGCCGGTGGCCATCGGGGGTCTCTACGACGGCGCCGCTGGATCGGGTGAGGGGCTCGCCGTCGCGCAGGCGCACGCCCAGTTCCTCCCCCAATTCCGCCAGTGCTTCGTCGCTGAGCACCCGCCGCGTCTCTTCGTCAACTCGCACCACGACCTCGGCGGCGCCCAACCGTTCCACCGTTTCGCGCACCAGGCGGTATGCGATCTGTTCATAGTCTGGCCACTGCGGCGCGGAGGCCAGTTGTTGGCGTGCCTCGGCGAAAGCACGCTCCAGCAACTGCTCACGGCGCTTCAGTTTCAGCGTCTGAGCCTCCAGACGTGCCGCGGCCGCTGTATGCTCGCGCAGGGCCTCGGCCTCCTGTCGCGCTCGTTGCAGGATGGCTTCTCGCTCGGCATCCGCCTGCGTCTGTGCTTGGCGGCGGATGCTCTCGGCCTGGGTCCGGGCGTCGGCCAGAATTTGACCGGCTTCCCCTGTAACCTCCTCCCTGATGGCGCTTACGAGAGCCTGGATGTCGTTTCGCGCTGGACTCATATCTTTACCCCGATCGTCCGTCGGATCACTTCACTGAGCGGTGGTCGATCGGGACTCGGCCCCTCCGGCCCCGGGATCTCCACCACGAGAGGAGTGGTGCTGCGCACCATCAGCGTGTCCACCTGCTGGCGGGCCAGGTTCGCCACGTCCTCGGTCACCAGCACGATGCCAATCTCTTTGTCGGCCAGAGCTGCGTCGAGCGTGTGGTTCAGTTCTTCAGCCGTCGTCGCGATCTGCCCGCGCACGCCGGCGAGCGCGAACCCCCACACCGCGTCCTGGTTGCCGATGACCAGCAGTTTCATAGTCCCTCTCTTGATCCTTCGGGTTTTCCCTCGGTTCCCCCTAGCGACTGATGATCATAAAGGCGATGATCAGCCCATAGATGGCGACGCCTTCGGCCAGGCCGACAAAGATAAGCGCCCGGCCGAACACTTCCGGCTTTTCAGCGATGGCCCCAACGGCGGCCGACCCGGTGGTGCTCACGGCATAGGCTGCACCGATGGACCCGATACCGACGGAGAGGGCAGCAGCGAGCGACTTGTACGGGTCGCTGCCCGCCTCCTGGGCCAGCCCGGCGGCCTGGACGACGTGAGGGGCAAAGAGCCAGACCAACCCCAGGCCGACCATCATCAGCGCCAGCATCAGGTTGAAGCCACCCAGGCCAAGTACCAGCCGGCGGGTCATCTGGGCTGGTGCCTGTCGTCTCCGCTTGAGTGCAAATAGCAGGGCCGGTGCCAGCGGCAGCAGCGCGGCGAGTAGAGCGACTATCAAGATCATTTTCATTCCTCCTGCTTGGTTGATCTATCAGAACGTAATGCGTAATACGTAATGCGTAATACGTGATGCGTAATACGTGATGCGTAAGACGTGATGCGTAAGACGTGATGCGTGAGACATAGATATCCGATTATGTTTCACCGCTTACTTCTCTTCCCCTCTCGGGATCAGCGACAGCGGACGGAAATGCACGCCGTTGCCGGAGAAGAACTTGCTAAAGAGTTCATAGTATTCCAGGCGCAACGTCTGGATGCCCACGATCATTCCTTCGAAGCCGATGACGAACAGGTTGCCCAGCACCACTACGACCCAGTATCCCACGCCATGCGCCGGGCTGATGATCTCCGCCATGATAAACACCACCAGGCTTAGCGCGCCGTGCGCCACGGCGAAAGCGCCCATGCGGACGTAGGACAGGGTGTTGCTCAGCAGGCCGATGATCATTTCGAACAGTTCAAATGGCACCTGCATCAGGTAGGTGCCGGCACTGCCTTCAACGAGCGGCCGGTGCCCCTCGACCAACCGTTCCAGGAATTCGGAGAACGTCACCGCCAGCCCAGACACCACGGCCCCCGCGGCGAGCAGCGTGGGGCTGATCGGCAGATCACCCGCGAAAGCACCCGCCGCCAGTCCGACCAGCGACCAATAGAACGTCAGCCCCGCCAGGCCGTTATGGTCAAAGAGCAAACGTCCCCATCGGTGTGCCAGCGCCGCGTTGATGATGTTAGAGATCATCCCCAGGCTCAGCAGTCCCACGCCGATGACGATCGCACCCAGCAGGATGTCCATAATGTCCTCGAGGGGGCGTATCCACAGTGGCCGGAATAGATCTTCAAAGCCAAATACGCTGCCGTAGAGGAAGCCGAAGAGCGTCGCCGTCGCACCGCAGGCGGCGAGCACCGATCCCAGGCTGGCGAACCCGCGCAATGGGCGTACCTTGCGGCTCGCCAGAAGCAGGCCCAGGAGAGCCAGCAGGAGCCCGTGCCCCACGTCGCCGAACATGACACCGAACACGAGGGGGAAGGTCAGCACCATCACGGATGTCGGATCCAGTTCGCCGTAACTTGGGTAGCCATAGTTGGTCACCAGGCCCTGGAAGGCTCTCAGAAAGGGTGGATTCTTGAGCGCCACCGGGATGGGCTCTTCCTCCTCCTGCCGGGGCGCGCTCACTTCGATCATCACCTGATCCGAAACTTGCGCAACCAGGCGTTTCAATGCCTCTACCTCTGACGCAGGCACCCAGCCTGCGACCAGGTAGGTGTAACGCAGCCGGCCGTACCGGGCGATCGTCTCGACCAGTGTGCGGCTGGCGCGCACCCGCCACAGGAGATGGCGCAGGTGACGTATGTGCGTCTCGCGCAGATGCTCAATCGTGGCCTGGAATTCGGCGACGTGCTGGCGCGTCCGCTCGATGCCGGCCTCCAGCGCGGCGATGGCATCGGCCGGGGTGCCACGGTACGTCTCCGGCGGTTTGAGCGGGTTGAGGTAGGCGCTGCGGGCGGCCCGGCTCAGGATTTCGGCGTCGCGCTGCATGCCAAAGAGCACCACCGTCGCCAGGTGATCCTCGCGACGCAACGTGACCAGCACGAAGGGAACGTGCTCCAGGCTGCTCTGGAGTCGCTCCACGTTGGCGACGGGCATAGTGCCCAGCATCACAAAGGTGTAGCGCATGTCGCGCAGGATGTCCAGGTCCACCTCCAGGTCGGCGATGGGCCGCAACTGGCTGAGGTAGCTCTGCAATTGGGTCAGCCTGCGCTGTTCCTCCTCCAGTTCCTGGACAGGTGCTTGAGTTTCCTGTTCCATGTGTTCCACGTCCGTCTGGGCTACCTCCGGCCAGATGAGGTGGGGCGTTTCAGATGGAGGAGGGCCTTCGTCCACGCCCAGTGCCTCCATCACGGCCAGGATGCGCCGTTCGAGCGCCGCGAAGGTGGCTGCCATCTCGTGCCACTCGCTGACGTCGCGGGAAGAGCTTTCGGCGGCCATACGATCGCTCCTCGCCAGGTGAAAGACACCTGAGGCAGCCAGCGCTTCGGTCGCAGGCACGATGTCGCGCTCCGGCACGACCAGTTCGACCTTGCTCATCGCCTGTGATCGGAACATGCTCACCTCTGGTCAGCCTGGTCGGATGGTGGCTGGATCTCAAGTAGGGATCCGAACGTCTCCAGCGGAAGGCCTGATGCCTTGGCCTCGATCAACACCGTCAAATCTCTGATCTCGTGTTCGTTCAACAGCAGGTAGGCCACCGGAACGCCGATGTGGAACGGATAGCCTCTGAGGGCCGCGCGGCACGTGTTGACGATGTGACGGTTGAGGGACAGTTCGAGCGCTGCCAGTCCTGTACTGGGCTGCCCTGCGAATTGTCCCAGCCCATCGACGCCCGGATAGATGCGTTTCACCACCTGCGCGATATCCGCACCGGCCGCGATGGCGCGAATGTCCTCGTCGCGCACCCGGTAGCCGAAGGGGAGCGTGTAGTTGATGATCTCCTGCTCCGAGAGGTGGTGGTAGACGCGATAGCGGATCGCCCACAGCAGGTTGTCCACGTCCAGCACGGTGCCTACGATGCCCATTGCCTGCTCGTGGTCCAGACCCTTGAGTTGATCGACGCTCTGCCACAGTGTGCGGCGATAGTCCAGATCCAGCGCCACCTCCAGCGGAAACAGGTTCTTCTCAGCATGGTAGCGCTCCAACGCGTGGACGAGGGTGTCGTAGTAGGGGATGTGACGTATGCGTTCGATTGCCCGTGCCATGTCCCTGCTCTGGACCATGCTCTCCATATCGGCTGCGGTGAGGGTGGTGTGTTTGGCCATCGGCCAGAGCAGGTGGCGCACCTGGTCCCACGATGCGCCGGTCTCAATCCCGCGCAGCGTGGCTTTGAGATTGTCCACCTCGTAGAGCTGCCAGAGCTGGAGCAGCAACTGGCGGCCCGGTTCCGGCGTCAGGCGGATGAGTTTTTCGTAGAGGTCGGCCAGGTGCCATTCGAGCTGGTAGACGGCGCGGCGGGGGGTCATGTCCTCGCGCTTGATTTGAAGGTAGGGAGCATACACTGTCTTCGACAGCACGTTCAGAACGCCGTAGAAGTCCTGCGCCCGGACGAGCACGTCCCACGTCTCCGGGGTCAGCATCATTGAGTAGAGCGCGCGCACCGTGGCGTTGACCAACGAGTAGGCGCTGACACCTCGTGGGGACATCTGGCTACTCGCGTCCTGCGACCTGGTCGCGTACAAAGCTGACGGCACGGTCGAGGTGACGCGTGGCCAGTGTCTCCATGTGCTCGGCCTCCGCCTCGGCCAGTGCGATGATGCGGGCCCGCTCAGCCTCGGCTGCCTCCCGGCCCGCGGCGAGGATCTCCTCTGCCTCCTGGCGGGCCTGTGCCAGCGTCTGCTCGCGCAGGGTGGACGCTGCCTCCTCCGCCTCCTTGATCAAACGCGCAGCCTGGCGTTGGGCATCATCATGGACGCCTACAGCCTCTCGCTCCACGGACAGTATACGGGCGATCGTTTCCTGGCTCAATTTCCTCACCCCACATAAACAGCGCCGCCAAAGCGCTGGGCTAGCGATGCTCGGCGGCAATGATCTCGGCGATGGGCAGATTGTAGCACTCAGGTGGGGTGTTGTCAAGATACTGGGATCCGAAACCTGTTCCTTAAAATTCTTAAAAAAGGTCCCTGTCAAGTCAAATGATAATGTTACCGAAGCGGGCTCGTTCTACCAAAAGATAATGTTACCGGCATGCCTGCTCCTTTCTTTGATTTTGGGGGATCTGGCCGGTGCTCTGGACAGAACCTGCTTCTGACGGCCAAGGGT
>DATKTN010000284.1:0-2181 GCA_035531135.1 Anaerolineae bacterium
TGAAGGGAGCATACAACCCGTGAGGGACGAAAGGAGACGGGACCATGAGCGAACGCTGAGGGGGTGCACGTGGCACTAAACACGCGCGTATTTGGCGGCGGACTCACGAAAGCCGTTTCCGTCGACACGTTTTTCGACTACCTGGAGGCGCTGGGCGGCACGACGGACGCCAACGCGTTGTACCAGTCTGTGGCCTGGATGTTCCGGGCGACGCAATTGCGGGCCGATGCGGTATCCTCCATCCCGTATCTGGTGCTGGATGAGCACGACAAGGAAGTCGAATGGCCCATCCGCCTGGGCGACGACCTATGGCAGACAGAGGCATTCCTGTGCCAGTACGGCGCAGCCTACTGGCTCAAGAAACGCAACCTGGTGGCATTGCGCGATCTGCGTGTCCTGAACTCGTCGGGGATGACGGTCAAGACGGACCCGCAGAAAGGCATCGTGGCGTTCGTGTACCGCGCCGGCAAGGTAGAGACGCCATACAAGCCGAAGGACATTGTCTACTTCCGCTACTGGAATCCCGCCGACGACTTGGGACCGGGCATCGCGCCGGCGAACGTGTCACAGGTGCCGGGTGTGCTGACGAAGAACGCGAACGAATGGGCCAGCAGGTTCTTCGAGCAGGGCGCTATCCCGGCGGTGATCCTGTCCACCGAGCAGATGCTGCCCGAGGGCGAGGCGGAACGGATACGCACGGCCTGGGAGCGGTTCACGAAGGGTGTCAAGAATGCCTGGCGCACCATCGTGCTACGGGCCGGCTTGAAACCCACCATCGTCGGTATGCCCATCGGCGACCTGGCTATGCCCGACCTGATGCTGTGGGTGCAGAAACAAATCAGCGCTGCTTATGGCGTACCGTTGGCGATGCTGGAGGAAAGCGCCGCGAACCGTGCTACCGCTGCCGTGCACCGGCTCAGCTTCTGGACCGAGACGATATTTCCAGAGGCCCAGCGGATGCAGCAGGTGCTGAACGAGCAACTATTCGACGCCTTCGGCTGGCACATGGAGTTTCAATTCCACGAGGTCGAGGCGGTGCAGCAGGACGAGGCACAGAAGGCGGCGGGGCTGTCCAGCATCATCGGTACGATAAATGACAGCGTGGAACGCGACATCGTGGACCCGGACGAGGCGCGGGCCGTCATCTCCAATATCCTGGAGCAGATGAATCTGCCGCCACTCAAGAAGAACAGGCCCAAGCCGCCGGAGCCTGAACCGGAGGAGGAAGCGCCACCGGAGGAGGAGGAACTGCCGGAGGAGGCCGGAGTCGAGGAAGCGCCGCCCGAATTGGAGACAGAAACGGCAGTGCGTAGCCTGCTGGCACGGGCGCTGCGGGATGATCTGCACAAGTGGCGCGGCAAGGTCGTTGGTCGCAAGACTATGACCGACTTCGCCAGTGGCGTGATCCCGCCCACGCTGCACGACCTGTTGATGCTGGTCCAGGGGGATAACGCGATCAAGGCGTTTTCGTTCCTCAAGCAGTGGGAGGAAGCGCGCGATGCTTCCGAGACCGAGCTTGAGCGGGTCGTAAACGAGATACTGGAGAAGTATCACTCGCAGTTTGCGCGGGCGCTACACGCCGGCAAGGAGCCCGATTACGACGCGATGGCCCGCGACCTGTCCGTCGCACTGCGGCTGGAGATGGCCGACATTGCAACGGAGGCAATTCTGCGCGCGACTGCGGAGACGGGCATCGAGTTCGATCCGGCGTTCATCAACGCCGAAGCGCTGGACTGGGCACGCACCTATTCCTACGAGCTGGTGACGGGCATCATGGACACGACGCGCAAGCAGATCGCGGCGGCGGTATCGACGTTCGTGGATACGCCGGGGCAGACGATAGGCGATCTGGAGGCGGCGCTGCGTCCGACAGTGGCGCAGTTGGAGAAGGTTATCACCACGTCGTTCGGGCCACGCCGGGCCAAACTGATCGCGGTCACGGAAACGACACGGGCCTACTCGGCGGCGACGACGGAGACGCAGCGGGACTTGAACAAGGTCGGGGTGCAGATGGAGAGGATCTGGCACACGGCGAACGACGAAAAGGTATGTCCTGTGTGCGGACCGTTCAACAACAAGTCCGAGGTCGAATGGTCGCGCGAGTTCCCGGACGGCCCGCCCGCGCATCCGGGCTGCCGCTGCGGGGTGGGGCTGGAGGTGGTGCGGCGTGGAGATTGACGT
>DATKTN010000285.1:0-3348 GCA_035531135.1 Anaerolineae bacterium
CCCCAGGACCGGCTTGACGAACTCTTCCTCTGTCTGGGCCTCGTTCCAGGCGTCGCCATACTGGCGGGCCTGCTGCCACAGACCGCGCACGGCCTCGAAGGCGGGCCGGGGGTCGTCGGCCCACTCGGGGTGGTCGGGCAACCGGTGCTCGAGGTAATGGCGGGAAAACAGGGTCTTGGTCTGCATATCGCCTCGCTTGGCGGCTGATGAGCCGGGGCCTTTGGGAGGGAGGGGAGGGAGGGAAAGGAGGGGGGAAGATGGGAGGGGCTGCGCATCTGGAGAAGCCAGCACCTCTGTAGGCTCAGGTTCGCGATTCGCACCCATGGATGTGACCGCTTCGTGGGCTGCATCGCGCAGGCGGACAGATCCTTCTGGCCTGTGGTAGGTCAAGCGAATGCGCGGCTTCTTGAGCACTCCAATGTGGGCAAATTGGGACAGCAACGCAAAAATAAAGGCGACTCTGAAACCAGCGCGACTGCGAAATGCACCTTCTTGGACATCCTTGATCGCGATCTCGCCCGAGCGACACAGTTCCTCGTAGACCTCTTTGATTCCTTCCCAGCGAACCCGGTCTACACCTCTCTTAGTGGCAACGGTCAGGCCCTCCTGATCAGCCTCGGTGATGCGATTCGGTTTATGCCTCGCCAGCGTGTAGATCGTCTCGCCCACGAGTGACGTGCGGACGATCTCCTGGATCTGCTGGAGCTCGGCCTCCAGGTCGGACTGTGCGCCGAACCCTTGCGAAGGTTCAAGGGCACCCTCCAGGCCAGAAGCATCTTCTTCCACCACGGGTTGCCCCGGTGCCGAAGCTGCCTCTAACCTTCGCAAGGGTGATGGAGGCTCCTCGAACAACGGGCCGGGCGGCACCAGGTCGGCGGCGACCAGTTGGCCGGAGCGGGTGCGCTCCAGGCCAGGGCCGGAAGGGACATCCTCAGCACCTTCCCCATTGGACGGAGGCCCGTACATCAGCCGGATGGGCCTGGTCCGATAGGCGACGTCCGGGAAGGTGGCGAGGACGGCGGCCACGTAAGTCGTACTGAACTCGGAGTACTGCCTTATATCAGCGAGCGTGATTGTTGCCGCGCGCACCAGATGTTCCCAGGCAGGCTCGATCTCCTGACGCCGGATGGGACGCGGCTTGTCGGTGGATCCTACCCGAATGTGGAGGGCATCCGCGTCGACCTCCAGCACACGGAAGGAGCGCCCCTGGTCGAGCGTGTAAAGTTCTCGCCCCGTCAGCTTGAGCACCCGAGCCCAACACTCAGACGGCGGCTGTGGCGACCGACGACGTCGGGACGAAGCAGGCGTGGCAACCTGTGCCTGGTCTTCGTCCTCCGTCGTTCGACCTTCGTCCTTCCTCAGACGTCGCGGCGCGGGGCCGATACGCCGCACCCAGTCCCCGAATTCCGGCCGAAATCGATAGCGCCCCCTGCCCACCGGCTCGAACGCCAGCCGCCGCCACAGCTCCCAGGCGACCGTGGCCTTGCTGGTCATGCGCCCCTGCTCGCTGGGGTGAATCGCTTCGAAAAGCCGGCCGGCCGTCACGAGCAGGTCCTCCCGCCCTCCGGTCTCCCACCACGCGACCGCCTGCTCGTACATCAGGCCAAAGACGCTGTTGCCCACCTCCTCGGCCTGGCGAAACAAGGCCCCCAGGTCCTCGAAGCGCACGTCGGCGACGTAGACGTCGTCGTCCACATCGTAGCGGCGGGGCTCCTCGTAATCCTCGTACTGGATCTGCCCCTCCTCGTCCAGCCACGTGCGCCAGACACGGACGGGATCCGTCCGATCGGTCTCGCGGGGGGCGACGTCGAACTCCCGCTCGCTGCGGGCCGAGAGTCGCAGCCGGGCGCCCGGGTAGATGCGGCACCGGCGAAAGGTCTCGGCCACGTCCGGGGACACCCACACCCGTCCCTGCTCCCGGTCGACCCAGGCGCGGAAGGACCCGGGCTCGTCGCCGAGGTGGTGATGGAAGACAACCTCCTGCCGGCCCGCCGCGAGGGGTGGGAAAAGCCGCCGCACCTGCCCGCTCAGGGGCAGCCAGCCCTCGTAGTAGTGACAGGCCCGCAGCGTGAACACGGCGTGGGTGAGCCGGCCCTGTCGCCAGGACTCGATATCTTGCTCCGCCGGCACCTCGGCTTCGGCCACTTCGGCCTCGGACGCCTCGTCCGCAGACGCCTCGTCCGCAGGCTCCCCGCCCTCGCCACCCGCCTCCCGGCGCTGCTCCCGCTCGACCTGGGCTGCGCTAGCCGCCTCGACGCCTGGGGGCAGCGCCACCTCCGTCGAGACTCGGGGCGACTCCAGCGCCGGGCGCGCGGTGAACTGCGTCCAGGCGCGCGCCGACGCCCACCGGTCGCCCAGGCAATGCACGGCCTCACACTCGCTCAAGGCCCGGCTCAGCGCGAATGCGTGCCGGGCGTAGGCGTCGCCGCCGTCGTCCTCCAGCCCCCAGGCGGCGTCGACCAGCTCCCCGGTCGTGCACGAGGCCAATTCCTCGTCCACCAATTCCTCGGGAAGCGCAGCCACGGCCTTCTGCAGATCCGCCTGCGCCACCGGGGGGAGCATCTCGGCCAGGCACCACAGGTCGCCCTGGGAAGTCTGGCACGAGACAAAGCGCGGGTCAGCGGCCAGCGCCGCCCGGACCGCCTGGCGGGCCTCGATGCTCCGCGCGCGCAGGGCCTCGTCCACCTGCGCTGCTGTCACGACCGCCCGGTCCTCCGCAGGAGCCCCGGGGACATCGGCGGCCATCAGGCGCTCGGTACCGTCGGGGAGGACGAGCGTCAGCACACTGAAAGGACCCTGTACAGGGTTGCTTTCGGCGCGCACCGACTGGACGGTAGCACGCTGATCGTCGAAGCGGATGGTTTCCCCGGCCCGGTAGCGGGCGCCCGCTGCGTACCGGCGCTCTGTCGCAGCGCCGGCCTCAAGCCACGCGCGAACCGCGGCGCGCGACAGCACGTTGACGTGGACGGGCCGCCCTGCCTCGCGCACGACCTGCGCCAGGTGATCCAGGTTCACGTCACCGCCGGTCATTCGTCACCACCCAAACCTCCCCATTTACTCACTCACACTCAACCGGCTCACACCGCTCGGCGTCCCGATCCAGAGCGCACCGTCGGCGTCCTCGAAAACGGCGAGCACCTGGTTGCCGGCCAGCCCGTTGGCGGTCGTGAGGCGCAGCCAGCCGCCCTCCGGCGTGGAGCGAACCAGCCCCTCGCTGGTGCCGACCCATACGGTGCCATGCCGGTCCACGTGGAGTGACTGGGTGCAATTGTCAACCCAGTCAGGCAGTGCCGGCGTCCCTGGGACGTTGCGCCACCTTCTGCGGGCGATGTCATAGTGGCTCAACCC
>DATKTN010000286.1:0-7489 GCA_035531135.1 Anaerolineae bacterium
GCGCTGGTCGAGAACTTTCGCACCGGCGTGCTGGACGGGATGGGCCTGGGGTACGAGGCCATCCACGCCGCGAACCCGCGCCTGGTCTACTGCTCGATCAGCGGCTACGGCCGCACCGGCCCCTACGCCGAGCGGCCCGGCTACGACTTTATCATCCAGGCCGAGGGAGGGATGATGGGCATCACCGGGCCGGAGGAGGGGCCGCCGTACCGGGTGGGCGTGCCGATCGTGGACATCACGGCGGGGATGTTCGCGGCGACTGCGATCCTGGCGGCGCTGCGCGCCCGTGACCTGACGGGCGAGGGCCAACTGGTCGACATCTCGCTGCTCGACACGCAGGTGGCGCTCCTGGCGAACGTGGGCTCCAATTACCTGGTCGGGGGGGCGGAGCCCCGCCGCCTGGGCAACGCCCATCCCAACATCGCCCCCTACGAGGCATTCCGCGCCCGCGACCGCTGGTTCGCGCTGGCGGCGGCCAACCAGCGGCAGTGGGCCATCCTGTGCGACGTGGTCGGCCGGCCGGACCTGACGGACGATCCCCGCTTCGCCACGAACGGGGCGCGCGTCTCCAACCGGCCGGCGCTGGTGGAGGTGCTCGGCGCGGCCTTTGCCGCCCGCGACGCCGACGATTGGCTGGCGGCGCTGCGGGAGGCCGGGCTCCCCTGCGGGCCGATCAACGCCGTGCCGGACGTGTTCGAGCATCCCCAGGCGGAGGCGCGAGACCTGGCGATGGCGGCGGAGCATCCGACGGCTGGCCCGGTGCGGCTCGCCGGCTTCCCGTACAAGCTGTCGCAGACGCCGGCGGAGGTGCACCGGCCGCCGCCGCCGCTGGGCCAGCACACGGAGGAGGTGCTGACGGGGCTGCTGGGGTATTCGGCTGAGGAGGTGGCGGGGCTGCGGGGGCAGGGAGCGGTCTAGGGGAAATGACCAATGAACAATGACCAATGACCAGTGGCAATGACCAATGACCAATGACCAAATCCCAAATCCAAAATCAGGGAAGGAGGTGGTGCGGGTTGACGATTGGTAGGGAATCGTCGATTGTCATCGTGTGATCGAGTGTATTGTCCCAATCTACGTACGATCCAACCATGCGAAAGGAGTTTCATCAATGGCAGTCACAGCCAAAGAAAGTAAACTGATCGGGTACCTGCCCAACGACAGGCCGCCCATCGGCCAGGCCATCATCCTGGGCTTCCAGCACGTGCTGACCATGTTCCCGGCCACGGTGCTGGTCGCGCTGCTCGTCGGCTTCGACGTCGGCACGGTGCTGACCGTGTCCGGCGTGGCGACGATCACCGCGCTGATCCTCTCCCGTCTCATCGGCGGCAGTTACATCCCGCTCTACTATGGCTCCAGTTTCAGCTACATCGCGGCGACGCTGGCGCTGACGAACGCCGAGTTCGCCACGTACGCGGGCGACGCGGTGCGGCTGGCCCAGGTGGGCATCGTCGCCACCGGTGTCGTGAACATTCTCGTTGGCTTCTTGATCCGCTTCATCGGCAAGGAGACGTTGGACAAGATCCTGCCGCCGGTGGTCACCGGCTCCGTCGCGGCGGTCATCGGCATCGCGCTGGCCTTCGCCGCGCTCGACATGGCCGCCGCCCACTGGGGCGTGGCGCTGATCACGCTGCTCTTGACCATCCTGTTCTCGGTCTACCTGCAGGGCAAGGGCTTTATCGGCCTGCTCCCCATCCTCCTCGGAGCGATCGTTGGTTACGTCATCAGCATCCCCTTCGGCCTGGTCGACTTTAGCCCGGTGACCTCGGCGGCCTGGTTCCGCATCCCGCGCTTCTCACTGCCGGCCTTTGGCAACCCCCGGGCGTGGAGCGCGGTGGGGACGATCGCGGTGATCGCCATCGCCACCATCCCCGAGTCCACCGCCCACCTGTACCAGATCAGCCTCTACGTGGACGAACTGGCGGCGCGGATGAGCCGGAAGCGGTACCACCTGGACAAACTGATTGGCCTGAACCTGGTCCTGGACGGGCTGGGGGACTTGATCAACGGCATGTTCGGCGGTGTGGCGGGCACCAACTATGGCGAGAACAACTCGCTGATGGTGATCACCCGCAACTATTCCGGCCCGGCGCTCATCGCCGGCGGCGCGATCGCCATCCTGCTGGGCTTTGTCGGCAAGCTGGCCGGGTTGGTGAACAGCGTCCCGCTGGCGGTGACCGGCGGCCTGGCCATCTACCTCTTTGGCGTCATCGGCATGCAGGGCGTGGCGCTGATGATGGCGGAGAAAGTGAACCTGTACGACCCCAAGCAGTTGGCCATCGGCGCGGTTATCCTGGTCATCGGCATCGGCGGTAACATCGGCTACGGCGGCAACCTTCCCATCTCTATCCTCACCGGCATCTTCCCCGACGGCCTACCGGCCATCGCGACGGCGGCCGTCGTGGGCATCGCCATCAACGCCATCTTCCTGCTCTTCAAGTCGCCGGAGGTGCCTGTCGTCATAGAGTCGTCTGAGTAACTCTCGGCAGTATGGCTACACAAGACCCTAAGGGTCTCCCAGACCCTTAGGGTCTTTGGGAGGTGATCGACGTGCTGGCAAGACCTGGTCTTCCGAGTTTTGATTACGTGAGAGCGACCACTGCTGACGAGGTGGTCCGCCTGCTGAAGGAGCACGGGGAGGCGGCGCAACTGGCGATGGGCGGCACCGACCTCTTTGTGCGCATGCGCGATGGATTTATCCGTCCTCAGGTCGTGGTCGACGTCAAGCACCTGCCCGGCATGCGGGACGTGGTGTACGATGGGCAGGCGGGGCTGACCGTCGGCGCGGCGGCCACCATGAACGAGATCGCCCGTCACCCGGACGTGCAGGCCCATTACCCGCTGCTGGCGGAGGCGGCTAACTCGGTCGCCTCCTACCAACTGCGCAACCGCGCCACCATAGGCGGCAACCTGTGCAACGGCTCTCCTTGTGCCGACACCGGGCCGGCCACGCTGGTGCTGGAGGGGCGGATCGTCCTCTTTGAGCTGGGCGGGGAGCGGGAGGTGCCGGCCGGCGAGTTCTTCCTGGGCCCGGGCGAGACGGCGCTCCGGGCGGGCGAATTGATGACGGCCATCCGCTATCCGATCCCGCCAGCCGGCTCTGCCGGCCGGTATCTCAAGCTGGGCCGGAGCAAGATCGGCGACCTGGCCGTCGTCAGCGTGGCCGTTCTCGGCTTCCCCGACGGGACCGCCCCCTCCGGCTACCGGTTCCGCATCGCGTTGGGTTCGGTCGCGCCGGTGGTGCTGCGGGCGCTGGAGGCGGAGGATGTGCTGGCAGCAAACCCGCCCGGCGAGCAAGTATTCGCGCTGGCGGCCGAGAAGGCGGTCGAAGCCGCGAGCCCGATCGACGACGTGCGCGGCAGCGCCGCCTACCGGAGCGCGATGGTGCGACGGCTCACGCGGCGAGGGCTATGGGAGGTCTGGGACAGGCTGGGGTAGGCAGGTGGTTTCAGGTTTCAGGTTTCAGGTCTCACGTTCCGAACCTGAAACCTGAAACGGTGAAACCTGAAACGTAGAAAGGGGAAGGCGAGATGGCAATGCATTCCATTACTGTAACTGTAAACGGCTCCAGGGAGTACCTGGACGTTCCTTCGAATTTGACGCTGCTCCAGATGCTGCGGGATAGATTGGCGTTGACCGGCACGAAGAACGGCTGCGAGGCCGGGGAGTGCGGGGCGTGCACCGTGCTGGTCGATGGGGAGCCGGTGAATTCGTGCATGATGCTGGCGGTCGAGGCCGACGGGCGTGAGGTGACGACGGTGGAGGGGTTGGCCCGTCTTTATGGGGACGAGGACCAGTTGAGCCCGCTCCAGGATGCCTTTGTCGAGCACAATGCCGTCCAGTGCGGCTTCTGTACGCCGGGGGTATTGATCTCGGCGCACGCGCTGCTGGAGCGCAACCCCGATCCGACCGGGGAAGAGATCCGGGAGGCGCTGGTCGGCAACCTGTGCCGCTGCACGGGCTACCTGCGCATCATCGAGGCTGTACAGGCGGCCGCCGAGAAAGGGGAGGTATCAGATGGCCCAGTTTACCTCTGATCCTGTGGGGAAGAGCGTCCACCGGGTGGACGCGGTCGAGAAGGTGACCGGGGCTGCGGTCTTTGTCGACGACGTGCAGTTTGGCCCCGGCACGTACTTTGCGCGGTTGGTCCGTAGCCCGCACGCCCACGCGCGGGTCGTGCACATCGACGCCAGCCGGGCGCTGGAGGTGCCCGGCGTGAGGGCGGTGGTCACCGGCAAGGACGTCGACGCGCGCATTGGACTGTACCTGATCGACCGCCCTGTCTTCGCGGGCGAGCGCGTGCGGTACGTGGGGGAACCCGTCGCCGGGGTGGTTGCGACCAGCGAGGAGATCGCGGTGGAGGCCGCGCAGCTCGTCGAGGTCGAGTACGAGGAGCTACCAGCGGTCTTTGACCCGGTCGAGGCCGCCCAGCCGGACGCTCCACTGCTCCACCCCGACCTGGGCGAGTACCAGGTGGCCAGCTTTATCTTCCCCGAACCGGGCACCAACGTCTCGGAGCATTTCAGGCTGCGCAAGGGGGACGTCGAGTCCGCCTGGCCCCGGTGCGCGGCGATCGTCGAGGGGACCTTCCGCCTGCCCCAGATCCAGCACGTGCCGATCGAGCCCCACGGGGCGGTGGCGCTGTGGGAGCCGTCGGGGGAGGTGACGCTGTGGACCAGCTCGCAGTCGCCCTTCGCCCAGCGGGACCTGATCGCCCAGAGCCTGTCCATCCCACACGGCAACCTGCGCGTGGTGTCCCCGTACGTCGGCGGCGGGTTCGGCGGCAAGGCGGGCGTCTCGATGGAGGTGTACGCGGTCGTGCTGGCCCGGGCGGTCAAAGGGCACCCGGTCAAACTGCGCATGACGCGCGAGGAAGAGTTTGTCGGCACGACGGTGCGCCAGAGCCTGGTCGCGCACACCAAGATCGGCTGCGACGCCGAGGGCAACCTGCTGGCGATGGAGACCGCGTACTATTTCGGCGGGGGGGCCTACAACGACTATGGCGTCAACATCGCCCGCGCGGCCGGCTACTCCTGCACCGGCCCTTACGACATTCCGAACGTGAAGGGGGATTCCTACTGCGTCTACACCAACCAGCCGATCGGCAGCGCCATGCGTGGCTTTGGCATGCCCGAGATCCACTGGGGCATCGAGCAGATCATGGACCAGCTCGCCGAGCAGATCGGGATGGACCCGGCCGGGTTCCGGCGGCGCAACTGCGTGCGGACGGGGGACACGATCCTGACCGGAATGGAGATGCCGGCGATCGACCTGGTGGCCTGCATCGACAAGGTCACCGAGGCGATCGGCTGGGCGAAGAAAGGCGCGCCCTCCGCCTCTGGTGAGCCAAGCCGAACCACGCCGCACAAGAAGCGCGGCCAGGGCATCGCCATCATGTGGAAGGCGCCCGCCATGCCGCCCAACCCCGGCAGTTCGGCGGTCGTACGCTTCAACGAGGACGCGACGGTCAACGTCGAGATCGGCGCACAGGAGCTGGGACAGGGGGCCTTCACCGTCGCGGCGCAGGTCGCGGCCCAGGCGCTGGGCGTGCCCTACGAGTGGGTGCGGGTCTCGGCGCCGATCGACACCAAGTACAGCCCCTACGAGTGGCAGACGGTGGCCAGCCGCATCACGTGGTCGATGGGCAACGCGGTCAAGGCGGCCGCCGAGGACGCCCGGCGGCAGATCCTGGAGTTGGTCGCCGATCATTGGGATGAGGACCCAGATGATCTGGACGTCAAGGACGGCAAGGTCATCTCCTACAGGTCGGAGCGGGAGCAGCCGCTCGAGAACATGGTCGTCTACGGCCTGCCGAACGAGAACTTTGAGGGGTGGAAGGGCGGGCCCGTCGTCGGGCACGGGCGGTTCATGCCCACGTACGTCACCAACCTGGACCCCGAGACCGGGCAGGGCACGCGCGCGGTCGTGCACTATACCGTCGGCGCGCAGGCGGTGGACCTGGAGGTGGACACGGAGACCGGGCAGGTCGAGGTGCTCAAGATCGCCAGCGCCTACGACGTGGGCAAGGCGATCAACCCCGACCTGATCATGGCGCAGATCGAGGGGGGCGCGGTCCACGGGATGAGTTCGGCTTTCGAGGCGCTCCGGTTCGACGAGGCTGGACGGCCGATCAACGCCAGCCTGGTCGACTACCGCATCGCGACCAGCGTGGACGTGCCGAGGGAGATCCACGGTGACTTTGTCGAGACGCCGTTGGAGGACGGCCCGTGGGGCGCGCGGGGCGTGGGCGAACACGTGATGGTCCAGACCGCGCCGGCGATCGCCAACGCGATCAACGACGCGCTCGGCATCCGCTTCAACGACCTGCCGCTATCGGCGGAAAAGATCTTTTTGGCGCTGGAGGAGCGGAGGGAGGAGGGGTAGCGCTTTCCAGCCCTGGCGTCTCCGCAGCGGACCCCCACGGGTTGAGATTCAACGTGCAGGTCAACGTCTTGGACGGCCTGATTCCCACGCTGGTCGGGCGCACCCTCACCGCTATCCTGGTGGGTGGGGGGGCGTGGTGCACACCGTGGTGAAGAAGGCGTGTGACCCGTTGGCGGGTGTGTTTGAGGTGTAAGCGTAGCGAAGCCTCAACAACGAAGGCGGGGGCGGTTCTGGTGGCCGCCCCCGCCCTCATTATCCCTGTGGATGCTGACCAGCCCAGAGCGGCTTGCCACTCCGAACCATCAGGGTGAGGAGACCTGTCCCTTAGGCTTCACCCGTCGGGGGATGCGGGAAAGAGCCTCCGCCACAAGACCAACTGCAAGCGTGTGTGGCCGCGGATTTGCACGCACGATGCGTGGTCGGCTTCGGTGAGAGGTTGGCCTGGCCCGCACAGCAGGGAAACGGTTGTGCCCGGTTCAGCCTACTCCGTCAGGCCTACTTGCAAAAACTTATCCGAGAACATTTCTACCACATACTTGATGCTGACAGGAGTTGCATCTTCAGGAATTGAGAAAGCAACCCATCCTTTTGCTTTTTCACCAGCATTTAGGTCAACTGTCGCGATTTGTCCATCTCGCCCAGCTAGTTCCGGCTGATAGACAAACCCGCTACTGTCCACCAATATTGCATCCAACGGGTTAACGCTGAGCGTTTCACCGGATACGTTACCCACCACAATTTCGACGGCTACCAATTTGTAGCCCTCCTTTGCCTCATAGAACACACCGGGAGTGGTTGGATCCTCAACGGCTGTGGATGAAAGCGAATAGCCATACTGTTCAAACACATCCCCCAATCCCACTTCTGGAGAAGGAGGCAATATGGAGAGAGCCTCTGTATTAGGTACGTATCCTCCGGGAGGCGGCGTCAAGCTGGCCTGCAATACTTTGCTACCGAAAGTCTCAACTGCATATTTGATGCTCGCAGCAGTTGCCCCTTCTGGCATCTCGAAAGCTATCCATCCTCTTGCCTTCTCGCCAGGGCTCAGGTCAGCCGTCACAATTTGCCCTTCTCGCCCAGCCAGTTCAGGCTGATAGGTGAACCC
>DATKTN010000287.1:0-17940 GCA_035531135.1 Anaerolineae bacterium
TCAGACGGCCACAGTATCAGGTTGTAACCGTTTTCTATGGCGGCGTCGGCCGCACTCGTGACAAACTCGAGTTCCGTGATGCCCAGACCACGTTCAGATACGGGAAAGAGGAGAGCGATGATTCTGCTGCGCTTGCTGGCCAGGCCGCGCGCGAGGGCATGCGGCCGATATCCCAGCTCCTCCATCACTGCCAAGATGCGCTGCCGGGTCTCCTCCGAGATAGGCCGCGTGCCATTTAGCGCGTAGGAGACCGTACTCAGAGCAACGCCGGCACGTTTAGCCACATCTAGCATCGTAGGCATAGCTGCCTCTTGAGGTCGTATGGGGGTGTTAACACAAAGGAAACAATTCGTCGAAGCGCTTAGTCGAAGCGTTTCGACCACATAATACCACAAATCGACCTGCACGTCAAGACTTGAGAGGTGATCGTTCGGTAATTGATGGGAATTGGAGTATAATTATCAAACCTTAACACAACCCCAACGATAGCGCAACCTTCCTCTGTTAAGATGGGGGTATAGACTCTCAGATCGTGACAGAGGAGGTGTATCTCAATGAGTAAACGCATCTGGAAAATCGTGGGGTGGATCGTCGTCTTGACGCTGGTGCTCGGCGTGGGCGCAGCCGCCGGCGGCGGCATCGTGTACGCGATGAGGCGGGTCGACGGGCCCGTGATTTGTCTGCCGCGTGACGCAGCGCTGTCTGACGAGCCCGAGGCGGGCATCGTGATCGCGTCGGTGGCGGAGGATGGGCCGGCAGCCCAGGCAGGCGTGGCGCGGGGCGACATCCTGCTGCAGATCGACGACGAGGCAGTGGACGACTTTATCGAGCTGGCGGGCGTCCTCGAGGATTACGAACCCGGCGACGAGGTGCAACTGAGGGTGTTGCACGGCGATGACGAGCGCACGCTCACGGCGACGCTGGGTGACCGTGACGGGATAGCCTACCTGGGCATAGTCCCTTGCACCGGCCTGCCGGGACCCGGGCCGATGGTGACCATTCGCGGGGAAGAACCTGGCGCGCTGATCGTGCACGTGGAGCCCGATAGTCCCGCCGACTCAGCAGGTCTACAGGCAGGGGACGTGATCGTCGCTGTTGATGATCAAGAATTGGACGCCGAAAATAACCTGGCTGATGTCATCGCTTCGCATGAGCCGGGTGATACGGTGACGCTGGAAGTCAGGGAACCTGGCGATGAATCTCGCGACGTGACGGTCAAACTGGGCGAGCACCCCGAGGAAGAAGGGGATGCCTACCTGGGCGTGAAATACCGGTCCGCTCCCCCGTTCTTCGAGCTGAAGGGGGACGCACTGCCCTTTGAGCGGAGGTGGCGACACGTTTTGCCGTTCTCTCCCACACTCCCTGGCATCGAGGCGAAGCAGGGCGTGATCGTCCGAAGCGTGACCGAGGATAGCCCGGCTGAGGCAGCGGGCCTGCGGAGAGGCGACTTGATCACGGCCTTCGAAGGCGAGCCGATCCAAGGCCCCCAAGACCTGATTGACGCCATCGCCGAGCACGAGCCGGGCGACCAGGTGACGCTGACCGTCCTGCAGTCCGGTGAGGAGGAGGAACGCCAGGTCGAGGTCACGTTGGCTGAACACCCCGAGGAGGAAGGTAAAACCTACCTGGGTGTACAGATCGGCGGGTTCTTCCGCCTGCACCACCTTGAAGCCGGCGAACGCCCTCACGAGATGGATTCGTTCGAATTCTTCTTCGACTGGGAACCACCGTTTGACGAACCGCCCTTCGACCCCGACGCAATGCCGCACCGCTTTGAGTTTCATTTTCCGCCCGGGCATTTCCAAGTCGACGAGGCGAACTGCTGCGGCGAGAGTATCTAGTCCACGTAACTCTTTTGAGTGTAGCCAAGATCTATGGGATTGGTTTGTAGTGTGCACTTCAGTGCGCTCTTAAGGCGCTGAAGCGCCCACTACGAACCTATCTCCATTCTCTATTCTCTGCTCTGCAGGCGGTGTACCATGTTCCGTTCCATTCGATGGCGACTGGTGGCGAGTTACGTGCTCCTGACCTTGCTGACGGTGAGCCTGGTGGGGGTGCTGGCGCTATCGTTGATCAAGCGATACGTGGCGCAGCAAGAGCGAGATTACCTTACGGCCAACGCCGATGCGGTCGCGCGCCAGGCATTGCCCCTGATGCAACCGGTGGTGCGTCGAGCCGATCTGCACGAGCTGGCCCGCACCGCATCCTTCCTGGGCAACGTCCAGGTAAAGATACTGGACGACCGCCGGCGGGTGGTGGCCGATTCGGGCCAGCCCACCGAGGTAAACGAGTTCGTGTGGATCGTGACGCCGGTGGAGGTGAATGTCCAATTGCCGGACGGATTTCCCCACGCTTCGATCATGGTGCTACCCGGCGGTCACCTCTCAGCAGTGCCAATCCCAGGGGCCGAACCATTCGCCATCTTTGAGCAACTACCTCCTGAAACCGAGTACATAGTCGTGCACCGGACAGAAAGGCCGTGGGGAAGTCGCTTCGTCTTCGGAGCCAGGCAGAGACTGGAGGTGATGCCAGCTCTCCCGACGGCTGATGCCCCAACGTTGCGAAAAACGCTTGGGGGCCAGGCGCATCCCCGCTCAGAGCTCGTCGTCACCGTACCTGCTGGTGAAATCGACAGGCCGGCGGGCTACGTGGAGCTGAGCAAGGGTCCCGACTTTGGCGCGGAGGCGCTGGCGACCGCGCGGCGGGCTTTCCTGCTCGCCGCTGGCGGGACGACGCTGCTGGCGGTGGTCGTCGGCCTGTTGGTGAGCCGGGGGCTGACGGCACCGCTGCGCAGCTTGACGGGTGCCGCGGGCCAGATGAGCAGCGGCGATCTATCCATCCGCGCGCCCGCGCGTGGCCGGGACGAGATCGGCCAACTGGCCCGGCAGTTCAACCAGATGGCCGAGCGGTTGGAGGCCAGCTTTGCCGAACTGGCTGCGGAAAGGGACAGCCTGCGCCGCTTTATCGCCGATGCGTCACACGAACTCCGCACGCCGGTCACAGCGCTCAAGAATTTCAACGAGCTCCTGCAGGGAGCAGCGGCGGATGACCCAGCCGCCCGGGCCGAGTTCCTGGCCGAAAGCCAGATCCAACTGGATCGGCTGGAGTGGATCACGCACAACCTGCTCGATCTATCGCGGCTCGAGGCCGGCTTGATCGCGCTGGACGTGACCAGCCACGACGCGGGAGAACTGATCCGGGCGTCGGCGGCCACCTTCAAGACGCTGGCGCACGAGAAACACGTCATGCTCTCAGTCACGGAGCCGCCGTCTCCTGTGCAAGTCCGTTGCGACCGTGCGCGGATCGAGCTGGCCCTGTCCAACCTCCTGGAGAACGGATTGAAATTCACCCCCGCCGGGGGGCAGGTAGAGATCGGCGCCGAGCAGGCCCATCAGGGCGTGCGGCTGTGGGTGCAGGATAGCGGCCCAGGCATCGCCCCGGCCGACCAGCCACGCATCTTTGAGCGGTTCTATCGAGGCCGAGGCAGAGATGTCGAGGGCACCGGCCTGGGGCTGGCGAT
Organism: Anaerolineae bacterium; assembly: GCA_035531135.1. Lineage (GTDB taxonomy): Bacteria > Chloroflexota > Anaerolineae > B4-G1 > B4-G1 > DATKTN01. The sequence goes on from DATKTN010000287.1 coordinate 3,521, forward strand.
CGTGCGAAGCATCGTCCAGGCCCACGGTGGGCACGTCACGGTCGAGAGCCAGCCCGGTGCAGGCAGTCGCTTCGTGATCGAGTTGCCGTCCGCCGATTGACAGCCCCTCCCCTTCGCGTTATACTGGCCCCGCGAGTGCCTCTTGGCACGCCTCACACCACGCACACACGGAGGAACCATGGACATGCTCTTTACGCCTGGGAGGATCGGCACGCTCACGCTGCCCAACCGGTTGGTCCGTTCGGCCACCGCCGAGCGGATGGCGGACGCCGACGGCCGGCCGAGACCCCAGCTCGGCGCGCTCTACGAGGAGCTGGCCCGGGGCGGCGTGGGGCTGATCATCACCGGGCACATGTACATACACCCATCCGGCAAGGCCCACCCCGAGATGACCGGCATCTATGCCGACGAGTTGATCCCCGGCCTGGCCGAACTGGCCGACGCGGTCCACCGGGCGGGAGGGAAAGTCTTCGTCCAGATCAACCACGGGGGAATGCAGTGCAGCCGGGAAACCGTGCCCGAGACGATCGCGCCATCGGCGGTGGACGCATCCTTTCTGGAACGGCCCGCGCGAGAGATGACGCCCGAGGAGATCGCGCTCCTGATCCAGGCCTACGGACAGGCGGCCCGGCGAGCGCAGGAGGCTGGCTTCGACGGCGTCCAGATCCACAGCGCCCACGGCTACCTCGTCGGCCAGTTCCTCTCCCCCTTCATCAACCACCGGACCGACGAATGGGGCGGCGACAGCGAGGGGCGCACCCGCTTCCTGCGGGCTGTCTGCCAGGCCGTGCGAGAGCAGGTCGGCCCGGACTACCCGGTGGCGATCAAGCTGGGCATGATGGACGGCGTGGAGGGCGGCCTGACCGTGGAGGAAGGGGCTCGCGTCGTCGCGGCGCTGGAGGAGATGGGCATAGACGGGATCGAGATCAGCGGGGGGATCGGGGGAGGCCGGAACATCAACACCCGCGCCGGGATCCGCTCCGAGGCGGACGAGGCGTACTTCCGTCCGCTGGCCCGGCAGGCGCGGCCAGCCACCCGGCTCCCCATCATGCTGGTGGGCGGCTTCCGCTCCCGAAGCGTGATGGAGGAGGTGTTGGGCGCCGGCGACGCCGACTTTATCTCCCTCTGTCGCCCCCTCATCTGCGAGCCGGATCTGCCGAACCAGTTGCGCACAGGGATGCAGGAACGGTCCCGTTGCATCTCGGCCAACCGCTGCTGGGCCGAGAGGGAGGGGGAGGGGATCGCGTGCAAGTGTCCCATCCAGGAAATGAACAATGAACAATGAACAATGAACAATGTCCAATGAACAATGTCCAATGAACAATGTCCAATGACCAATGAGACTCAGAAACCCGGTTTTTTACACCTTTCAATTGCATTCGCGTTGGCTGAATATGCTTGTGAACAGCCAAAGAGAGCTCTCCCCGAGAAAAACCGGGTTTCTCTGCGTAGCAGGTCGGCAGATGCACACAGGCAGTTCGGAAGCCACGATGACACGATCGCCGATGAGGTATGACAGACGTTTCCGCAGACCTGCGGCAGGAGCTTGAGGCCGACTATCGCACGTTTGAGCTGGCTGGCGACCACGGGGCCATCGGCTATCAGATGGGACTGGCGACGCCGCTGCGCCCGGTCGAAACCTGGCGCGACCGGGCGACCGAGCTGGCCTTTGCCCGTGCCTGCGCCGAGGTGGTGGGCCGGTTCCATCCCCGACTGCTGGACGAGTTCCGGGGTTACGCGGCAGCGCAGGGCCGCGCCTGGGAAGAGGTGCTGGCCCATTTTTCGCTCAACCTGCCGGAGGGCACGCTCAGCGGTTGCACCACGTTCGTGCGCCGTCTGCCGGATGGCCACGTGCTGGTCGCTCGCAACTATGACTTTCTGTACACGCAGCGACAGCGCTACCTGCGGCAGTTGTCGCCGCTCGACTACCCGGCCACGCTGGGCACGCAGGCGGGGCTCATCGGCAGTTGCTACGACGGCGTCAACAGTCACGGGCTGTTCGCCGCGCTGCACCTGATCCAGGCCCAGATCGCCGAGCAGGTGGAGCCCGGCGTACCGTTCCACCTGGTCCCGCGCATCCTGCTGGAGACGTGCCGCACGGCGCAGGAGGCGGTCGCGCGGCTCCAGGAGATGCCCCACCTCTTCCCCTTCAACTATCTCGTCGCGGACCCGGACGAGGCGTTCGCCGTGGAGGCGTACCCTGGTCGCGTGCGCGTCCGCCGGCCCGCAAACGGTAGCCTCGTCGTCACCAACTATTACGAACTGCCCGACATGCGCCCGCTGCAGGGCCGCCGCAGTCTGACGAAGCAGATCGAGCGCACCCGCTGGATCAAAGCCCGCATTGCGGGAGATGGGGGGCGCGATGCCACCGCCGGCTGGGCCTGGACGCAGTCGCTTCTGCGCGACCACTCGGTCCCTGTATGCTACCACAGGCCCAACCAGGCCACGCTGTGGTCGCTCGTCGCCGACCTGACCGCACGCCGGGTCGCCTACTGCCTCGGCGCGCCGTGCCGCAACGAATTCCACGAGTGGAGCTGGCCTGGGGATGAGATGCTGAACAACTCATAGGGCTCGATGCTTACCAGGGACGCCAACAAGTTGGCGCTTCCATTCCCACAGAGGCCCAGCCACAAGGCTGGGCCTTTCGCGTTTCAATACAAGTCGAATGCAGTTCATAAGACTTCGGAAGTCTTGCTCGTCCTTCACTGAGCCGTATCAAGTCATCCGGTTTGGGATAAGTTGGGGAATATATCGCTTGACATCACGCGCATGTTCTGCTATGATATGGCTGCGACATAGAACAAATGTTCTATTTCCCGATGAAACGCGTAAGGAGAAAACCGGATGCGCCAAAAGTTAGAGTTCCAGGCGGACAGGATCGAGGCCGTGCTGGCGGTACACAAGGTGGCGGCGCGGGTGACCGGCGGCACGGTGACGCCCCGCTGGGTGCGCTTCCAGGTACTGCCCGCACTGGGAGCCAAGATCTCCCGCATCAAGAGCCTCAGCGAGGAACTGGCCGCCGCCCTCGACACGTCCAGTTGCCGGGTGTCCCGGCGCGGCGCTGCCGTGACCGTCGAGGTACCGCGCGACGACCCTCGGGCGGTGCGACTGCTGCCCCTCTACCGCCAGCTCACAAGCCCTCCAGGCAAGGGGAAGTCAAGTGACCGCTCATCCACTACCCCACCTGCCACTGCTATCCTGGGCCTGGCGGAGGACGGCGCGCCGCTGCTCATTCGACTGCCCTCCCCCGACGTGGCCCACATCCTGGTCGCGGGCACGACCGGGTCGGGGAAGACGGTGCTCTTGCAGGCGATGATCCTCAGCCTGGCGCTGGCGAACCCCGCCCCATCTGCCCCCTCCGCTTTCCAGCCAGAGCGCCGGGGCGGAAGCCTGGCGCTGGTGCTGATAGATCCCAAGGGCCATGCCTTTGGCCTCTTCGAGGGACTGCCCCACCTGGCACGCCCGGTCATCCGGGAGGCGGCGGAGACGACCGAGGCGCTCAACAGCCTGGTGCGGCTGATGGAAAGGCGCGATCCCTCCCCGATCCTGCCCCACGACCCGGTCGTCGTGGTGATTGACGAACTGGCAGACCTGTTGATGGTGGGCGGGAAGCCGGTGCAATGGGCGCTGACCCGGCTGACGCAGCGTGGGCGCGAGGTCGGCCTTCACGTGGTCGCAGCCACCCAGAAGCCCACCGCCGCCGTGCTGGGCCCCCTGGTCAAGGCCAATTTCCCGGTGCGGCTGGTGGGACGCGTGACCAGCATCGAGGACGCGCGCACCGCCACGGGCTGGAGCGGGACGGGAGCGGAGCGCCTGATGGGCCGAGGGGACTTTGTGGCCGTGGCCGAGGGACGCGTGACCCGCTTCCAGGCGGCCCACGTCTCGCCGCAGGAGATCCGCGAGGTGGTGGCCCACCTGGCGCAGGGCAAGCCCGCCACGGCCCCGGCGATATCCCAGGTATCGCTGCCCTGGAAGGTGAAACGGTTGACCGAGGTGCTTAGAGGAGAGATGTAGAGATGAATGAGAGGGACACTCGCAGGAACACCGGGACGGGGTTAAAGATCTTTGGAGGGCTGGTGGTGATGGCCTTTGCGGCGACGCTGGCGGTGATCGTCGGCAACCGCCTGAGCGACGAGTCACTGGCCGTGCTGGCGGGGGCAGTGTGCGGCGTGGGGGCGGCCATCCCCACCAGCCTGCTCATCGTCGCCGTCGCCCGCCGGCGCGACGAGCCCCGTGTGCAGCCGCCGATGCCCCAGGGTCCGTATCCCCCGGTCGTCGTGGTCACGCCACCGGGCGGGCAGCAGCGGCCCAACACCTGGGACGCTTTCCCACCCTCGTTGAGCGCACCGATGCAGCGGCATTTCACGGTGGTCGGGGATGAATTTGACACATTGGGAAAATGAGGTAAAATAAGGATCGCGCCGGGCAGCAGGCTCCGGCTTGCGGCCCGGACCCGGCCCACGTAGCTCAGCCGGTAGAGCACACCCTTGGTAAGGGTGGGGTCATGGGTTCGATTCCCTTCGTGGGCTCTGTACGATATTCTAATGTGGATATAAAACGGAATGGCCAAAAAAACAATTCGCATGGTGATCACGCTGGCTTGCACAGAGTGCAAGGAGCACAACTACACGACCGAGAAGAACCGGCGTAACGATCCCAGCCGTCTAGAGGTGAAGAAATACTGTCCCCGTTGCCGCGTACACACGCTGCACCGCGAGACAAAGTAGGACGCTCACAGGCCAGTAGCTCAATTGGCAGAGCAACGGTCTCCAAAACCGTAGGTTGCGGGTTCGATTCCTGCCTGGCCTGCCTTTGGTGGATTTCAAGACACCGCCGTGCGTAGAGGCGGTGTCTTGAAGTGTAGAGCAATCGGTCACAGGGGAGACGCAATCAGTGGCGAAGGGAAAAACAGCGAAAAAGAAAGCAAAGCCAGGGAAAAAGGACAATGCCATCGTACGCTACCTGCGCGACACACGCTCAGAACTGCGCAAGGTGCACTGGCCCACCCGTCAGGAAGCATGGAACCTGACGAAGGTCGTCCTGGCTGTCACCATCTCCATGGCCCTTTTGCTGGGCCTGTTAGACTACCTGTTTGACCGGGAATTGGGAGGGATTATCAGCGGCAGCGCGGTCGCTGTCGGCGCCCTGGTCGTCGTGGTAGTCGGGGGCGTGCTGGCCGTCGTGATCCTGAGGCGACAAACGGCACGGTAGATTGGTAGGTGACGACGATGTTTGCGAATAAAGTCTGGCCCGACGCGGACGATACAGTGGAAGAAGACGGGGACGTATTGACCTCAGCCTTGCCGGGGACTGGAGATGGCACAGCCGAAGATGCAGTGGCGATCTCTCCAGACATAGCGGAGGAGGAGCAGCCGGAGCAGTCCGAGGAAGCGCCCCTTCCAGACATAGCGGAAGAGGAGGAGCAACCGGAGCAGTCCGAGGAAGCGCCCCTTCCAGACGTAGCGGAAGAGGAGCAACCGGAGCAGTCCGAGGAGGCAACCCTTCCAGACGTAGCGGAGGAGGAGCAGCCGGAGCAGTCTGAGGAAGCGCCCCTTCCAGACGTAGCGGAGGAGGAGCAACCGGAGCAGTCCGAGGCAGCGACCGCTCCAGCGGCCCAAGCGCCCGAGGTGGGAAAAGTCCAAACCGAGTTGGCGGAGACCCAGACCGAGGAAATCACCGCGGAGACTGAGGCCGAAGCCGAGCTGTACGAACCTCAAGATAGCCGCGCCTGGTACGTCGTTCACTGCTACTCTGGCTACGAGAACAAGGTCAAGCACAACCTGGAACAACGCATCGAGACGATGCAGATGCAGTCTCAGATCTTTCAGGTTGTCGTCCCGACCGAGGACGAAATCGAGGTCCGTGACGGGAAGCGACGGGTCGTCGAACGGCGCGTCTTTCCAGGGTACATCCTGGTGCAAATGATCCTGAACGACGACTCCTGGTACGTCGTGCGCAACACGCCGGGCGTCACCGGGTTCGTGGGGATGGGGAACGAGCCGACTCCCCTGCGCTCTGAAGAGGTCCAGGCGATCATGAAGCGCATGGAAGCTGAGGCTCCCAAGATCAAAGTCACGTTCAAATCAGGCCAGAAAGTGCGCATCATCGACGGCCCCTTTAACGAGTTCATCGGCGTGGTGGATGAAATGGACATGGAACGGGCCAAGGTCCGGGTGATGGTTTCTTTCTTCGGTCGCGAGACGCCGGTTGAACTCGACTTCCTGCAGGTGGAGAAAGCCTGATTTGAGGATGGAGGACGATGAAGAAAATTAAAGCGGTTGTGAAATTGCAGATACCCGCCGGAAAAGCCAACCCGGCCCCTCCCGTGGGGCCTGCGCTGGCGCAGCACGGCATCAACCTGATGCAATTCTGCAAGGAGTATAATGCCCGCACGGCCGGGCAGGTTGGAAATATCATCCCAGCCGAGATTACCATTTACAAGGACGGGTCCTTCAGGTTCGTGCTGAAGACACCGCCTGCACCCGATCTGCTGCGCAAGGCAGCCGGCGTGGAGCACGGCTCAGGTGAACCCAACCGGGACAAGGTGGGGAGCATCACCCGCGCCCAGTTGGAAGAAATCGCCAAGCTGAAAAGGAAGGACCTGAACGCCATAGACCTGGAAGGCGCAATGCGGCAGATTGCGGGCACTGCGCGGAGCATGGGAATCACTATCGTAGATTGAGCCGATCGTAGGTGAGGTCAATTTGTGGGAGGGCATAGCCCGCTAGGACCACATAGGAGGAACGATGCCGAAACGAGGCAAGAGATATCGCCAAGCACTGGAGAAAGTAGACCGTATGCGGCTCTATTCGCCGCTGGAGGCGTTGCAACTGGTGAAAGAGACCAGTTACGCCGGCTTTGACGCGACCGTGGACACCCACTTCCGGTTGGGTATAGATCCCCGCCACGCCGATCAGCAGGTGCGCGGCGTGATCCTGCTGCCCCACGGCCTGGGCAAGACCGTGCGGGTGCTGGTCTTTGCCGCCGGCGAGGCGGACAAAATCGCGCAGGAGGCCGGAGCCGACTATGTGGCCTCCGACGACGAGATGATCCAAAAGATCCAAAATGGTTGGACGGATTTTGACGTGGCGATCGCCGTGCCGGAGATGATGGGCAAGGTAGGGCGACTGGGGCGCGTGCTGGGCCCGCGGGGATTGATGCCCAATCCCAAGGCCGGCACCGTGGCCCCGGCCGAGGATCTGCCCCGCCTGATCCAGGAGGCCAAGGCGGGCCGCGTCGAGTTTCGCGTGGACAAGACCGCCAATATGCACGTACCGATCGGCAAGGTCGGTTTCCCGGTGGAGAAACTGGTCGACAACTTTGCGACGATTGTCGACGCGGTCATGAAAGCCAAGCCCCCCGCCAGCAAGGGCACGTACGTCCGCAAGATCACGGTCACGTCCACGATGGGGCCTGGGATCAAGGTAGATCCAATCCAGGCTCAGGCGTTGGAGGTTTCGTAAAGTCGTTCAGACGTTTGAAAAATCTAGCGCCAAAGACAGCAGGTGCGCGCCAGCGCGCATAAACGTGATGGCCTGCCGAGGCAAGAGACGATCATCCACCCGTGAATCGGGTGAGCCCGTCCCTGCGTCGGCATGGCGCAGGGACATTTCGTTTTTCAGGCACTTTTAGGAAGGAGGTGAGAGAGGTTGGCAATTTCAAAGCGACGGAAGGCCGAGCTCGTCGAGCAATACATTGAGCAACTCAAGCTCAGCCAGGGGATCATCCTGGCCGACTACCGGGGGCTCAGCATGGGCAATATGGAAACCATCAGGAAAACCATGCGTCCCACCGGCGGGAGATTCCAGGTGGTCAAGAACCGATTGCTGGCGCTGGCCTTGCAGGAAGCGGGGCTGTCCCTGCCAGACGAGTGGCTGGACGGGCCAACGGCCGTCGGTTTCTGCCACGACGAGATCCCACCGGTGGCCAAGGCACTTGTGGACGCAGCAAAGGACATGGAGACGCTGCAGATCAAGGGGGGATTGGCGGGCACGGCGGTGATTTCGGCCCAGCAAGTGCAGACCATCGCTGATCTCCCGCCACGGGAGGTGGTCCTGGCCCAGGTCCTCGGCACGATCAACGCACCGGCCAGTCGAGTGGCCAGCGTCGTCGCCGGCGGCATCCGGCAGATTCTCAACGTCCTGCAGGCGTACGTGGACAAACTGGAGGAATCGGGCGGTGCGCCAGGCACCGCGATGGAGCAGGCCGCCGAGCCTGCGTGATCATCAGTTATTACTTTGCTAGTTAGTCAGGAGGAAAAAGAAACGATGGCAGACCTGGAAAAGATCGTGGAACAGATCAGCGAACTTTCACTGCTGGAAGCTGCTGATCTGGTCAAGATGCTGGAGGAGAAGTTGGGCGTGAGCGCAGCAGCGCCCATGGCGATGGCGGCGATGCCCATGGCGGCGGCTGCGGCCGAGCCGGAGGAGGAACAGACCGAGTTCGACGTCATCCTCAAAGAGATCGGCCCCAAGAAGATCGAGGTCATCAAGGCCGTGCGGCAGCTCACCGCGCTGGGTTTGAAAGAGTCCAAGGAGATGGTGGACGGCGCACCCAACACCGTGCTGGAGGCCGTCGCCAAGGAAGCGGCCGAGGACGCCAAGGCCAAGATGGAGGCCGCCGGCGCAGTCGTCGAGATCAAGTAGCCATCCTTCCACGCCAACACGACGCCATGCCCCAAGCCGCCTCGATGAGGCGGCTTGGGGCCGTTACCTCGTTACCCATTTCCTGCGCAGTCCAGGAGCAAAGCCCTCCCCATCATCGCACAATCGCGACGCCATCGTCGCCCATCGCGACCACTGCTGGACGTGACTCTGTGAGGACAGGTGCGCCGGTAGCGGTCGTCTGCGTTTGACGGCCGGTACCAACATGTGCGCGGCGAAGCTTTTGTGGCCAGGCGCGGAAGCTCGTGCTACGCACCCACCGTAGCACGCGGCTTGTTGCACGTGGGGCGGGGAGGAGACTATGCGCGCTTGATCGTGGCCGACCGGACCTCCGGCTGTGTGCCGGGGGTGGGTCGGCTTTGTGTTTGCAGTTGAAGCGTCGAAAGGAGAGCCTCCCTCCGCCCAGGCCCGTACCGTATACTCAGCGTGGCCTTCGGCGATGTGGACGGCGACGGCGATCTGGACCTGGCGGTGGGTAGTGATGGGGGACAGAACGTGGTCTATCTCAACACACTGGTGAGATGCGTCTATTTACCAATCATTATGAAGAGCTGGTGATCCGTAACCACACAGAGTTCAGCAGACTAACAAGTCATCAAGCGTCGGGGTGAATTCTCCTCACCCCGACGCCACGTTCGGTGGGGGAGATACCAGCCCCACCACCTGCGTAGTTGCACCCGCCAGCGGTCCAATAGAGAACCCTGGCTACATCACCACCTGATTCCCAACCTCAGGCTGTGTGATTCTTGAACACGATTGGCAGGTAGACGCATGGATAGGTCGTGATGGCGTGCGTATCGATCACCGTATCCCTGGCGTTGGTGGCTGTGAGGGTAATCAACTGGGTACCGGGCACCGTCCAGCTCCAGGCGACCGTGTCGCTCAGGCCGCTCGTGTGCGTCGTCGGGCTATCCTGCCCACTCGCCTGCCAGAAGTAGGTGATCGGCAGCGTCGCCGTGAGCGAGTCGACCGTGGCCGTGAAGGTGTAAGGTGTGCCCACCCAACCCGTCATTGGTCCGGTGATGACGACGCGGTTGATGAGAGCCTGATCAGGCCCCCAGAAAGCATCGCGCATCGCCTTGTCTTTCATAGCCTGCTGCACCATCAACAGCCACGTTGTGCCAGCAGCGCTTGGTGCCTTGGGAAAGTCGGTGATGACCCCACCACTGGACACGACGTACAGCAAGCCGCCGTAAGTATCCGTGTACACCGCCTGGAGCTTTTCCATCTCGGCCAGGATGTCCTCGGCTTGCTCGATGTAATCACCCCCTGCCGGATCGCCTCGGTCCAACAAGGCGTGCCCCAGCTTGAGATGGGCCATAGCCACACCCAGCGATCCCTCGGACCATACCACGTCCACCGTCGACCAGTCGAAACCTTCCGCCGTGCCGCTGTATGGCTTATAACCCCAGATAGAGAGCGTCGGACTGATCATCACCGTGTTGCTGTAGGCGTGATCGGCGTACTCGAGCGAGCGTTTCGCCTTTTCCAGGTCACCCACCGCGGTCCAGTACATTGCCCCCCACGAAGCGGCATCGAGCGCATCGTTTGTATTCAGGGTGCCGGTGGCATCCATCCCCTGATTCAGCCGTCCTTTCGTCTCGTCCCAAAGTGTGGGCATTTTGTCTCGCAGCAGCTCGGCGGCGTCGGCATAGCGGTTCTCGTCCATCATCTGCCCCAGGTCGCGCAGGAAAAAGTAGGTGTCTATGTTATGCTCTGTGGCGACCCAGTTGACGGCGGTGTCAGTGAACACACCCCCCGCATAGCCCCCGGCCCCGCCCGTAAACAGCCCGTGACGTGGGTCCGTTGGCGTAATCACCTGCTGGCCGAGGATATAGTCGGCCACGCGGGTGACTGGGTCCGTGGACCGCACGTCGTCGTACTGACGGCCGTAGAAGAGCATTCCATAGCCCAGCCAGGCGTTTGCACCGACGCGCAGATAGTCCATATCGTAAAAGTTGTCCTTTTCTCCTCCATAGCCCTGGCCGTTGAAGGAAAAGCCAAAGCTACCGGGAGTCGTAGAGCTCAACTGCCCACTGTTCTGAAAACTGGACATATAGCTGACCAGATCCCTCGCTTCGGCAGGCTGCGAGACCATGCTCCGGGCGATGATCGCGAGGCCCTGGTCGTAGATGAAGCCGCGGCCATACCGGCCCAGATAGGCCTTCTGATCGGGTGTGCCATAGTGGCAGAAATCGTAGCCGATGACGTACGTGCCGGTGATGGCCTCATACCACGCCTTTGCTGTGGGCGATTTGTAGCGCAGAACCATGCCGGTATTGGAATCATATCCCGGTATATCCTGTACCCGAGGAAAGAGCACCGTCTGCTGATCCAGCCAATACAGCGCTTTCTCCTGGGATGTGCGCGAGATAGACACACGCGGCTCCAGCAACGCGCCATAGATGTCCCAGTTTTCATTGCGGTCATCTTGCCAGACGACAGTCTCATTCCATATCCTGGGCTTGGTCTGCACCATCGGGTCCAAAGTGACGCGGAAGTCGGCGGGGTCTATAGAGGGCCGATGCGGATCTTGCCAGTTGGGGGTCCCATTGCCGTCAGAGTCCAAGCTCAGGTCGTAGGCGTAGATGTCCTCTCGCCGGTCCGTCCAGACAGCAAACGAGCCAGAGAGATCTGGGAATTCATGGCCCCAGGGTCGGTCGACCAACACAAACTGGGCCGGTCGACTGCCTGGGCCATCATAGCAATTCAGGGCGCCATCGCCCTCCGGGTCAAGGTCGAGGATATAGAGACTGTTGCCACAGTAACTCGATTCACAGGCATCGCTCCAAATCAGCACATCCCCATGAACAGCAAGCACCCCTTGCCAGTTAAAGTCGAGTTCGGTATTGGGAGTAACCCGACACTGCCCGGTCCATGGGGACGGATCAGTCTCTTGCCAATCCGGGACACCGTCGCCATCGGCGTCGTGAGACAAGTCGTAGCACATAAGATGGTCTCCGCCAGCGTCGTCCCACCAGCAGGCGACCTTGTAGTCATCACCCCAGTAGATATCCGGCAGCACTTGAGCGTACCCCTGCGGCCAACTGGCACAACAAGAGAGGCGCACCCAGAGGTCTTCGGCGAAGGGATCATATCCAGGTTCAGTCGCGTCAGGAATTCCGTTGTCGTTGGCATCCAACTCGATGAGGCCAATGTTCCACATCCCGGCTGGAACCCAGGCCATGTAGACCAGCATCTCGCCGGAGAGCTCCGGGGCGTGGGTGTACGCGCGGCTGACGATGTAGAACGGGGTGATAATCCCGGTGCTGGTGAAGGGTCCAGCATCACTGCAAGCGGGATTGTAGTAGCCCCACAATCCTTTCTCCCCCTCTCGCTCACTGCGCCACACGACGACGCCTTGCGATACGACCACCTTGCGTATGTCGTCGGGCTTGTCAGTGATCGTGAACGTCTCGCGGGTTGTCAGATTGTGGAGATAGACTCCACCATCTCCGTCCCTGAAAGCAACGCAGTCGCCGGAGATTGCCACCCGTTCCTGAGAAGTGGTGTGTGTGATCACCGAGAACTCGTCCGGCGGATGATTCTGAACAGGCAGCGATGGAACAGCCAGGGTCCCGTCTGAACCATCCACTGGCCGGGCAGCAGCCATCGTCAACAGTAATCCAACGAGCAAGGCCAGACCGCCGGCCCAGGCCGACACCAAGTGAAGCGCACGCCGGTTTCGCCAGATGTTGAGTGTGGACATTTGTCTTCCCTCCTCTATCAGACTCTGTCAGTCAACCGGGGACAACGACCCTGTCCCCTCTTCAAGCACTCAAGATACGCAAGGAGCCAACCACGCTTGGGGCACCGTGTTGCACGGTTCCAGATGGAAGGCGTCGCATCATTCGCCTCTGATCCCGAAAGCAGGAAGCTGGTTTTTGGATCAAATTGAGGATGGCTGCAAATCTTCTTTGTCAGCAACAAGTGAGACGTGGAGGGAGTGAGACCTTTGGCCGACCAAGTAGACGGATGTATCGGACGATACAATAATATTATGGAATCCATCCTGTGTCAAGCATTTGCAACAATTGGACCTTGTGCTGCCCGGTCGTTGTGCTATACTGATTCCTGGTGCAAGTGTGGTGCAGACCGTCTAGCCGACCCTGCGCCACCCACACCCCTGGGAGGTGGCGATTGTACCCGGTGCTGTTTCGCCTCGGCTCTTTCACCGTGACCGGCTACGCCGCGCTGGTCGACGTCGGGCTGCTGGCTGGCGCTGCGATCGCCTGCCTGGCCGCGCGGCAACGCGGGCTCAACCTCGCCCGCGTGCTCGACGCTGTGCTGGCGGCCGCGGTGGGTGGGGTGATCGGCGGGCGCGTGGCGTACGTCGCGGCCAAGTGGGCGTATTACCAGGACCACGTGCGCCGGGCGCTGCGGCCCTGGGATGGAGGGCTTTCCTGGCACGGGGCGCTCGCCGGGGGGGTGGTCGCGGTGCTGACATATTGCGCCATCCGGCGGATCTCGCTCCGAGCGATGCTGGACGTGCTGGCGCCGGGCGTTGCGGTGCTGGCCGCCTGCGCCTGGCTGGGATGCCTGATGAACGGGTGCGCCTATGTGATAGAGACCTACCCTGGACAAGGAGTCCTGTGGGCGCTGAGTATGGAGCTCCCCGATCTCTACGGCATCCGGGCGCCGCGCGTGGCGGTGCAACTGCTGGGGGCGGGCTGGAGCGCGGTCACGCTGGCCGCGCTCGTCTTCGTGGGGCGACGGCCACGGTTCGAGGGGCTCGCGTTCCCCCTGTGGGTGGCGCTGTACAGCGTCGGCTCGTTTGGGCTGGGGTTCTTGCGGGCGGATGAAGTAGCGATGGTGGCGGGCTGGCGGGCCGACCAGGTGGCCGACCTGGCACTGGCTGTGATTGGCGCGGTGACGCTCGCAGTTGGGCTGGCCAGCAGAAAGACCCTTAGGGTCTTGAAGGGTCTTACGCCGAGGAGGTACAGCGATGATCGAGATCGAGGTACCCGGACGGGGGACGTACCGGTTGAAACACCTGGTGCTGGACGTCAACGGCACGATCGCGGTGGACGGGCGGCTGGTGGAAGGGGTGGCGAAGCGAGTGGCTGAGCTGCGCCGCTCGGTCGAGGTGCACATGCTCACCGCCGACACGCGGGGGCGGCAGCAGGTCATCGACGCGCAGTTGGGGATGCAGGCGGCGCGCATCATGCCTCAGGACGAGGCCGCGCAGAAGGCGTCCTTCGTGCGCGAACTGGGGGGCGAGAGCGTGTGCGCGGTCGGCAACGGCACGAACGACGCCGCGATGCTGCGCGAGGCGGAACTCGCCATCGCAGTGCTGGGAGAGGAGGGGCTGGCGGTGGAGACGCTGAACGTGGCCGACGCCGTCGTCCCCAGCGTTACCGTCGCGTTGGACCTGCTGCTAAAGCCGCTGCGGCTGGTGGCGACGCTGCGGCGGTGACTAGGCCGGCTTCCGCGCCACGACGAGCACACGGGCCGCCTCCGGCCCTGGCTCGGTCGCGTCTTCGGCGCGGGTGTCGTAGGTGGCCAGCACCGCCAGGCCAGCCTGCGCCAACAACGCGCGTATCCTCGCCACCGGGTAACCGCGCTCGACGTGGGTCTCTGTGAAGCGCTCCCATACCTGGCCCCGGCGGATAAAGCCGTGGAAGACCAGCGTGTCGGTCGAACGTTCGTGATCCCAGCGGGTGCGACTGACGATGAACCAGTCGTCCGTATCGCAGTTGACATAGTCACGGGTGCCCCACTGATCCGCCAGGCCAAAGATGGTGTTCATGTCAAAGA
>DATKTN010000288.1:0-4408 GCA_035531135.1 Anaerolineae bacterium
AGCCGCTCGATCTCGCTCTGGCGGGCGGCCTGGTGCTTGTACGTGTGGACCTCCTCCCGGTGTTCCGGCGCGGTCAGCTTGTCGACCAGCGGGTGCTCCGGGGCCAGCACCATAAAGGTCGCGCCCCAGAGCGTGTCGGGCCGGGTGGTGAAGACGACGATCGGGTCCTCACGCTCCGACAGGAAGGTGACGTCCGCCCCCTCGCTGCGCCCGATCCAGTTGGTCTGCATCGTGACCACCCGCTCCGGCCAGTCGATCTGGGAAAAATCCAGCAGTTCGTCGGCATAGTCGGTCGTGCGCCAGAACCACTGCGTCAGCTCCTTCTTGACCACCGGCGTGCCGCAGCGCTCGCAGTGGCGGTCCTCGCCCCACACCTGTTCCCGGGCCAGCGTCGTGTTGCACCGGGGGCAAAAGTCCACCGCGGCCTTCTTGCGGTAGGCCAGGCCCATGTCGTACAGTTTCAGGAAGAACCACTCGGTCCAGCGGTAGTAGCCGGGCAGGCAGGAGATCACCTCCCGCTCCCAGTCGAACATCGTGCCCATGTTCTTGAACTGCCGCCGCATGTTGTCGACGTTGGACAGCGTCCACGTATGGGGGTGGATGTTGTGCTGGATGGCGGCGTTCTCGGCCGGCAGGCCGAACGCGTCGAACCCGATCGGGAAGAGGACGTTGTAGCCGCGCATCCGCATGTAGCGGGCGCGCACGTCGCTGGGCGACATGGCGTACCAGTGGCCGATGTGCAGGTCGCCGCTGGGATAGGGGAGCATCGTCAGCGCATAGTGCTTGGGTTTGTCAGGGTCGATCACGGAGCGATATAGCTTGTCATCTTCCCACTTCTTTTGCCACTTTGGTTCAATCTCCTGAGGAACGTATTGGTCTGCCATCTTCTCCTCCTACTTCAGTCCACTCCAGCGCTATCGGCTTCATACAGTGTTACCCCTTCCACGATTTCCCGAACGACCTCCCGAATATCGTTCAGCGTCGCTGGCGTTTTCAGTACAGTCATCGGACCTGGTTCCTCTGCCACAACAACCGGTTGTCCTCCATCACGGCCGCCACCTCTCCCGCCCGCTCCAGCGAGGAGAGCGCGGCCAGGACCGTCGTCCGGGTCAGGAAGTAGGCGGTCGCCGTCGTCAGGGTGAGCCCCAAATCGTCTGCCACCCACTGGACCAGCGCCGCCGTCCCCTGGGGCTCCTCCAGCGCGCTGTGGACCTGTTCCCGGATCGCCTCCAGCCGCTCCCGGTTGGCACCGCAGGCGCGGGCGATCTCGTCGCCGGCCCCGTACGCCGGACCGTGGCCCGGCGCAAAGCAGCCGTAGGGCAGGCCCGGCAACCGGTCCAGCGTCGCCAGCGTCTCGTCCAGGTCCACGCAAAAGATCACCTTGTGCTTCTGGAGCGTCTCGGCCGGAAAGACCGCGTCGGCGCAAAAGAACACGTCTCCCACGGCGACGCCCACCTGGTTGGGGGCGTGGCCCGGCAGCACCACCACCTCGAGCTGGAACGGGCCGATCTCCAGCGGCCCTGCATCCACCCGCTGGTCGATCCGGCAGGGCTCGGCCAGCGTGAACTTGTGGCGCAGTTCCCCGATCGGCGCTGCCCCGCTAAAGAGGTAGAGCGGCTCGATGAGCGGGTGCTCCATCATCGCCGCCTCCAACGCCGGGGCGACCAGCGGCACCCCCAGCCGGCGCTGCAGGAAGTGGGCGCCGCCAAAGTGGTCGGCGTGCGCGTGGGTGAGGAACACCGCCTCCAGCGCGACGCCCAGCTCGTCGGCAGCCCGCAGCGCCCGCCGGGCGGCGTCCTTGTCCAGCCCGGCGTCGATCAGCAACCCCCTCCCATCCCGCACGACCAGCCCCATGTTGGAGCCGCCCTGCAGGTGAAAGACGCCGGAGGCCAGTTCTACCCGCTTCATCGCCGTTCCCTCAACTGTAACCCGGACCTGCTCGCCGCAGTCGCCACCATCTCCCGCAGCCGCGTTGGCGGCGGGTCACGCCGCTCACGCCGATCCCTTCTCCTCCACCGGCGTCATCCACCCAAACCGGTCCTCCAGCTCACCCCGGGCGATGCCGAAAAAGTGCTCCTGCAGGTGGGCCGTCACCGGCCCGCGCCGCCCTGCGCCCACCGGGACGCCGTCTATGCTGCGGACGGGCGTGATCTCGACGGCCGTCCCGGTGAAAAAGAGCTCGTCGACCACGTAGAGCATCTCGCGGGCGATCATCTGCTCCCGTACCTCGTACCCCAGGTCGCGCGCCAGGTCGATGACGAACGCCCTGGTGATCCCGCCCAGGATCGAGGCCGCCAGCGGGGGCGTGTAAAGCACGCCATCTCTCACGAGGAACAGGTTGTCGCCGCTGCCCTCGCTGACGTACCCGGCCGTGTTCAACACGACCGACTCTGCGAAACCCCGGTCGTGGGCCTCCATCCTGATCAACTGCGAGTTGACGTACTGGCCGCCGATCTTGGCCATCGCCGGGAAGGTGTTCGGGGCCATGCGCTGCCAGGTGCTCACCCCGACGTCGACCCCTTCCGTCAAGACACCTTCGCCCAGATACGTCCCCATCGGTATCGTGCCGATGGCCACCTCGACGGGGCAGGGGCGCGGGTCGATGGAGATCACGCCCACGCCGCGAAAGACCAGCGGCCGGATGTAGCAGGATTCAAGCCCGTTGGCCCGGATTGTATCCAGGATGGCCTGCGAGATCTCCTCCAGTTGGTACGGGATCGGCATGCGGTAGATCTTGCACGAGTCGAACAGGCGGCGCACGTGGGGCCCCAGCCCCAGCACGGCCGGCCCGCGCGGCGTGTCGTAGGCGCGGATCCCCTCAAAGACGCTGGAGCCGTAGTGCAGCACGTGGGCGAAGACGTGCACGCGTGCCTCGTCCCAGCGCACCAGCTCGCCGTTGAACCAGATGAAGGTCGTGGGTTCGATGCTCATTCTGCTTCTCCTCTCATCTCTGTCGTGTTCCAAAAAACACGCCCCTTCGCTCAGGGGCGAAGGGGCGTGCTACGCGGTACCACCCTGATTGGAGGTCGTCCTGGTGCACGTCCGTGCACAGGACACCTCCCGCTCTTGGCCCGCTAACGGGGGCGAACCGTCGCCGATTACTTGCGGGATGCCAGATCCCGGTTTCTCCGGCGCAGCTCCCAGGCGAGTTCGGCCTTTGATATCCGTGGCGCTCCCCCTGGGCGCCGGTCGCCGGGCTTCCACCTGGTCTTTCCCGGCTCGCTGCGGGGATGGCCTACTACTCCTGTTCGCAGCCTGTCAACGATTCACGAGGTGGACCCGGAGGGACTCGAACCCTCGACCCCCACAATGCCATTGTGGTGCGCTCCCAACTGCGCTACGGGCCCACGCTGAGATGATACTGGTGGAGCTGAGGGGATTCGAACCCCTGGCCTCTACAGTGCGATTGTAGCGCTCTCCCAACTGAGCTACAGCCCCACACCTGGGTTAATTCTACTCCATAATGGAGAGATGTCAAGGTTTGACCAGCACACCACATCTGCGCAAGCTGCCAGGCGCGTGCCTTGGGGTGGCCCAGCGGAGCGGAACCCCAGGTCAGGCCGGGCTACAGCGGATAGTCCTCTTCTCCGCCGTAGCCGACGACCCTTCGGGTTTTCCGCAACCCGAAGGGTCTTTCCTCGTCGAATCCCTTGGATGCCGCAACTTGTTGCGGTCCTGCTCCTGCCGGATCGCCAGACCCGGCTTGCACCCATCGTATGGAACCCTCGTGCCAAAGGGCACTGATGGCACTGATGGCACAACGGCACGGACAGAACACGGATCGAGGGTTACGCAGAACAAGCCCCCTACGCAGTGGGGGGGCCTGTGACAGCTTTCCCACGCCAACACAAGGACGCGACACCCCCCGTCCTCCGTAGCCTGGAGGGGAATGAGGAGCGGCTGCCCTTGCAGGCGCATCCGGTGTGCGACACCTACCCGGCGTGACCACCGGTGCTCGACGCGCCTGGTGGGACATTGGCCCAGAGGCCCGCCCCGCCGCCAGTCTGACAGGGGCCGACCGTTGTGCGGTCGGGGTGCTGTCAGATCCTGCTGTGGGGAAGCCTGGCTTTTCCTCACGGCAGCGTGCGGACGTGCGCCTCGCCCACGCCATCAGTCTAGCACAGTGCGGGCCGTTTGTCTAGGGCGGGACTCTGGCTCCGGGGGGCGGCTGCGTCGCCAGTCGCCTTGACCCTTCGGGGGTAGCCTGCGGGCTACTTGAGGTAGCCCGTAGAGCTTGACGGCCAAGCCTCGTCCCAGCATCTGGGCGCGCGCTGTGGCTTGTGGCTCGCTTCGAAATGATGACCACGGGAGTCGCATATCTCTCCATGTGGTTGGGCGCCACAGGGCGCGAGAGGTCCCCCCGGGTTGCCGTCCTCGCTCAAGATGCCAGCACGCTAACCATGCCTGA
>DATKTN010000289.1:0-10805 GCA_035531135.1 Anaerolineae bacterium
CGACCTCGCCATCCTCTCCAAACGTAAAGTGTCCCTGTATCCGTTCCCCTGCCAGGATACGCGGGACCCAATGAATGTCACCCTGCCACATCCGGTCAAAGGGAATCTCGTGTACCTTAAACCAGGTGGGCTTCATCTCTGCACTTTCTACTGGATCACCATCCCACCTTGTAACTACAAACACATGCGCCACTCTGTCCCAAGTGGGATTGGCAGAGAACAGAAACGTCAAGCGGGCCACTGGTTGAAGTTCCCTCTCAGAGACTTTGATTCCGACCTCTTCCTCCACTTCTCTGACAGCAGCACTTTCTATTGTCTCGCTTGGCTCGACTTTTCCGCCAAAGCCGTTGTATTTGCCTGCACCAAACCCGGCTTTCTTGAAGCCCAAGAGAATCTCGCCAGGCGGATTCCCCCGCATCAAAAAACACAGCGTCACGTCTCTCATAACTGGCAGTATATCACAGGGCTGCACTTACGCCAGCCTGAGTCGTATCTAGCGGGACAGTGTCCCGACTCGCACAGTAGGACGGGGCGCAGCAGAATCAAGCAGCAGCCGGGCAGTTATGATCAGCGGGGCCATTTGTGCATTGCCCCCCCAACTTCTCCTACTGGGGCGAACCCAAGTGGACGATCGACTTCTGCAGACGGCCACTCGACGGCGCGTGGGGCATGCTGGGCTCCATAGCCCGCGCCGTGGACGAGGGGTTCCCACTGTTCGACGGCGCTTACCTGGCGAGCATCTCTGGGTCCGACCTGCGCCACATCCTGCGCGGCAACGTAGAGATCCCAATGTTCCAGGAGCGGCTGGCCATCCTGCACGAGGTCGGCCGCGTGCTCGTGGCGCAGTTCGACGGCAGCTTTATCAACCTGAGCCGCGCCGCCGAAAACGACGCCGTCGCGCTCGTGCGGTTGCTGGTGACCCGCTTCCCCTCGTTCGACGACGTCGCCGCGCTGGCGGGCCACACGGTGGCCTTCTACAAGCGGGCCCAACTGGCGGCGGCGATGGTGTACGAGGCGCTCGGCGGCAAGGGCTTGGGCGACCTGCGCCGTACAGAAGAGCTGACCGTCTTCGCCGACTACAAGCTGCCCCAGGTGTTGCGCCGCCTGTCCATCCTGCGCTACGCGCCGCACCTGGCCGAGCGGATCGACCGGCTGGAGCCGCTGGAGGCCGGCAGCCGCGAGGAGATCGAGATCCGCGCCGCTACCGTCTGGGCCGGCGAGTTAATGCGGCGGGAACTGGTCGCCCGCCTCTCGCAGATCACGCCTCACTCAGAAATGACGGCCCTGCACGTTGATTACTGGCTATGGCACGCGGGCCAGGTCCAGGGGCCGGACGTCCAGCCGTACCACCGCACGCGCACGATCTACTACTAGTCCCAAGAACTAGGCCAGAAGCATCCCCAGGATGCGCAGCCCACAGTACATGAGCACCAGGCCAATCAGGCTCAGTTGAATACCCACCGTGAGCTTGGCAAAGGCCTCCAGGAGTTTCGCGATCGCCTCGATGAGTTCGCGCAGCCCTTCTGCCCTGGTGGCTGCGTCCCCCCCAACGATGTCTTCCACCCGCCGGACGATATCGCTGAACGCCTCCCACACGCTGATGGCCAGCCCGGCCACGAGAAAGAGCAGTCCAACTATGAGTATAACCCAGCCCATCGTGTCCCTCCTTAAACTCTCATTGCGGCAAAAAGCTCTCAGCCCTCGTCCTCGAGGGCGTCACAGGCAAGAGCACTGCTTCCGCCAACTCGCTCTCCTATCCGCTGCACCCACCCCAGCCACCTGAACCAGCGCAGCGGCCTGCGCAACCGCGCCCACACCCCCCGCGCCAATTCCTCGTCCGCCGCCGGAGCCTGTGGTCTTCCGTATACCTGCGTGCCATAGAACGCCGCCAGGTGGTCCAGCGCCGCCCCACCCTGCGCCGCCAGTCCCGTCCAGCGGGCGTTCCATCGTCCTGTCCGCTGCGCCCGGGCGTGTAGCTCCGCCGCCAACGCCGCAGCGTACTCCCGTGGCGTGAGCGCCAGGTCGGGCGACAGCCCCATCCGCGCCCCGCCCTGCCCCACCCAACCCCACACCAGCGGCAGCGTGACGACCTGCGCCGCCCGTCGCCGGCGCCGCTGGAGCCAGACCCTCCCCGCCAGGCCCAGTCCAGCCAGCACCACGACCCCCAGCCTGGCCACCCGCCAGCGCCGGCGCACCACCCGCGCTGGTGGGCCGATGAGCCCTGGCAGCGTCGCCTCCGGCAGCACCACCTCCTCCGGCAACTCGGTCACCACCTGCGCCGCCGTCGGCTCGAAGCCGATCCATCCCCAACCGGGGAAGTAGACCTCCGGCCAGGAATGGCCGTTGCGCTGGCGGAGCAGGTAGCCCTCGGTGCCAAAGTCGTACTGCCCGCCGACGAACCCCGACGCCATCCGCGCCGGGATGCCGACCACCCGGGCCATCACGACAAAGGCCGTGGCGTAGTAGTCGCAGTAGCCCTCCCGCATGTCGAAGAGAAAATAGTCCGCCACGTCCCGGCCCTCTGGCGGCGTGTCCACCTCCAACGAATACGGATATGCGCGCAGGTAACGCTCCAACAGCCGAGCCCGCTCGTACGCCGTCTCCCCGCCGGCGACGACCTCCCAGGCCAGGTCAATCACGCGCTGGGGGAGCGTGTCGGGCAGTTGCAGGTAGCGCTCGACGACCTCGGACGGGTACAATGGAGGAATGACCCGCAGATCGTCCGCCGTGGGTGTGGGCAGGTAGGAGACGACGGTGAAACTGATCACGTCGGAGGCCAACCCCGCCAGGTCGCCACCCTCCTCGCCCACGAGGGAGGCCGAGGGAGAGATCACCCACCGCGCCTCGACCGGTGCCCCCACCCACGCTGGCGCGTTCATCGCGAACAGCGTGTCGCCGTGGGGCGCGGTGAACTCGAAATACTGCGTCACCTCCCGATACGCTGGCGGCGCAGGCAGCGGCAGCTCGCCCTCCACCTCCGCGCGGGTGTCGACCGTCGTGGCCCAGCCACGGCCGGAGTAATAGTCCATGGTCGCCCCGCGCCAGTAATGCGGCCGCACTTTTGCCGGTTCAGGGGGGTAGTGGTAATCCTCAGGAGGAGGAGGAGGAGGAGGTTCGTCGGTCCTGACCAGCATCACTACCTGGTCAAGCAGGTCGGGGCGGCCGCCCAGCAACCGGCTCTCGGGCAGGTAACTGCTGGCCCCCGTCCCTGGCCCCGCCCACTCATCGCCAGCCGGGCCTCTGGGAGGCGACACACCGCCAAAAAGCCGCTCCGCCGTGTCTTCCACCTGCTCTGTAGGCCCCTCGACGATGCGCCGATACCAATCCGAGACCCGGCGCGCGGTGAGCAGCGGGCCGAACATGCTGATGAGAGCGACGGGGACCGCGACGAGCAGCGCGACGGCCAGGACCTCAGGGCCGATGCCGGAGGCATAATCGACGCCCGCCGTCTCCCACGCCCGCCGCTCACGGGTAAAGTGGCCCGCCGCCAGCACCAACACGCCACACCCCAGCCCCCCCACCAGCCACAGGATGCCTCGGCCGGAGTAAAAGACGGTCACCGCACTGAGCACGGCAAGAGGCAGCAGCGCGAGCAGCGGACGCTGGCGGCGGTAAAAGGCCCAAGCGGCGAGGAGGACCGCCACCCAGCACAGGAGCGCGGCGTAGAACAGGAAGACGTCGGGGTCTTTACTCGTGCCGCCGCTAAAGGCCACCTGCAGCCAGGTCACCCACCGCTGCGCAAAGTCGAAAGTCGCCTCGCCACTCCCCGGCAGGGAGAGCAGCGCGTGGGCCGCGACGCCAAGCGCCGCCAGGAGACCGAGCGACGCACCCACGGGCAGCCACACAAACCAGCCCCAGTCCCCCCCCAGCGCCAGCCAGCGCCCCACCAGTAGCGCGCAAACGGCGAGCGGCAGCAGGCCCTCGTCGCCGGGGACCCAATCGGCAGCAACTGCGGCGGCGGGCAGACACAGCACGGCGGCCAGCAGGACGAGGAATGCGTCCCACCCCTCCCGTGGCCGCAGAGCCCTCACGAGCCGGACCACCATCCCTACACCCCCCAGGGCGTGCTGACCGCCACCGCCCGCCCGGTTCCCAACACCTTGAACTCCCAGCGTCGCACCTGCCCGGTCGGGGGGCGGAGCGACAGCGGCGTGTCCGCGTCGATGACCTCGGCCTCCACCCGCGCGTCGGCCAGCAATTCTCGCAGCCGCTCGACCCGGGGGGAGAGGCGGCCCTCACCCACTTCCTGCTCGAAGGAAGCCGCGTCGAGCAGCACCGCCGCCACGCCGATCCCCCGGCCTCGCAGCCGCGCCAACCCAGAGAGCCAGGCCGTGTCGGAGGATGGCGTGATCACCAATGCCGTCGCGCCGACGGGCAGCGCCCGGGACACCTCCTCCAGCACGCGCGGCAGTGGACGGGCATCGGTCGCCCGCACCTGGGCCAATCCGGCCAGCAGTCCCCACAGATGGCCCTGTCCCCGGGCCGGCATCACCGTGCGCCGCTCGTGTCCGTGGGCGATCAACCCGACCGCCCGCCCTGCGTCGAGCAGCAGCGCCGCAACGGAGGCGGCCACGATGACGCCCATCTCCTCCGTCGAGCGCTCCCCTCGCCCGGCCTGCACGTCCCGATCCAGATCGAGCAAGAGCCAGATGTCACCGCCCGTCTCCTGATCGAACTCCACCGCGTGGAGCTGGTCACGGCGGGCGGTCGTGCGCCAATGGATGTGGTGGCGCGGGTCGCCGGGTACGTAGGCACGCACGCCACCCACGCTGACGGTCGGCTGCCAGGAGCGATGGCTGGTGCGCGCCCAGCCCGCCGCCGCACCGCGCGGCAGCGCGAAGGGCAGTCGCCGGGCGATGGGTGGGTAGACGAGCACCCGCTCGGCGTGTGAGTGGCGCTGCACGACGGCAAACAGGCCAAAGGGGTCGCCGGTCCTGGCCTCCCACGGCCCCAGGTGGTACTCCCCGCGCAGGCGACACTCCCCGCGCGTGACCCACCGATAGGTGCCACGCATGCCGACGGCGCGCACGGTGCTGGCCCCATAGCCCGGCACGTTGCCGCGATCGCGCACCTCGACCCACAACGCCGGCAGCGGCGAATCGTTGACCAATGTAAAGTGCTCCTCCAGCAGGTCACCCACCTGGACCCAGGCGAAGCGCAGCTCCCGCCGGACCCGGACAGAGTTCGCCATGTGCCAGGCCCACCACGCGGCGACAACGGTCACCGTGAGAAACGCGAGCAGAAGCGTCCTCCACACCCGCGCGGGCCGGATCAACTCGACGATCAGCAGCGTCAGGATGACGAACAAGGGGAGCCAACTGCGCAACACCAGCTCCACCTCGGCGTCCTCGTCGCGCAGGCGGTACAGCGTCCACGGTTGGGTCAAACGTCTAAGCATTGATACTCTGTGAAGCTGAACCTTGCGAAGGTTCGATAAAGATTTCAAAGCCAGAAGGGTCCTTATCCAGCCATAAATACTGCATGGCGAAGACTCTGCGTAACCTTCGCAAGGTTACCTCCCATTATGACAAGGGAGCAGGCCGTGCGGCCCGCTCCCATCAGTCGACACCTGCGTGCCGCCCACGGCGCTGTACCCGGGCGACGCACGCCTCACTGTGCTAACGCGGGCTGCCTCTCACAGCACATCACCCAGCAAGATCCCCAGCAACCCCAGGATCACGCCAACGTGCAAGAAGAGATGCGTATGGGCCAGAAAGCTGACGACGGGCCAGTCGGGCATGAGCTGAAAAAGAAAGTTCAGTACCACCAGGCCGACAGCAACCAAAACCGGAACCCCGGGCATCCGGGCCAGAAATGCACTGATGCGCTTGAACCATTCGCCGACCATGACTCCTCCAACAGAATTGTGGTGTGCACGATCAGTTATCCTGTGCCGCCTCTTGTAGTGCGGAAAAACGCCCCACCAACCCGCGCGGTATGCGTCCCACGATGCGCGTTCCCGTCCCGGTGTGCTCCTCCTGCTCGATCAGCCCCCGCCGGTGGAACAGGTCCACCAGCTCCCCCGAATCGTAGGGGATGTGCACGTCGAGCCAGGCCATCTGGGCCTCTAGAACGCTCTCGACCCGGGCCAACAACAGTTCCAGCCCCTGCCCGGTGAGGGCCGAGATAGGAACGCTGTTGACGAATCTACCCATCAGCGGACAAACGGCGTCGGGCGCGGGCAGACGGTCGATCTTGTTCAGCGCACTGACGACGGGCTTGCCGGCGGCGCCGATCTCCTCCAGCATCGTCCGCACGGCCTCGGCCTGGCGCATCACCTGCGGATGGGTGACGTCCAACACGTGGAGCAGCAGGTCACCCTCGGTCACCTCCTCCAGCGTGGCGCGGAAGGCGGCCACCAGGTGGGTGGGCAGCTTCTGGATGAATCCAACAGTGTCGGTGAAGAGCGCTGCCCCTCCACTGGGCAGCTCGACGCGGCGTGTGGTGGGGTCGAGCGTGGCAAAGAGCTTGTCTTCGACCAGCACGTCGGCATCGGCCAGGGCGTTGAGAAGCGTGGATTTGCCGGCGTTGGTGTAGCCGACGATGGAGACGACGGGGACCCCCTCCCGCCGGCGCCGCGCGCGGTAGCGCCCCCGGTGGGCACGCACCTTTTCCAGTTCCTGCTTGAGCTGGGCGATGCGGCGGCGGATGACCCGCCGGTCCGTCTCTAACTGGGTCTCGCCGGGGCCGCGCACGCCGACCCCGCCCGTGGCCCCGCCAGCCCGGCCGCCCGCCTGGCGTGCCAGGTGGGCCCAGGCCCGCGTCAGCCGGGGCAGCCGGTACTCGTACTGGGCCAGCTCCACCTGCAGCGCGCCCTCCCGCGTGTGGGCGTGTTGGGCAAAGATGTCCAGGATCAGGGCGGTCCGATCCAGGACCTTGACCTTCTCTCCCAACGCTTTCTCCAGTTCCCGGCCGTGGCGGGGGGAGAGCTCGTCGTCAAAGATGACGACGTCGGCGACGGCCTCGTTCGCTCGCTCCACCAACTCATCCACCTTGCCCGAGCCGATGAGGGTGGCCGGGTTAGGCCGCTCCAGCCGCTGCGTCATCTGCCCCACCACCTGAATGCCTGCCGTACGGGCCAGTTGGGACAGTTCAGCCAGCGACTCCTCAGCGGGCCAATGCCCATCAGATGAGCGAGCCCCAGGTCCCTTCATTTCGATCCCCACCAGGAACGCCCGCTCCCGTGGCGGACCGGTCGGTTCAGTTAGTCTCGCGATCGTTCGCCTCCTCTTTCCAGATGTACGTCACCGTTTCCGTTCATCCCTCGTGACGCCAGCCACCACCTGGTACAATTATACGGCTTTTCCCCCGTTTCACAACATCCACCTTCCCGAAAGCTTGCACGAGCGACCTGAGGGACAGTTCGGCGCTTCTTGGCAGCACCTCCAGCATTGCCGATCTGTGAGTGAGCTTTCGGGAAGGTTTGCCCCTACCGGTGATAATAGTCGAGCTCCCACTGGTCGAGTTGCTCGGTAGTGGCGCTCTCCAGCCGCCAGCCATCGGGCGTCTGTACGACCGTCCACTTGACGTCCCACACCGTGGCGATGACGCGCCCGTCCACGTTGTCGTAGGCACGCACCTGGGCAGCGACGGTGGCGACGTCCCCGCTGCGGGCGAACTCGTGCACCGCCCCCACCTCCGCCGCGACGGTCGTCGCGAAACCGACCGCCCACGTCTCATACGGTTGGGCAGCCCGGGCGGAACCGCTCAGCAACCCATAGGCCCCGGGCAGGTCGCGATCGTCTATCGCCAGGTAGAAGGAGATGACGGCGTGCTCCGACGTGTCGGTCCGGTAGGCGTGGGGACGGTCCAGGTAGAACCAGGTGTACCGCTCCCAGGTCCAGCCATAGTGGGCCCCGTCCCAGGTGTAGACCGCCTCCCACACCAGACCGCCGCCAGCGTCGTAGCCGACGACGACCTCGTCGGCCAGGTCGCCGTCGGTGTTCTCCAGCCGCAGACCAGCATCCCCCTCGAAGGGAGCCACCAGCGCGTACGTCGTCCCGTCCCAGCAAAAGACGTGGAGCAGATCTATGCTGTCCCCGGCGTGGCCCCAGACGAGGACCTCGATCCGCCCGTCGGCGTTCACGTCGCGCACCTCCAGTTCGCAGGTGGGGTACTCGCCCAGGCCGTGCTTCTCCTTCTCCAGCGGCTCGAGCGCGTGCCAGGTCTCGCCATCGAGGACGAAAGCCGACAGCCAGGGCGGCTCGCCGGGCTGCAGGTACAGCCCCACCCACTCCGGCGTCCCATCGCCGTCGCTGTCCTCCCAACGCAGGCACAGCGGATCGACGCCCTCCGCCCCCAACCGGGCCTGCCCTGCGGCGGCAATGCTGGCGACGACAGCGGGGTCAAGCGTCGGCGCGGGGGTCGGCGTGGGCGTGGGGGCAAGCGTGGGGGAAGGAATCGGTGTGGGAGTAGGGGAGGGAGAAGGTATGGGAGTGGATGGTGGTGTGGGCGTATGGGAGGGGGCAGGCATCGGAGTGGGGACGCAAGACGTCAGAAGCAAGAAACAGGAAGCAAGAAGCAAGAAGCAGGAAGCAGGAAGCAGGGAGCAGAAAGCAGGAAGCAGGAGGCGGGGGCGCAAAGGGCCATAGCGGCAAGGATAGCGGGCCATGGGCAACCCCACTCCCACCTCCCCTTGTCTCCCCGTCTCCCTGTCCCCTTGTCTCCTTGTCACCTTGTCTCCCCGTCTCCCTGTCCCCTTGTCTCCTTGTCCCCTTGTCCCCCCGTCCCCTCACTACGGCAGCCCGATCAGGCTCATCTCCCTCGGGTGCTCGACGGTGAAATCAAAGCGCACGACGCGTTTCTCGCCCGGGGCCAGCGTCAGTTCCCAGTCCAGGAGGTTCAGCTCCGTCTGCTCCGTCGGTTGGGGATCGGCGGACTCTAGCTTCACCTTGATGTCCTCGTGACGAGACACGGGGATCTGATCGTGGAGCGTGACGGTCGCCTCGGCCGGCAGGAGGTTCTCCAGCGTGATCTCGTAGCCATAGCGGAGGCGGCGACGGTCGCCGATGAGCCGTTTGTCCACCTCGCGCCGCCTCAACTCGCGCGACACGCGGACGCGGTCGTCAGCCCCCAGGTAGAGCTCGATCTCCCCCTGCGGGGCGACCAGCTCCAGCGCGGTCGTGCCGATGAACTCGTCACCGGCGAAGAGGTTGGCCGGCCCAGCGAGGAGCGTGTACGGGCTGTCGTTCGTCACCTCCGCCCGCCGGTAGGCCACTTCGACCAGCTTGGGTGCGGCCACATAGTCCAGTCCGGGCGCCAGCTCGAAGCGGGCCACGGCAACCTTGTGGGGCGCGCCATCGGCCGGGACAGTGACGGTGCCAGGCACCTGGTAGGTCACTGCCGCGCCCGATGCCTCCACCTTCGCCGTCACCACCGCCGCCTCGACCTCCGGTGCGGATTTCGCAGCCTCCGGCTCGGCGGCGAGGAACATCGCGTCCATCTGCGGAGGGGCGGCCGGAGCAGCCATGCTGCGGATGCGTCGGACCGCCTGGCGCTGCTGGGCGACGACCGGCCCGATGTACCAGGGATCGAGCTCGGGCAGCGTCCCGGCCAGGGCCGGGCGGGCGGTGGAGAGCGTCAGCGCGACGTCCGCCCAGTCCTCGCCGGCATGCTGGCTCACCTGCGCCAGGTAGCCGACCTCCAGCACCGGCTGATCGCCCCGCTCGAGCAGTCGCACGTCGTAGAGCGGCTGCCAGCCAGCGCCCGATACGACGTAGGTCAGCTCGACCGCCAAGTCGCCCGCCTGGGTCACCTCGACCTCGACGACGGCCGTGTACCGCTCGCGCCCTTTTGCGCCACGCAGTTGGTCAAGCTCGCTCCGCAGCTTCTGCAGACGGCGTTCCAGCCCGCGCCGACGAACGGCCAGATCTCCAAGCGCCGCGTTCAGCCCCTCGGCACGGCTGCGCAGGCCGTCGAGGAGGGCCATCTGCGCCTCGGCGCTCGTCTTGCCGAACGCCAACCCGCGGGCATAGATCTCGGTCTGCCCGGCCAGCTCGCCCAGGACACCTTGCTCCCGCTTGAGAAGTTCGACCTGCGCGTCGAGGCCGCGCATCTCGTCCTCGAGCCCCTCGACCTGTCCCTCCAGTTCGCGCACGCGCTCGGCGGGCGTCTCGACGTAAAAGTCGCGCCCCACGTCGACGCCGAGCAGGCGCGCGCGGGCCGTGCCCCGGGCGGAGGCGCGCACCGAGGCCGGGTCGAGCGCGAGCGGCAACTCACTGATTTCCAGCCGGTGGCTGCCCGGCTCCAGCGTCGCCGTGCCAGCCCGCGTGACCCGCGCACGATCAGGGTAAACGGCGACGGCGGTGATGGTGGTGTGCAATTCGGTCCGAGTCATCAGGACACCACCTTCTTGGGAGAGAGAATTTGCCGCGCGGGTGACTCCTCCACCACCTTATCGATATAAATGGGGACATACCCGTGTGCAGCGTACACCCTTCTGGTCAAGGCTCGATCATCTTCGTCCGCATCTATGACCCCTCCATCGAGGATAGCGACAAACTTTCCCCTGTGAGTACGGAGCAACTGATCCTTGAGGCGCAGGAAAGCGGCGCGTTCTTTCTCCAAGGCAGCCAGAGCCTCGTCTTGCGACATGACGCCTTCGGTCTGAGACGCATACCCGGAATGTGTCCGCTCCCGCCAGGCAATGAACTCCCAATACTCGTCAATAGGTATCACAGCAGCCACCGGCTCTCCATCCCGGTCGATGGTGAACGGCGCCTGATGAAGCTGGATCTCGTCCAGCGTCACAGACTTGCGCATTCCACCCCTCCCAGCTCTCCCTGTCACCCCGTCCCCCTGTCCCC
>DATKTN010000290.1:0-11406 GCA_035531135.1 Anaerolineae bacterium
AGCGATCAGCAACCAGAAGGCCGCCATCACCAGGCAGATCATCAGAGCATCCAGGTGTGCGCCGTGGGCGAATTCGACGACGACGAGCGGGTTCCATAGGTAGATCAAGGCCCACGTCCGAGGCAGACCGAGGCAATGGAGCAGGTCGATCACCAACAACCCGGTCAGTAGGTCAAGCAGGGCAGCGGCGACCTGGAAGGAGAGCGGGCTATCAGGAGCCAGCCGGTAGACGGCCGCGAAGAAAGCCTGGGCCACGGGCAGGTAGGGGGATGCCATCCAACTGTGGTTGACCAGCGCACGCTGGGGCGAATCGAACCGATCGAGCAACGGCGAGTCGACGGGGTGGGCGTATGGATTGACGCCCGCGTTCATCATGCGCCCATCCCAGATATACCGATAGACATCGGTAGAAAGGGTAGGCGGCGTGATGAACAGCAAGGTCACGCGGAACAGAATGGCCAGGCCCAGAATAAGCGGAAGCGTCCTTCTACCATCTGACCCACGAAGGAGCGCGCAAACGGCAGTTCCATAACCCAGACAGGCCATGCCGTAGAGTGCGAGAAATGGAACCATGTTCTCGAGCAGGTCGCGCAGGAGGGCCATCCCCACAAAACAGATTTCGACCAGCAGGCCTGTCATCGCCAGAACAAGCACGTTGCACCTCCCAGATCGGGAGACAGTATAGCAAGGGGCTGTCAAGCGGGCAAATGCACAACTGAATCCACAAATTGACTCAGAGGGAACGACAGATGTTTGACTTTGGACGTGAGGTATGTGGTGATATCCATGCAGCGAGTGGACGAGAATGGCTAGTCACCAATGGCATCGGCGGCTACGCGTCGGGCACGATCGCGGGCCTCCTGACGCGCCGCTACCACGGTCTGCTCATCGCCGCGCTGCGACCGCCGGTGGGTCGCACGTTGCTCGTGACCAAGCTGGACGAGATCGCCACTTACGATGGCCGCATCTATCCCCTGTTTGCCAACCGTTGGGCAGATGGACAGGTCGAACCGCACGGCTTCTATCACCTGGCGCGCTTCCACCTGGAGGGCACCACGCCGGTGTGGACCTATGCCTGTGCCGACGCGCTCCTGGAGAAGCGCGTCTGGATGCAGCACGGTGCCAACACGACCTACGTC
The DNA here is from genome assembly GCA_035531135.1 of Anaerolineae bacterium. GTDB lineage: Bacteria > Chloroflexota > Anaerolineae > B4-G1 > B4-G1 > DATKTN01. The sequence goes on from DATKTN010000290.1 coordinate 1,140, forward strand.
CGCTACGACCTGCGCCGGGGCAGCGTGACACTCACGCTGAGCGTCAAGGTGCTGGTCAACTACCGGGATCACCACGCCAACACGCACGCTGGCGGCTGGCAGATGCGCGTCGAACCGGCGTCCAACGGCCTTCGAGTCACAGCCTTCGAGGGCGCGGTGCCCTTCTATCTGCTGAGCGACCGCGCCGAGGCGAAGCCCCAGCACACGTGGTACCGGGACTACTTCCTGAGCCAGGAATCCTATCGCGGGCTGGACGCGCTGGACGACAACCTCTACGCCACCCACGTCGACGCCACGTTGCATCCCGCGAATAGGAATTCGGAGCCCGCGAATAGGAATTCGGAGCCCGGCGAATCGCTCACGATCGTCGCCAGCACCGACGCGACGCCGAAGCTGGACGGCTCGTCGGCCTACGCACAGCAGCAGGCATACGAAGCGCAGTTGCTGACCCAAAGCAATCTCCTGAGCTTGGGCGAAGGATCAAAGGACAGCGTTCGCGAGGGACGCGAGCACACCGACGCGCCCGTCTGCGTACAGCACCTGGTCCTGGCCGCCGATCAGTTCATCGTCCGCCGCGCGCTGCCCGGCGATCCCGACGGGCGCTCGGTGATCGCAGGCTCCCCCTGGTTCGGTGACTGGGGCCGCGACACGATGATCAGCCTCCCGGGCCTGGCACTCGTCACTGGCCGGCCCGACGTCGCCACGCGGATCTTGCGCACCTTTGCCCATTTCGTCGACCAGGGGATGCTGCCCAACCGCTTCCCGGACGCGGGTGAGACGCCCGAAACCAACACCGTCGACGCCACGCTGTGGTACTTTGAGGCCATCCGCGCCACCCACGCCGCGACCGGCGACGACGCGCTCCTGCGTGACCTGTTTCCGGTGCTGCAAGAGATCGTCGAGCAGCACGTGCGTGGCACGCGCTACGGCATCCACGTCGACCCCGCCGACGGCCTGCTCTACGCGGGCGAGCCGGGTGTGCAACTCACCTGGATGGACGCCAAGGTGAGCGGTTGGGTCGTGACGCCGCGCATCGGCAAACCGGTGGAGATTAACGCCCTGTGGTATAATGCGCTGTGTAGCTTGGTCGAGTTCGCGCACCGCCTGGACGAGCCAACTGACCGCTACGGTGCTCTGGCAGAGCAAGCGCGCGCGGGGTTCGGCCGCTTCTGGAACGAGGAGATGGGGTATTGCACCGACGTGATTGACGGTCCCGACGGGGACGATCCCGCGCTGCGGCCCAACCAGTTGCTTGCCGTCTCGCTGCCCCACAGCCCGCTCGACGCCCGCCAGCAGCGCGCCGTCGTCGATGTCTGCGCCCGCCACCTGCTCACCTCCCACGGGCTGCGCAGCCTCGCGCCGGAGGACCCCGCCTACGTCGGCCACTATGGCGGCGACCAGCGCCAGCGCGACTCAGCCTATCACCAGGGCACCGTGTGGGCCTGGCTGATCGGCCCCTTTGTCAGCGCCCACCTGCGCGTCTACGGCGATCGCGAGCAGGCGCGCTCTTTCCTGCAGCCGCTCGTCCGCCACCTGGCGGATCACGGCGTGGGGAGCGTCAGCGAGATCTTTGACGGTGATCCCCCCTTCACACCACGGGGGTGCATCGCCCAGGCGTGGAGCGTGGCCGAACTGCTGCGCGCCTGGCGCGCGATGATGTGCGCGCCTGGCGCGCGAGGATGACCGACGAATGAGGTAAGAAGTTCGCTCATAGTGAGGAGTAGAGCATCCCCAGATGCGAAACGGAGGCCGCAAGAGCCGCTCACACGTGGAAATGAGATTGGAGGAGACGAGGCCATGAAACAAACTGAGCGCTACGACGGTATCGTCATCGGCGCCGGACAGGCCGGGGTGCCGCTTTCCAGAGCGCTGGCGCTAGCCGGCTGGAAGACCGCGCTCGTCGAGCGGGAGCACGTGGGTGGCACCTGCATCAACGAAGGCTGCGCACCTACCAAGACGATGGTCGCCAGCGCTCGGGTGGCCTACGTGGCCCGACGGGCGGCCGACTATGGCGTCCACACTGGCCCGGTGACCGTCGACATGTCCAGGGTGCGGGAGCGCAAACGAAATATCGTCCAGAGCTGGCGCAGCGGCAGCCGGCGGCGTCTCGAAAGCACCGAGGGGTTGGACCTGTTGATGGGCGCGGCCCGATTCACCGGGCCGCACTCGGTGGAGGTACAGTTGAACAGCGGTGAAACCCGCCATCTGGCCGCCGATAGCATCTTTATCAACACCGGCGCCCGGCCCAGAAGGCCGTCGCTACCCGGAGTGGATCGTGTGCCGATCCTGGATTCCACGTCGATCATGGAATTGGACCTGCTGCCGGAGCACCTGCTCGTGCTGGGCGGCGGGTACGTCGGGCTAGAGTTCGGCCAGATGTTCCGTCGCTTCGGCAGCCAGGTGACGATTGTCCAGCGACGGGGGCAGTTGCTCACGCGGGAGGACCCGGACGTGGCCGAGAAAGTGGCAAACATCCTGCGCGAGGACGGCATCGAGGTGCTGCTGGACACGCACGCGCAGGGCGTCGAACAGGCCGCCGACGGCGCCGCCGAGGGCGCCGCCAAGGGCGGTGTCCAGTTGACGGTGCGCACGCCGGAGGGAGAGCGCACGCTCTCTGGCTCGCATCTGTTGGCGGCCGCCGGCCGGGTGCCGGACACCGAGCATCTCAACCTGGCCGCAGCCGCCCGGCGGCCGGGGAGAGGCGTACAGACGGACGCACGAGGCTTTATACAGGTGAACGAGCGACTAGAGACCGGCGTGTCGGGGGTCTACGCGCTGGGCGACGTGAAAGGCGGCCCCGCCTTCACCCACATCTCCTACGACGACTTTCGCATCATCCGCACGAATCTGTTGGAGGGCGGCGACGCCACGACGACCGGCAGGCTGGTGCCGTACACCGTCTTCATCGACCCACAACTGGGGCGCGTCGGGCTGAGCGAGCGCGAGGCCCGGGCCCAGGGCCACGACGTCCGCGTCGCCAAGCTGCCGATGAACTATGTGGCCCGGGCGTTGGAGGTGGACGAGCCCCGGGGCTTTATGAAGGCCATTGTCGACGCCGACAGTGGCCAGATCCTCGGCGCCGCCGTCCTGGGCATCGAGGGGGGCGAGATCATGGCGGTCTTGCAGGTGGCGATGATGGGCCGGCTGCCCTACACTGCCATTCGGGACGCCGCCTTTGCCCACCCGACGCTGGCAGAGTCGCTGAACAACCTGTTCATGACGCTGGATGGGGCGGATAACAAACATCCGTGAGACAAAGAGGAGGGAAAAATGATGCTTCTTGCCGGTGACATCGGTGGAACCAAGACCAGCCTGGCCATTTTCTCGAGCGAGTCCGGCCCACGAGCCCCGCTGGTCGAGGCGACCTTCCCCAGCGCCGACCACGCCAGCCTGGAGGCACTCGTGCGCCAGTTCTTGTCCCAGGTGGATCTGAAGGTCGAGCGGGCGAGCTTTGGCGTGGCAGGTCCCGTCGTGGGTGGTAAGGCCACCGTCACCAATCTGCCCTGGGTCATACGAGAGACACAACTTGAGGAGGCGCTGAACCTGTCGCCTGTCCGGTTGCTGAACGACCTGGAGGCCATCGCCAACGGCGTGCCAGTCCTGGAGCCAACTGACCTCCACACCCTGAACGAGGGCCAGCCCGCCCCTGGGGGGGGCATCGCCGTCATCGCCCCGGGCACCGGGCTGGGGGAGGCGTTCCTCACGTGGGATGGGTCACGCTACCGGCCCCACGCCTCGGAGGGGGGCCACGCCAGCTTCGCGCCGATGGATTCGCTGGAGGTCGAACTGCTGCGGCATCTCCAGCGCCGCTTCGACCACGTCAGTTGCGAGCGGGTCTGCTCCGGTATAGGACTGCCCAACATCTACGCCTTTCTAAGGGACACCGGCTACGCCGAGGAACCGAACTGGCTGGCGGAGGAACTGGCCGCGGCCGACGACCTCACCCCGCTGATCGTCAAGGTCGCGCTCGATGGCGAGAGCCCGTGCCTCGATGACGAGAGCCCGTGCGAGCTGTGCATCGCCACGCTGGACACCTTCGTCTCCATCCTGGGGGCAGAGGCGGGGAACCTGGCGCTCAAGGTACTGGCCACCGGCGGCGTCTACCTGGGCGGTGGCATTCCGCCCCGCATCCTGCCCGCGCTGGAGCAGGACCGGTTCATGGAAGCGTTTCGGCGCAAGGGACGCATGTCCGGCCTGCTGGCGCGGGTGCCGGTGCACGTCATCCTCAACCCCAAGGTCGCGCTCCTGGGCGCCGCCTGCCACGGGCTTGGAGGGTAGGCCAGGGTTGAGGGTGAAGGGAAAGACACGATGATGTGGCAAACGGAAGATGGGGTCCGGATACCGGCCGTGACCGCCGGGCAGATGCGCGAGGTCGACCGCATCGCAGTCGAGGAGTTTGGCCTGGGCATCCTGCAGATGATGGAGAACGCGGGCCGGAACCTGGCGCAGAACGTGAAGGATCTGCTCGGCGATGCCAGGGGAGAGGTCGTGATCCTGGCGGGAGCGGGCGGCAACGGCGGCGGGGGCCTCTGCTGCGCGCGGCACCTGCACAACCGCGACTTCCAGGTCTGGGTGGTGTTAGATAGAGAAGAACCGCTGCTGAAGGGGGCGGCGCGCAATCAACTCCACATCCTTCAGGCAGCGGGCGTGCAGCCTGTCCACGTTTCCCAGGCCCGCGAAATGCTTCGCCGGGCGCGCGAAATGCTTCGCCGGGCCCAGGTCGTCGTGGACGCGCTCATCGGGTACAGCCTGCGCGGGGCTCCCCGTGGGGGGGCCGCCGAACTCATTGATATGTGCAACCAACACGCCGCGCGCGTGCTCTCCCTCGACGTCCCGTCAGGGCTCGATGCCACGACGGGCGACGCCCCAGGGGTGGTCGTGCGCCCCGAGCGCACGTTGACGCTGGCCCTGCCCAAGATCGGGCTCCAACGCGTGCCAGGGGAGCTCTACCTGGCCGACATCGGCATCCCGCCGGAGGTCTACCAGCGGCTTGGATTGTCTTTCGAGCCCCCCTTCAGGAACAGGTATTGGGTACGCCTGGAGCGTGCTGTCCCGAGCAGCGGGTAAACGCATAGCATCGAACGCCGTAGGTGGAGCGATATGGCGCGAAGTGCTTCGCCGGGCGCGCGAAATGCTTCGCCGGGCGACAGGCAGGTTCGTTCCAGCGGGTTTAGACACGTCCTGAAAGGAGCGTGATTCCACAATAGAAATCGACGGGAAAGTCGCGATTGTCACCGGGGGCGCCGTCCGCCTGGGAAAAGCGTTGGCGCTGGCACTGGCCGAGCACGGTGCGCGGGTGGTGGTTCATTATGGTTCATCCGCCGGTCCCGCCCAGGCGACCGTGCGCCAGATCCAGGCGCTGGGCAGCGACGCGCTGGCGATCCAGGCCGATTTGAGCCAGCCCGGCCAGACGCCGTCCATCGTCGAGCGCGCAGCGACCCACTTTGGCCAGGTGGACATCCTGGTCAACAGCGCGGCGATTTTCGAGCCCGGCACGTGGGATGACACGACGGAGGCGAACTGGGACAGGCACTTTGCCATCAACCTCAAGTCGCCCTTTTTCCTGAGCCAGGCCTTTGCCGTTCACGTAGGACGTGGACGGGCCGGGCACATCGTCAACATCGCCGATTGGCGCGGTGTGCGCCCCGGCACCGGTCACGTCGCCTACACCCTGACCAAGGCAGCGCTGATCGCCATGACCAAGAGCCTGGCGCAGGCGTTGGCCCCCAACATCCAGGTCAACGCGATCGCGCCCGGGATGATCCTGCCCCCCCCCGGCCAGGATCAGGCCTACCTGGAGCGGTGGGCGCATCAGATTCCCGCTCAGCGGGTTGGCTCGCCGGAAGAGGTCGCCAGGGCGCTGATCTTTTTGCTGCGTTCCGATTTCGTCACCGGGGAACTGATCTTTGTGACCGGCGGCCAGCATCTGTAGCCCAGTCGGGAGGTGAGATGGCCGATCAGATTCAGATCCAAGACCTGCAGCTCCGGACGATCATCGGCATCAACGAGGAAGAACGCCGTGGCCGGCAGGACGTGGTGATCAACATTGTCCTCTGCGCCGACACCCGGGCGGCCGGTGCATCCGACGACATCGACGATGCCGTCAACTATCGCACCATCACCAAGCGCGTCATCAGGCTGGTCGAAGAGTCGCAGTTTTGCCTGGTCGAGAGACTGGCCGCCGAAATCGCCGCCATCTGCCTGGAGAACCCACGCGTCGAGTCCGCCGGCGTCCGGGTGGAAAAACCGGGCGCGCTGCGGTTCGCCCGATCCGTCGGCGTGGAGATTCACCGCACGCGTGCTGACCTGGAGATGGTTTGATGATGAACCGCGTCTTCATCTCGATGGGTTCCAACATCGACGGCGAGCGCAACTTGCGGGAGGCGGTGCGGCGACTGGCATTGCGCTGTCGCCTGCTGGCTGTGTCACCCGTCTACGAGACAGCGCCGGTCGGCGGGGCCGATGAGGTCGGCAGGGCCAATCAGGTCGGCAGGGCCGATGAGGTCGGCAAGGCCGATAACTTTTTGAACGCGGCAGCCCTGATCGAGACGGACCTGGCAGTTGCTGAACTGAAAATGAACGTCCTGCAGGTCATCGAACAGGAACTAGGCCGAGTGCGTACCGAGGACAAGAACGGACCACGCACCATCGACCTGGACATCTCCCTCTTCAACGACCAGGTGTTCGACGTGGGACAGCGACACATCCCCGACCCAGAGATAGGTAAGTACCCGCACATCGCGGTCCCGCTGGCCGACCTGGCACCGGACCAGCCCCATCCAGAGACCGGCCAGACGCTGGGCCTGATCGCTCAAAACATGCCGGCCGGTGATCTGGTGCGTCGCACGGACATCGTGCTTTGGCCAGAATCATCCGTATCCACCAAGAAAGGAGAGCAAAATGGTTGAGAAAGCGGATAAAAAACATCCGATGGAGATTCACCCTGCTGATTACGACGTTTTTCGAAATGACATCTTTGACGTTCCGGAGCAGGCCTGCACCTTTGGCATTGAATGTGCGGTGCGGGACATCCTGGAGGCAATCGGCGAGGACGTAGATCGGGAGGGGCTGGTGCGCACACCCGGGCGGGTGGCCCGCATGTACGAGGAGTTGACCGCCGGCTATCACGTCGACCCGGTACATCTCATTAACGATGCCATATTCGACGTCAACTACGACCAGATGGTGATCGTGCGCGGCATCGACTTCTACAGCCTGTGTGAGCACCACATGCTGCCCTTTTTAGGCCAGGCTCACGTGGCATACATTCCGGACGGCAAGGTGATCGGCCTGAGCAAGATTCCGCGCATTGTGGAGATGTTCGCCCGTCGCCTGCAGGTGCAGGAACGGATGACCCAGCAGATTGCCGAGTTTCTGAATGAGACGCTCCACCCGCTGGGAGTGGCCGTCGTCGCCGAGGGCCTGCACATGTGCGCGGCCATGCGCGGCGTGAAGAAGGCCAACGCCCGCATGGTCACCAGCGCGATGCTGGGCAACTTTAAGGAGAACCCGACCACGCGCAAAGAGTTCTTTGACAACATCTATCCATAAGACCCTAAGGGTCTAGGAAAACCCTTAGGGTCTCAGGAGAGACAAGATGACCAAATTACATCAAATCGCCGGTCTGGGCCAGGCGATCTGGCTCGACTACATCCGCCGCTCTTTCATCACGTCGGGCGATCTGCAGGCGCTGGTCGACGATGGGTTGCGAGGCGTCACCTCCAACCCGACGATTTTCGAAAAGGCCATCGCCGGCAGCACCGACTATGACGATGCCCTGCAGGGTCTGGTGAATGAGGGCGCGGATAGCAAACATCCGAAGACAGTGGAGGAAATCTACGAGGCGCTGACGCTGGACGACATCCAGCGCGCCGCCGACGCGCTGCGCCCGGTCTACGACCGGACCAGTGGCGCCGACGGCTACGTCAGCCTGGAGGTCAGCCCGACGTTGGCCTACGACACGGCAGGCACGGTTGAGGAGGCACGGCGCCTCTTCGCCGCGCTCGACCGCCCCAACGTGATGATCAAGGTGCCGGCCACGCCCGCCGGTATCCCGGCCATCGAGACGCTCATCGGCGAGGGGATCAACGTCAACGTCACGCTGATCTTTTCCCTGGCCCAATACGAGGCCGTGGCCGAGGCAACCATCGCCGGGCTGGAAAAGCTCGCTACAGGTGGAGGGGACGTAGGCCAGGTTGCATCGGTCGCCTCGTTCTTCGTCAGCCGGGTGGACGTCGCCGTGGACCGGGCGCTGGAGGAAGCGGATAACGCCGACGCGGGCCGCAGACGGCCCGGCAGCGGGCGGATAACAGACATCCGTAGACAACATCCGATCGGGGAGGCCGCGCTCCAGGGCAAGATCGCCATCGCCAACTCCAAGGTGGCCTATGCCCGCTTCCGCGAGATCTTTTGCGGCGAGCGCTGGGAGCGGCTGGCCCGGCAGGGGGCGCGCGTCCAGCGCGTCCTGTGGGCAAGCACCAGCACCAAGAACCCCCTCTACCCGGACACGCTCTACGTGGACGGCCTCATCGGACCAGACACCGTCAATACCGTGCCGCCCGCCACGCTGAACGCGTTCCGTGACCACGGCACGGCAGCGCTCACGCTCGAGGCCGGGCTGGACGAGGCCCACGCCCAACTGGCCCGCCTGGCCGACCTGGGCGTGGACCTGGACGCCATCACGCAAGATCTGCAGGACGAGGGTTTGCGCAAGTTCGCCACATCCTTCGAGTCGCTGATGGCGACGATCGCCGAAAAGCGGGACCAGTTGCTGGCCGGATGGCAGCACCTGACGGCCCACCTCGGCCCGTACCAGGCCGTGGTGGACGACGCGCTGGCCGAGATGAAGGCAGAACGGGTGATGGCCCGCATCTGGGCCCACGACCACACCGTCTGGAAGCCGGGGCCCACGGAGATCACCAACCGGCTGGGGTGGCTGCACACCGCCGAGGTGATGATCGAGAACGTGCCCCGCCTGGAGGCGCTGGTCGAGGCCGTGCGTGCCGCGGGCTATACCCATGCGCTGCTGTTGGGGATGGGTGGCTCCAGCCTGGCCCCCGAGGTCTTCCGCAAGACGTTCGGGGTGAAAGAGGGGTATCTGGACCTGGCCGTGCTCGATAGCACCGACCCAGGAGCTGTGCTGGCCTACGCCGAGCGACTTGATCCCACCCGCACGCTTTTCGTCGTCGCCACCAAGTCGGGCACCACGGCAGAGACCCTGTCGTTCTTCAGGTTCTTCTACAATCGGGTGGCCGACGCGGTGGGCGTGGACCGGGCCGGGGAGCACTTTGTCGCCATCACCGACGCTGGCACCAAGCTGGTCGACCTGGCCGAGCGCGGCGCCGGTCAGCGCGGCGCCGGTCAGCGCGGCGCTGATCAGCGCGGCGCTAGTCAGCGCTGGGGCTTCCGTGCCACCTTTCTCAACGACCCGAACATCGGCGGGCGCTACTCGGCCCTGTCCTACTTTGGGCTGGTTCCGGCGGCGTTGGTCGGCGTGGACGTGCCCACCTTGCTCGGCCGCGCGATGGCCGCGACCTGCGGCAGTGAGTCGTGCGTCACGCCGGAGGAGAACCTGGGCGCTCGGCTGGGGGCTATCCTGGGGGAGCTGGCGAAGGCCGGGCGGGACAAGGCGACCTTTGCCATATCGCCGTCCATCGCCAGTTTCGGCGACTGGGTCGAACAGCTCATCGCCGAGAGCACGGGGAAGGAGGGCAAGGGGATTCTCCCAGTAGTGAGGGAGCCCCTGGGACCACCCGAGGTCTACGGCGACGATCGGCTTTTCGTCCACCTGCGGCTCGATGGTGACGATGCCCACGACGCGGCGCTGGCAGCTCTGGAAGCGGCCGGCCATCCGGTCGTGCGCCTGAACCTCCACGATCGCCACGACCTGGGCGGGCAGTTCTTCCTGTGGGAGATCGCCACCGCCGTCGCCGGACACCGCCTGGGCATCAACCCTTTCGATCAGCCCGACGTCGAGGCGGCCAAGGTCCTGGCCCGCCGGAAGCGCGCCGAGTACATCGAGAAGGGCGCGCTCCCCGCTGGCGAGTCGGCCCCCCTCACCGCAGAAGCGTTGCACGATTTCCTGGCGCAGGCCCAGCCCGGTGATCCTTCGACAGGCTCAGGACGCAGCTATATCACGCTCCAGGCCTACGTCCAACCGACCGCCGAGGCTGACGTAGCGCTGGCCGCGCTGCGGGTGCGGTTGCGCGACCGGTTCCAGCTAGCGACGACGGTCGGCTACGGCCCCCGCTTCCTGCACTCCACCGGC
>DATKTN010000291.1:0-5782 GCA_035531135.1 Anaerolineae bacterium
GCCCTTCCCGCATCCCCAGGTCGCGCCCGTAGTCGGTCGTGTCCTGCGCGATGAGGATGATCTCCTGCACCCCGCGCCCGGCCAGCCACGCGGCGTCGGCCAGGACCGCCTCGGGCGGGCGGCTGACGGCGGGCCCCTTGATGAGCGGGATGGCACAGAAGGCACAGGAGCGCCGGCATCCGTCGGCGAGCTTGAGGTAGGCACTGGCCCCCTGCACCGCCACCCGGGGCACACCGGCCACCTCCTGCCCTGCAACGGGCGTCTCCGGCAGGTGACAGATGGGCTCCTGCCCGATGCCCCGGGCGCGGCGCTCGTCCAACTGCTCGACGAGCGTCAATATGTCCATCCAGCGGCGCGTGCCGATGAGCCCGTCGACGCCGGGCACCGCCTGGGCCAGTTCGTCGGGGCAGCGCTGCGAGTAGCACCCGGCGGCGACGATCCGTTGGCCGGGCCTCCTGGCCTGGACCAGTTCCCGCAGCACGGCGCGCGACTCCTCGCGCGCGAGCTCGATGAAGCCGCACGTGTTGACGACGAGCAGGTCCGCCTGTTCGGGAACATCAGCGGCGGTGTATCCGGCCCGCTCGAGCAGCGTCGCCAACCCGGCGCTATCGACCAGGTTCTTGGGGCAGCCGAGCGAGATGAGGTAGAAACGTCGCATCTCAGGGACTGGGCACGACGACCTCGCCCGCCGGCCCCCACCCACGGGCGCAGACCTGGGCTCGCCCGCACATCGTCCCCTGTGGCTGCCCGTTGACCGTCACCTGCAGCCCGGCCCCGTCGCCGGTCTCGACGATGATCACCTCGCGGCCTGACCAGGTTTCGACCTGCTCCGTCGCCAGCATCCCCTCAAAGGCCGTCCGCCCATCGGCCGTCACGCGCACCCAGACGTGCTCGGTGGCCTCCAGCGTCAGCGTCACACCTCCCTGGGGACTGGCCGGGAAGGTAGGCGTAGCGGCGGGCGGGGCCGGCGTCTCCGCCGCCGTGCTCGGCGTCTGCGCCGCCGTGCTCGGCGTCTGCGCCGCCGTGGTCGGCAGCGCTGCCTCGGCGGGGGCGGTCATCGTGGCAGTGGCGGCTGCCTCTTCGCCCCTGTACCGGCTCACCAGGTATGCCCCCCCTGCCACGATCGCCACCAGTGCAACGAGCACGACGCCTGCGATCATCAGCGTCTCCAGGCTCAGCCGGCGCGGCCGGGCAGTGTAAACAGGAGCACTGGGAGGTTGAAACGTCATGGGCCGGGTGGGCGCACTGGCGGGAGAAAGGGGTCGCGTCTCCGCAGGCGCAGCCGGCGGGGCGGCCTCGACGCCGTGTACCTCTGCGTTGTAGCGGGCCACGACTTCGTCAGGTGGGAGGCCCAGGTAGCGGGCGTAGATGCGCAGGAATCCCCGCAGTTGTACGTCGCCACCGGGGAAGGCGGCAAAGTCCCCCGCTTCCAGCGCCTCCAGAAAACGGGGCCGGATGCGCGTGCCGGCCGCGGCCTCCGCCAGCGTGCTTCCCTGGCCCTCACGGGCCTGGCGCAGCCATATCCCGAGCGTGTCCATTGCCGATCGTCTGAGAGGCTACTGTTCTTCTGGCTGCGCGCTGCCCGGCTCGCCCTCGTCCACCGGCGCTGGTTCTTCTGCAGGCTCCGCCGGGGCTTCCTCGGGCAGTTCGCCGCCCTCCGGCTTCACGACGACCTTGACCTCGGCCACCACGTCCGGCGCCAGCCGCACGGAGACGATGTGTCTGCCTACCTGCCGGATCGGGTCGGAAAGGATGTTCTTACGCCGGTCGAACTTTTCGCCGACCTCGCGCGTCAACGCCTCGGCGATGTCGGCGGTGGTGATGGAACCGTAGAGCCGGCCCTTCTCGCCCGCCTTGGCCTCAAAGGTGAGGGTGACCTCGCTCAGGCGCGCCGCGAGTGCCTCAGCGTGAGCCGCCAATCGCTCCTCCCGGCCGGCCTCAGCGGTCCGGCGGCGCTCGAACTCTTTCAATGCGCCAGGAGTGGCTTGCACAGCCAGCCCTTTGCGGATCAGATAGTTACGGGCGTAACCGGCCGCCACGTTCTTGACGTCGCCGGCCTCTCCCACGTTGGGTACGTCACGGGTCAGGATAATCTTCACGCTCACTAACCTCCAAGCGGAAACTGGGGCAATACCTATGCACCTGAGAGCAGGGGTTAAGTGTCACCGCTTCACCCTGACCGAGCTCCTGGCTCGGCGTGAAACGTAAAACGTAATGCGTGAAGTACGATCAAACGCCAACGCGGAGGCTTTGCTTACGTTTCACGCATCACGCATCACGCCCCCCCAGGAGTGCTCATCGAGGTGGTCGAGTCCGCCCGCTGCGCAGATTCCAGGTGCTTCTGATAATTATAGGGCGGGTGGGATTCGAACCCACACGTCCTCGCGGACAGAGGATTTTAAGTCCCCGGCGTCTACCGTTTCGCCACCGCCCCGTATACGCTACGGGCAGTCTCAATGGACTGCCCGTCTCTCAAGGTGCCATCTTCAGAAGGCGACGGCCGGAATCGAACCGGCGAATAAGGGTTTTGCAGACCCCTGCCTTACCACTTGGCTACGTCGCCCTGATCGGTCAAGATTCTACCATGTATTGCCCTTCTCTGCAAGTCCTATCGTTCCCACGCTTCCAGGAACGCCGTCACGGCGGCGGCCGAGTTCTCGGCGGCCAAGCGGTAGAACGCCGGGAGTTCATTCGCTCCCGGCCCGCCGCCCGCCAGGTCCGACAACGACCGGAAAGCGATGTGCGGCACGCGGTTGGTCCCTCCTTCCTTGGTCGTTCGGTGGGCTGGCCTCATCTTCGCCGTCGACGTTCAACTCCCACCTGCCGGAATTGTACACGTGCCTGGTGCGAGAGGCAAGTTGGGAGCTCTCTCCCGGAGGAGGCCTCAACCTGCCAGACGACTTGCCCGGAGCAGGGAGAAGAGTATACTAACGACAGGAGTGACCGAAATGCCTGATTACACGGAAAAACAAGGCCAATACCTCGCCTTCATTTACACTTACACCCTGATCAACGGCCGTCCTCCGGCAGAAGCGGATATGCAACGGTTCTTTCGGGTGAGCCCGCCCACCGTCCACCAGATGGTGCTCAAGCTGGAAGAGCGGGGTTTCATCACCAGAGAGCCAGGGAAACCACGTACCATCAGCGTATTGGTATCACCTGACCAACTGCCATATCTCAAAGAGCGGTCCTCTCAGGACCGCGGGAGGAGACAGACCATGCCTTCGAAAGCACAGATCTACCAGATCAAAGTCACGTTGGACGGAAGCAAGCCGCCCATCTGGCGGCGCATCCTGGTGCGGAGCGGCGTCACCCTGGAGAAACTCCACTACATCCTCCAGGTGGCGATGGGCTGGACCAACTCCCACCTGCACCAGTTCATCGTCGGGCAGACGTACTATGGCGAGCCCCACCCCGACTTTGGCTCAGAGATGCGCGACGAGCGGCGGGTGAAGCTGAGCCAGATCGTCCCTGGTGAGGGGTTCAGATTCGCCTACGAGTACGACTTTGGCGATAGCTGGGTGCACACCCTGCTGGTGGAGAAGGTCCTGCCGCCAGAGCCGGGCCAGCAATACCCGGTGTGTGTCAAGGGCAGGCGTGCCTGCCCGCCGGAGGACGTGGGCGGCGTGTGGGGTTACGAAGAGTTCCTGGAGGCCATCCAGGACCCCGATCACCCTGAGCACGAGGACTACCTGGAATGGGTAGGCGGCGAGTTCGACCCCGAGGCGTTTGACCTGGAGCAGACGAACGAGATCCTGCGCGACCTGCAGTGAGGCTTGCCAGCTAGATCTGGAAAACGATATTGCCAGGCGAAAACGAAGGCGAAAATCACGCAAGCCGCCGGCCCTCCCCGCCTCGGCGTACCGGCGAAACGTCCGCCAGGCGGGTCAAGTCCCGTGCTCGAACCCCACGTCGGGATTCTGGATGCAGCGGATGGGAAGCCCGCGGTGGATCGCATCGCGCAGGCAGCCCACGTTGTCCCACAGGCAGGGCACGATTTCCCCGTCGCGCCCCTCGGCCAGCTTGCGCGGCCAGTCGGGGTCGGCGATGAGGGAGCGGCCCAGCGCCACCAGGTCCGCCTTGCCCTCCTGCAGGATGGCCTCCGCGACCTGGCGGGTGGCGATCTTGCCCACCACGATCACCGGCACGTCTACAGCGGCGCGGATGGCGGCCGCCAGGTCGGCAAAGCAGCCCAGCGGTCGAGCTGCGCCCGGATACACGCTCCCCTGCGGTGAGTCGGACGTACCGGCCGATACGTCCAGGCAGTCCACGCCCGCCGCCTCGAGCGCCTGGGCATAGGGGACGGTCAGCGACAGGTCCACCCCGCCCGGCACGAAATCCGTCGCGCTGAAACGGAAGAGGATGGGAAAATCCTCCCCGGCGGCGGCACGGATGGCCTCCACGGTCTCGACCTGCACCCGCCAGCGGTTCTCCGGGGGGCCGCCATACCGGTCGGTGCGATGGTTCTGGAAGGGGGACAGCAGCCGCATGAAGAGCGAATGATGCGCACCGTGGACGTCCAGCGCATCGAACCCTGCCTTCCGGACGCCTGCGGCCGCCCGTGCGAATTGCTGCGGGATGGAGGCCAGTTGCCCGGCTGCAAGCTCGTCGACGACGTCCGACCCGGAAAAGACCTGCAGGGCGATCCTGGCCCCTGCGGCGTGGCAGCCCTCGACCAGGGGGCGGAGGGAAGCGCCAAAGCCGGGATCCGCCCAATCCGCCACCCCACCCGGGGAGGACTGGGGGGCGACGACGAGCCCCACCCCACCCTGGGCGCGGCGCACGTAAAACGCGCGGAACTCGTCGCTGCGCCCGTCCCAGGTCAGGTAGAGGGGCGCCAGGACGACGCGGTTACCGAGTTCCAGCTTGCCATTGATCGTGAAGGGATCGAAGAGCATGGTTCCTCCTCCAGGGCGGCGATTGCTCCGGCCTACTCGAGCCGCGAGCGGTGCCTGCTGCGCGTTCAGTATAGCCCAACGCGCGTGGAAGTCAATGCGAGGATTGGCATAGAACGGGGATAGCAGTATACTAACGACGCGGGACACCACTGTTATCACCGCAAGCCGGATGGTGAGAAAGCACGCCTGAGCCGCCAAGAGCGGCACGAGGCCAGGGTGCGCGAACAGGTGACCGATGATCTGGTTCTGCAACGCTGCATTGATGGTGGTGCCAACCACCTGCGAAATCTATCATACCAGGAGGTCCCATGATCCGCCTTGTGATTGATACCGACCCCGGCGTGGACGATGCCCTCGCCATCATGGCTGCCTTCGCACACCCAAAAGCACTGGTCGAAGCGATCACGACGGTGGCCGGCAATGTCTCGCTGGAACGGACGACGGCTAACGCCTGCACTATACTGGACGTTCTTGAACAGAATGTGCCTGTGTATGCCGGGTGCAACTGTCCCCTGGTGGGGGACGTCGTGGACGCGGGCCATTTCCATGGCGAAGATGGCCTGGGCGATAGCGGCTACCCACCCTCAGCGCGCCAGGTGGTCAACGAGCACGCGGTCAACGCCTTGATACGGTTGGCCAACGAGCGACCAGGTGAGTTGACGCTGGTCGCCATCGGCCCACTGACCAACGTGGCATTGGCAACCCGGCTGGATCCGGCGCTGCCCCAGAAATATGCGCGGCTAGTCGTCATGGGGGGATCAATTCGCGGCGTGGGCAACGTCACCACCGCCGCCGAGTTCAACGTCTACGTCGATCCGGAAGCAGCCGCCGTCGTGTTCAACGCCTGGCCGGGGTTGACGCTGGTCTCGTGGGAGACGACTATG
>DATKTN010000292.1:0-5801 GCA_035531135.1 Anaerolineae bacterium
ACGGTGGGGTTTTGCAACAACCCCCTCCTGGGCGTCGTGGAGAACGGCCTGGATCGGGGCTTTGAAGAGTTCTACAACTATGGCGGCCCGTTGCCCAACCGCCCCGCCATCGCCGATTCCCGCCCTCGCCCGCTCGGCCGGCTCACGCAGCGCCTGGTTCGCCGGCTGCGCCGCCTGGCCGCCCCCGTCCAGAATGCACTCGCGCGCAACAACCTCCTTCTGCGCGTCGCCCTGCATCCCCGGATCGTCCCCCTGTGGCAACGCCACATCAATTTCAAGGGGAACACGGTTCAATCACTGCGGGACGTGATCGGCTACCTGCGCGCCCGCCAGCGCAAAGGCGTGGAACGCCCACTTTTCGCCTTCATCAACTTGATGGAGACCCACCTACCCTTTGGGCCGCGGCCACGCTTCATCTGCCAGTTTGCCCCCTGCTACCGGGAGGATCGCGAAGCCCGGACGTTTATGCAGGAATACAACCGCGAGCACTACCGCTGGATGGTCCCGCTCAGGGAGCCGTTGACCGGGTACCAGGACCAGGTCATCAACGACATGTACGACGCCGAGGTGGCGTACGAGGATCACCTGCTGCACCGGCTCCTCGAACACCTGGACGAGCCGGAGGTACACGACGATACGATGGTCATCGTCACCTCGGATCACGGCGAGGGGCTGAATCACCACAACTTTGTAGGCCACTCGCTGGTCGCCTACGACGACCTGGTGCGCGTTCCCCTCATCGTCCGCTACCCCAGGCTCTACCCGGAGGACAGGCGCGTCACCACGCCGGTCTCCGCCCGGCGCATCTTTCACTCGATGCTGGAGGCGGCCGGCATCCTCTCTATCAGCAACGGCGCGGGAGAGATAGAGGGCGCGCCGGTGGACGTGGAGGGCCTCAGCCTGACCAGCGTCCTCGGCGGCTCAGACCCAGAAGCCGGCGTCGTGTTCACCGAGGCATACACGCCGCACACGCTGATCGCCCTGATGGAGAACGATGATCCAGAGGCGATCGAGACCTTCCGGTGCCGCCAGATGCGTCGGGCTGCCTATCGGGGCGACTACAAGCTCATCACCGTGGGCGACGAACCTGATGAGCTGTTCGACGTGACCGCCGACCCCGGCGAGCTGGACAACCTGATCCGCGAAAAGCCTGGCGTCACGACGGAGCTGGACCACCTGCTGACCGAGTTCCAGAAGGACGCCGACATGCGCCGCCCGACGCACTGGGAAAACTCGCGACTGCACCTGGAGGAGGACGAGGCGCTCATGGAGCGGCTGCGTGGGTTGGGATACATCGACTAGAGGAGATGGGTATGAATCACTCTGTTGACAAAGGCATCACCGCCGTCCCCGGCGTCCGCGTCGGCCACGCCACCGACCCGGTCGGGCTGACCGGCTGCACCGTCGTCTTGTGCGAGAAGGGAGCCGTGGGCGGGGTGGACCAGCGGGGCGGCGCGCCCGGCACCCGGGAGACCGACCTCCTCCGACCGTTGCACCTGGTGCAGGAGGTCCACGCCGTGCTGCTGGCCGGGGGCTCCGCCTTCGGGCTGGCCGCCGCCGACGGGGTCATGCGCTACCTGGAGGAGCACGGTGCCGGATTCAACGCCCAGGTGGCCAGGGTGCCCATCGTCCCGGCGGCGATCCTCTTTGACCTGGACCTGGGCGACCCGCAGGCGCGACCCGACGCGGCGATGGGGTACGGGGCCTGCCAGCTCGCCTCCGACGGCCCCGTGGCCGAGGGCAACGTGGGCGCTGGCACCGGTGCCAGCGCCGGCAAGATCCTGGGGATAGGCCGGGCGATGAAATCCGGCCTGGGAACCGCTGCCATCTCGCTCGGTGGGGGGTTGATCGTGGGCGCGCTGGTCGCCGTCAACTCCTTCGGCGACGTGGTGGACCCCCACACCGGGGCGATTCTGGCCGGGACACGCAAGATCGGCTCCGACGACGTGGCCGACACGCTGGCGACGATGCGCGGCCTGGTCGGCAAGGCGGCGCTGCGGTTCGCCTCCAGCACGGTGATCGGCGTCGTCGCGACCAACGGCCAGTTGACGAAGGAGGGGGCGAACAAGGTGGCGCAGATGGCGCAGGATGGGGTCGCCCGCACCGTCCGCCCGGCGCACACGCTGTTCGACGGGGACACGCTCTTTACCCTGGCCACGGGCGACAAGCGCGCCGACGTCAACCTGCTGGGCGCCTACGCCGCCGAGGCCGTCGCCGAGGCGATCGTGCGCGGTGTACGGGCTGCCAAGAGCGCCGGGGGGCTGCCAGCGTATCGGGATCTGCACGCCGAGGCCGGCGACTGATGCGTCCAGCACGCCTCACCCTGTCCTGTCTCCTGGCGCTGCTGGTCGCCGCTTGCGCCGCCCCGGCCGCCACGCCCACACCCGAGCGGCTCCCCACCCGCGCCCCCACCCCTACCCCGACCGCCACCCCCTTCTCCATCCCCGCACAGGCTTACTACGAGGACGGCCTGGCCCGACAGGAGGCGGGCGACGCCGAGGGTGCGCTGCAGTCCTTCACCTGGGCCATCCAACGAGCGCCCGACTTTGCACCGGCTTACGTCGCGCGCGGCACCGTCTACCTGGCGCAGGGTGGGCTCCGCCGGGCACTGGCCGAGGCCGACGCCGCGCTGGAAGCCGACCCGGCCAGCGCCGCCGCCCACGCGCTGCGCGGCGAGACGCTCCGGATGCTGGGCCGCGCCCGCCCGGCGCTCGAGGCCTTTGATCAGGCGCTGGCGCTCGACCCTGCCCTCCGGGCGGAGACGTTCCGCTCCCGTTGGCTGATCGCCCGCACGGCCCACAACGGCGGGCGCCTGCTGGCGTTGAGCCGCGAGTACACCGACGCCCACCCGGACGACCCGCTGCGCCACTACTACCAGGGCTGGGCGTTCGTCGAAATGAACGTGCCCGACGTCGCGATCGACGCCCTGATCGAGGGAATCGAGGCCACGCCCGACCCGCCGGCGCCGCTGTGGTTCGCGCTGGGCCAGGCCTACGCGGCAGAGAAAGCCTGGCCAGAGTCGGTCACCTCTTTCGAAGCCACCCGCGCGCTGGTGCAGGCCGGCGACACCAGCCTGATCGTTCACTCCGACCGTCCCATCGTCGACCTCTTCAGCGCGCTCGGGGTAGCCTACCTGCGCGCCGGGCGCTGCGTGGACGCCGAGATCGTGCTGGCGTACGCGCTCGAGGTCGGCGCCCCGGCGGCGGCGTACGGTGCCACGCTGGAGGAGGCGCGTCTGTGCCAGACCCCCACCCCAACCGCCACGCCCTACCCCACAGCGACACCGATGACGTGGTAGGAGGTGCCGGGTGAAGCTGCTGATGTTCGCCGCACGTCACTTTGACTACCGCCCGTTTGCACGCACGCTTCCGGACGGCCCCGATGCGACCGGCGAGACGGAGGTACACGACGCGGCCGTCATCTTTATCCACGTGGAGGCGGAGGACGAGGCCCGTCGCGCCAAGGTGCTCACAAAGACGCTCAAGAACGTCAAGTGGCTGGCCGGGAAGCGGGGCCTGCGCAACGTCGTGCTGCACTCCTTCACCCACCTTTCGGAGAGCAAAGCGGACCCCGCGTTCGCCCAGGCGCTGCTGGAGGAACTGGCCGAACGGCTGCGCAGCGTCGGCTACCAGGTGTGGATCACCCCGTTCGGCTGGGTCTGCGAGTGGGAGTTGGGCGTCCACGGCGAAAGCCTGGCAAAGGTGTTCAAGTCGCTGTAGTGTTCTCTCGATCTCCTTGACCGGGTTCTCACTTGTGCTATACTAGCCACACAGACCAGATGAGAGTCAAGGAGGCGCACACGCGATGGTAAGCGAAGACCTGCTCGAAATCCTGCGCTGCCCATATTGTGTCAGCGGTGAGACCCGCAAGCCCGGCGACGATCCAGGACGGCTGGAACTCGTCCACGACTGCTGGCTCGTGTGCCAGGAGTTTGACTGCAGCCGCAAGTACCCCATCCGCGACGACATCCCGGTGATGCTCATCGAAGAGGGGGACAAATGGATCAACGTGGCCGTCGAGGACCTGCCGGTCCCACCGCCAGCCGAGTAACCGCATGCTCCAGTGGCAGGTGATCCTGTTGGCAGCACTCGCCGTGCTGCTGCTGTTGGGGGGGTTGCTGGCACTGATCCTGCCCGCCCCCCGCGAGGGCCCGGAGCTCTATCACGTCGACGAGCAACACACCGTCCGGGCGCTAGACACCCTGGGGGCAGTGCTGCTGGCACTGGGGTCCGCCATGGCCTGGAGCGCTGGCGCGCTGTGGCAGCGACGGATGTATGCTTCCTGACCGGCCTGGGACGTACGCGCTGATTTTGAGCTTGCCGCGCTGCGCCACCATCGACGTCGGCCGGTTGGGCCGCTTCCAATTCCCGGCCGGCTGGTACGTCTACGCCGGCAGCGCCCGAGGGCCAGGCGGGCTGGCTGCCCGGGTCTCCCGGCACCTGCGTTCGTCCAGGCGGTTGCACTGGCACGTGGACTATTTGCGGGCCGAAGCCTGCCCCGATCGAATCTGGTACGCGGTCGGGACCCGGAAGCGCGAGTGTGCGTGGGCCAGGCGACTCGCCAGCCTCCGCGGCGCCTCCATCCCCGTGCCCCGCTTCGGCGCGTCTGACTGTCATTGCCCGGCTCACCTGATCCACTTTGCCACACCACCGGACCTGGCGGCCTTTGCCTGCACGTTGGGTGAACCGATATCACAGGAGAGGCTCCATGTCTGACGCATTCGAGCTGTTTCTGGAGCGCATCGCCGCCGGCGACGACGCCCGCACCGAGGAGGCCGCGCTGGCGCTGGGCCACCTCGGCGACGCGGTGGTGCCCCCGCTGCGCGACCTGCTGGCCGACGCCGATCCCGACCGCCGCTGGTGGGCGGCCCGCGCGCTGGCCGCCGTCGGCACCCAGGCCGCCCGGGAACTGCTCGTCGCCACGCTGGACGACCCCAATCGCGACGTGCGCGCCTGTGCAGCACAGGGGCTGGGAGAGTTGCGCGCTGAAGAGGCCGTGGCCGGGCTGGTGCGCCGCCTGGCCGACCCCAGCCCTCTCGTCTGCCGCGTGGCCGCCGACGGGCTGGCCCGCATCGGCCCGCCCGCTGTCCCGGCGCTCATCGCCGCGCTGCAGGCGGAGACGACACTGACACGGGCAGGTGCGGCCCGCGCGCTGAGCTTTATCCAGCCCCAAGAGGCCGTCCCCGCGCTCTGCGCCGCGCTCGACGATCCGAGCGCGATCGTCACCCACTACGCGGAGGAAGCGCTGGAGCGAATAGGGGTGGGGATCGTGCTTTTCCGCCCCTGAGCAACGGTGCGTAACTCCGCCGATCCCTCTCCAGGGGAAATCCCATGAACACAGTCATTGCACGTTCGATTCGGGTTGGCCTGGCAGCGGGCGTAGCCGCACTGCTCCTGCTGGGGATGCTCTCCGCCCTGACCATGGAGACAGAGAATCCCTCGTCCAACACAACCATGGACAACATCCTGTTCCCGCTTGCCAGGGCTGCAGGAACACTCCGCAACGGAGTTGCCGCCGGGGATACTACCCCCACGTCGACGGTGCTGTGGGCTCGCGCCACAACCATCGGCGACGTTCTCTTCGAGTATTCAACCGACCCGACCTTTGGCATGGCTGTCCTCACGGCGACTGCCACCGTCACCGATCTCCTGCAGCCGGTCAAGGTCCAGATCGCAGAACTCGGTCCGGCGACCACCTATTATTATCGCGTGGCCGACGCAGGTGGCGCTTCTGGCACCGGCCGGTTTCGCACCGCAGCCGCAGGTGGTGCTCACGCTGGCCTGCGGTTCGGCGTGTCGGGC
>DATKTN010000293.1:0-7921 GCA_035531135.1 Anaerolineae bacterium
GCGCTGGCGGCCGGGCTGGCGTTGATCGTCGCGCTGGCCCTGGGCTGGAACAGCCCCCGCCCCGATCGTCCTCCCGACTGGCAACCTCCCGGCCTCCCGCTGCGCCTGGTCGCCACCTCAAACGATGCCACCGTGGCGCTGCTGAGCCACCCCAGCGATGATTTCACGCTGGAGGTAGAGGCCCTCCCGGTCGCCGGCCCCGCCTTCAATGGCTACGGCCTCGTCTACCGCGCCCAGGACGCCGCCCGCTACACCGCATTCGCGGTCGGCAGTGACGGGTACTATGGTGTCCTGCGGGTGGCGGGCGACGAGGAGATGCCGCTCGTCGACTGGCAACAGTTTCCCCACGTCCACCGTGACCGGCAGCCCAACCAGTTGCGTGTCACCTGCGCCGGCCCGACCTGTCGCTTCTACGTGAACGACGAGTACGCCACGACCGTCGAGGACGACGCGTGGCTGGCGGGTGACGTGGGGCTGTGGGTGCGTGCCTTCGGCGAAGAGGGCGTGGCCGTCCAGTTCCTGGACGTGCGAATGTGGATAGGGAGATGATGCGTCATGAACGGTGATCAAATGACTATCGAACGACTGGATGTCGGTTTCCCAACTGGGATGAAAGAAGCTCGCAATGACCGAAGATATATCGACGCTTGAAGAGTGGCGCAGGCTTTACGACGCCGCGATCCGCGTGAAAGGGATCGCGCCCTGGGAAGACCGCATCACGGCCGTGCCACCGCCAGAGCGTCAACCCATTCCGCTCGCCATGGATGTCCAGGCGCTCGAACAGCTCAAACAGGTCCCGCACAGCAAGGCCCGAATCGAGATCGACTTTTTTATGTTGCCGGCACCTACCAAGGAGAAAGGAGGTTCCCGGCTCTTTTTTCCGTACGCGCTGATGATCGTTGAAGCTCAGAGCGGACTGGTCCTTGGCACTGAATTGCTGAAACCCGACCCGTCCCTGGAGGCGATGTGGGGCCAGATTCCGTTGCACGTGGTCGTCAAACTTGCCCGCTTCGGCACGGTTCCAGCAGAAATCAGGGTGCGCTCGGAGCTGGTTCTTCAACTGCTGCGACCCGTGGCCACGGAACTCGGCTTCAGACTCAAACGATCAGACAGGTTGAGGGGTCTCGACCAGGCCAAGGACTTTTTGCTCCAGCGTTTTACATAACACGTTTGCAGCCGAGCCCCAGCCGGACCACAGTCCCCGTGTAAGCGGGTCGACGACGGTCCTCCTGTAAGAGCCAGGGACTGTAGTCTCCTCTGAGCACTCGGTGTGGAGTTGTCGAAAGGCGTGGTTTTTGCCTTTGGCAGGGCGTCGTGATATACTAGATCAAGCGTGAGATGACGACATACCTGGCGCTGCAGTCGGCACGGATGCCGGTCAGTTTCAGTCACATAGGAGATGACCATGAGCGTTAGGCAAGCCCGCAAGTTGATCGCCCCGCTGGTCCTGGCTGCCGTGGCGTTGACGGCGCTGGGGTTCGCGCTCGCCAGCCAGTTCGCCCGTGCCCAGGCCGGGGGCGATGTCTACGTGGACAAACAACTGGGCCGCGCCGACCCGGTCGTCCACGTCGGCGAATACCTCACCTTCACCATCTTGATCCGAAACGATACCCCGTTCACGATCACGACTTTGCCCCTGGCCGACACGTACAACGGTGCTGTCCTCGGCTACGCGGACGCCGTGCCCGCGCCCACCACCATCGACGAGAGCGCGGGCCGGCTCGACTGGGCTGACCTGACGGACTTTTTCGGGGACGTCGAGCCCGGCCGCGAGATCCTCGTCGTCGTCGGGTTCGTCGCCGAGCATCCCGAGACGGCGGTCGTCAACGCGGCCGAGGTTCACGACGCGGTGGGCGCTGGCGGTGCGTTGAGCGGCACGACCAGCATCGACGACGGCGCCGACGCCGTCGGCGGCAGCAGCCCGGTCGACAAGGAACTGCTCGCCGGGTTGATGCCCCAGGTCGGCCAACCGCTCACCTTTACGGTCGTAATCACGAACGACGGCTTCACCACCATGACCGTCGTGCCACTCGTCGACACCTACAACCCGGCTTGGCTGGCGTTCAGTGCCGCCGTGCCCCCGCCCGACCTGGTCGACGCAGCCAGCGGGGTCCTGACCTGGACCGATCTCACCGTCTGGACCGGCGACGTCCCGCCCCACGCCAGCATCTCTGTGACGACCGTCTTCACCGCGCTGGCGGCCACCGAGGACTCGATGAACCGCGCCGAGGTCGTCGGCGCGAGCGACTGGTACGGCAACGACTTGGGCGGGGGAGCCGACGAGGTGCCGATCACCATCATCGGCCCCACCCCCGCGCCCGCACCGACCGCCACGCCCAGGCCCAAGCCCAAAGACACACCGGCACCGGCGGCAACGCCGACGCCAGTCACCCCCACGCCCACGCCAACACCGGTCGCCCCCCTCCTGCCCGAGACCGGCAACGCCCGAGGGGACGCGGGGCCTGGCCTGGCAGCCGTCCTGCTCGTCCTAGGGGCAGGCGTCGCAGTCTTCGTCCGTGCCCGTCGCAAGGTACCGCCTCCTTTGAGATAGCGCTTCGAAATGAATTCTTTACATCGACACGACCGGCAGTGGCTGGCGCGGATCGGTGGCATCGGGCTGGTGAACCTGGCCACGCTGACCTGGGCCACCAACATGGTCCTGGGACGCTGGCTGCGAGACTCCATCGGCCCGCTGACGCTCGCCGCGGCCCGATATACCACCGCCGCGGTGCTCCTGGCGGCCCTGCTGCAGCGACGGCCACCCGACGATCGCCGCCTGGGGCGGGATCGCTGGCTCCTGCTCGGCATGGCGCTCAGCGGCGTCGCCATCTTTACGCCCACGCTGTACCTCGGCCTGCGCATGACCACCGCCGTCAACGCCACGTTGATCAACGGGCTGGGGCCGCTCGTCACCGGCGTCCTGGCCGCGCTGCTGATCCGGGAACGCATGTCGGGGCGACAGGTCGTCGGCGCCATCGTCGGTCTGGCCGGCGTGATCGTCCTGATCCCCGGTGGCTCCCTCTCATCCTGGCAGGCGATGCGCGGCAGCGCAGGCGACCTCGTCGTGCTGGCCGCCGTCGCGCTGTGGGGGCTGTACTCTGTCCTCGGCCGCCAGGTCATGCACCATCGTTCGCCCCTCTCCGCCACCGCCTTCTCCGCCTTCCTCGGTCTTCCCTTTCTCTTGCTCGCCGCCGCCTGGGAGATGCGGACCGTCCCAGTTGACCTCAGTCCCCAACTCTTCCTCGCCGTCTTGTACATTGGCGTCGCCCCGGGCGTGATCGGCTTTCTCTCCTGGAACGCGGGCGTCCGTCGGCTCGGGGCCAGCGGCGCGATGGTGTTCTACAACACGCTTCCCCTGTACGGGGCGCTGCTGGGGTACCTGGTTCTGGGCGAGCCCATCGGCCCGAGCCACCTGCTCGGCGGCGCGTTGATCGTCGGCGGTGGGTTATGGGCTGCGCGGGGGCGGGGGGAGGGGGTGAGACCTGGTGAGTAACCCTGTTGCGCTGGTGATCGAAGACGACAGAGACCTGGCGAACCTGTTTGCCATAGCGTTACGGATGGCCGGGGTTGAGACCGAGATCGTCCACGCCGGCGACACGGCGCTCGCGCGGCTGGCTGTCCTGGTGCCGGATCTGGTGGTGCTCGATCTCCACATCCCTCGCACAGCGGGGATAGACGTCCTGCGCCAGATTCGAGCCGACGCGCGGTTGTCGGGGACGCGCGTCGTCGTCGTCACCGGCGACCTGCTGGCGGCTAAAGACATCCAGAATCAGGCCGACCAGGTCCTCATCAAACCCTTCAGCTTTGACGATCTGCAGGACCTGGCTACGGGCCTGACCCAGATCGGACCACCGGACGAATAGCACGACCCACACCATGCAAAGAGGGCCGGGTATGTCAACCCCGGCCCTCAGCCAAAGGAGGAGAAAGAGAGTAACCGCCGCGACTCTGGCTGTAGCATACCACATCTTGCCCCGCAGGACTTGACGCCAACCCTACGCTCACCCTACGAACACGGCCGAGACCCACCCTCCCCCATCCCCTCCCTGGGAGGGAGGGGGGAACACTTGCTGGGTTGGATTGGGCGTGAATTCACCCAACGCTCACCAAGGCTTCACCATGTTGTCACTGACATCCGCGTGATATGATGGTAAAATGGTGCGACGCGCGGCCCATCGCAGCCAACGGACCATGGGTGGTCAGATCAACAGGATCGGAGGTGATGCCAGATGGCCAAGAAGACACCAAAGGCCAACAAGGAACCCAAGGGCAAGAAAGATAAAGGCAAGAAGGAACCCAAGAAGAAGCCCAAGAAGCCCAAATAGCGTTCTGGCCAAGAACTCGAGCTGAACACGAACACCACCTGAGACTAGAGATAAGGAAGGAAAGCAAGAAATGCCCACGACATATTGCCCCGAGTGTGACGCCATCATCACTGTGGAGAAGCCGCGCGATGGCGCGATGATCACATGCTCTGTATGCGGTGAGGAACTCGAGATCATCAGCACCGATCCCTTCGAGGTGGACTTTACGCTTGACGACGAGGAGGAAGACGAAGAATGGGAGCCGGATGCCTGATCGAGCCCGGATGTAAGCCAAAAAGGATGAGAGATGTCTAGGACACACTGCCCCAATTGTGATGGGGTGATCACCATGGAAAAACCACGGGAGGGTGCGATCATCACCTGTCCCGCGTGCGGTGTGGAACTGGAGATCATCAGGACCGATCCCTTCGTGGTGGACTTTACGCTCGACTGGCAGGCGGAGGAATGGGAGGAGGAAGAACAGTTCTAGACCTGTGCGGTGGACCGTAGAGCACACGGATCAAGCCACACGCGCCTCGCTTTTCGGCGGGGCGTTTTTTGGTGTCTCTGATGGTGGCGGGGTGGGGAGCGCGGCTTTGACTTCTGGGGAGGGTTGGTTTATACTGCCAGTACAACTCGGGTGGATTCCTTATCTCGCGCAGGAGGGGATCCACCTGCTGACCAAAACACATAACGGCACGAGCTCTTGGCCGTTGTCGCGCTGTCTGGGATCAAAGGTGTTTATCGGGCGGGTTTGGACTGAAGGTGCGGGCAACTGAGAGAAGGTCTGCAGGAGGCTGCAGGAGGCCTGCAGGAGGCCTGCAGTTAAGGGCGGGATGGGGAGGTTTCGGCCTCATTTGCCGTCGGTCTTGGAGGCCAAGGGCTGCCCGTTCGTGAACGCGCGCCAGACATGGTGACCGCCGTCGATTGCCCTGCGCTTCTCACAGGAGCTGTTCCTTGACGCAATCCCAACCTGCTACACCTGCCACGCGGCATCCACACCACTTTGAGGACCTGTCGCCCGACGATTTCGAGCGCTTGGTGTACTGGCTCGTCAGGCGCTGCGGCGAGTTCGACGCGGTGCAATGGTACGGCGGCGCGCGCGACAAGGGGCGCGACGTGGTGGCGTACAAGCACACGGCGACGGGGCGCGAGCAGTGGACCATCCAGTGCAAGCGCTACCAGTGTGTCGCGTTCCCGACGCTGCGTGACGAACTGGACAAACTGGCCGAGCACGCCCGGAAGGAGGCGGACTTTGCGCCAGACGTGATCGTGTTCGCGACCGCCTGCGCGGTGCCGCCGGCAGCGAAAGACAGAGCGGCAGCGCATGCGCGCGAGTTGGGTTTGCCGGAGCCATATTACTGGGGCCGCCTGGAGCTGGACGAGATGCTCAAGCGGCAGCCGCAGACGGAGGAGCAGTTCTTCAGCCGGCGGCCTATCCCCACGGGCGTGCAGGACACCTTGGGGGGAGAGGCCACTCCCGGCGGAGCGCGGATCGCCATCTGGGTGGCGGTCATCGGTGCAGTTGCTGCGATCGTCGCGGCCGCCATCGGCATATTGCCGGACGTCGTGCCGGATGCAACCCCGACGCCGACGCTGACGCCCGCGCAGACGGCAACCGCGACCGGGCCGCCCCCCAGCCCCACGGTTCCTACCCCGACCGTCGCCACCCCGTCGGTTCCGAGGCCCACGCCAACACCCCCGCTGACCGCCATCGAAATCGTGCACGTCGAGTACGACCCCGAGGGTTCGGATCTGGAGGGGGAGTACGTGCTCCTCAGGAACACGACGGAGGTCGACCAAGATCTCACCGCCTGGACGATCGAGGATGAGGATGGCCACGTGTTCCGGTTCCCGTCCTTCATGCTTGGGCCGAGGGCTACGGTCAACGTGTGGACGAGGACCGGCGAGAACACGGAGGAGGACCTTTACTGGCGCTATGGGCGTGGGCTATGGGACAACGACGGCGATACGGCAACGCTCAAGGATTACCGGGGTGAGACGGTTGTGACGTTCACTTACCCTCGGTAGCGCTCCCCGGCGACGGCGCTCGAACCTCCCGGTTGAGTGGCGATAACCATCATCTGCACTCCGAGTTTGCCACAATCCTAATTTGGTGATATGCTTGCACTGACAGCACCATCGTTCTTCGCCTTCGTGTGAGACCGGAGGGCCGCTCGGAGAACCCTTCGATTTCAGCCTGGAACACGGACTCGCCACCTTCCACCTTACGTGTCCTTTACCCATTCGTGACATTCGTGGTTCCAAAACCGGCCTCCAGTACATCCCGCGAACATACCGGCGCTGTCGCGTGGACGGAGAGCCAGCGAAGGAGGTGTGCCATGCAGATCACGAACGTCAAAGTCACTCCGGTGGAATTGCGCCTGCGCCTGCCCTATCGGACCGCCTATCACGGAGAGATCGACCGCGTGACGGTCGTGTTCGTGCGGGTCTCGACCCGCCAGGGGCGCGTCGCCTGGGGCTGTGCCGCTTTTGACCCGGCCATCACCGGTGAGACACTCGAGGACGTCGTCCGGGCCTGCCGGGCCTGCGCCGACCGCGCCCGCGACCTGAACCCGCTCAACATCGAACACGCACTCGACGAGCTGGCCCAACTCACCGAGCACACGCCGTCGGCGCTGTGCGCGTTCGACCTGGCCTTCCACGACCTGCTGGGCCTGGCCGCCGGAATGCCGCTCCACCGCCTGCTTGGCGGCTTCCGAAACCGCATCCAGACGTCCATCACCATCGGCATCGCGCCGGTCAAAGAGACCGTCCAGTTGGCCCGCGACCGCGCCCGACAGGGGTTCCGCATCATCAAGGTCAAGGGCGGCCTCGACCCCGACGAGGACGTCCGCCGCATGCGGGCGATCCACGAAGCGCTGCCCCACCTCACCCTCCGCCTGGACGCCGACCAGGGATACACCGTCCGGCAGGCGCTGGACGTGGCGCGCGCGCTGATGGGGAAACTGGAGATGCTCGAACAGCCCACGCCTGCCGCCGACACCGACGGGCTGCGCCAGGTCACCAGGCACAGCCCGGTGCCCATCCTGGCCGACGAGAGCGTCACCGGGCCCGCCTCGGCGCTCGAGATCGCCGCCCGGCGAGCCGCCGACGGGATGAGCGTCAAGCTGGTCACGTGTGGGGGGCTGCGCTGCGCGCGCCAGGTGGACACCATCGCCCGGGCCGCCAAGATGAGCACGATGGTCAGTTGCGTCAACGAGCCGGCGTTGCTCACTGCCGCCGGGCTGTGCTTCGCCCTCAGCAGCCCCAACGTCCGCTACGGCGACCTCGACGGCCACTTTGACCTGATCGGCGACCCCACCGTGCCCGGATTCTTCGTGCAGGAGGGCTGGCTCGTCGCCACCGACAGTCCAGGCCTCGGCTGCACCGTCGATCTATAACACCGGTGGAAGAGGAGAAGAGTCAAGACGGAGCGGCCTGCCACCTGACAGGCGAGCGTCACACGTCGCCGTACACGAACCGCCCGCCGATCATCGTCGCCACGACCCGCGTCTCGGCGATCGCCATGGGGTCACACGCAAAGATGTCCCGGTCGAGCACGACCAGGTCGGCCAGTTTGCCGGGCGCCAGCGAGCCCAGCCGATCCTCGACGC
>DATKTN010000294.1:0-14985 GCA_035531135.1 Anaerolineae bacterium
TGACGTACTCGGTGAGCCCCTGCCCCGCCTGCCGCAGTGGCCATTCAACCGCTTGTCCGTCCTCTACGGCCATCGGAAACGAGACGCTGTCGGACTCTGGATCGTAGAGAGCGACGTGAAAGTTGGTCGTGTCCAGCAGACGGGAGGCCCCCCGGTAGGCCTCGCCCAGCACCCCTTCTACGTCAAGGCGGGTGGTCAGGGCCTGTCCCATCTCATTGAGCGCCGCCAGTTCCTCGGCCCGGATACGCGCTTCCTCGAACAAGCGGGCGTTCTCCAGCGCCAGGCTCAACTGATCGGTCACAGCACTGACCATCGCCACCTCTTCCTCGGTCCAGAGACGTGGCTCGTCCGTCTCCTGTAGATCGAGGACCCCGATCACCTCACCTCGCAACCGGATGGGGACAGCCAGGGCAGAGCGGGATGGCAGCGACGACGGGCTCATCCCCTCGGCTTCCTGCCTGCCTGCTCCTCCATCCCCGTCCAGGGCCACGGCGCTCAGGTCTGGCACGACGACCGGTGCCCCTTGGGTCCAGGCCATCTCCATCTCGTGTGTCCAGGCGGTGTCAAGGGGTGAAACGCCCAGGCTATGGTACTCGGCGGAGAGGTTATCTCGCTCACCGGTGAACCGTTCCCATTCCTGCGCCACGTACTGGCGCTGGATGGTATGCATCTCCTCCAGCGCCTGTTGGGTCGTCTGAAAGAGCCGGGCGTTCTCGATGGCGACGGCGACCTGGTCTGTCATGATCTGCAGGACGGTGGTGTCCTCCTCGCCGAAGGCCGCTTCCTGCGTGCTCTGGACGTCCAACGCGCCGATCACCCGGTCGCCCATTTTCAACGGGAGTGCTATCTCGGAGCGGGTATCCTGCAGGTCGGGGTTTTGAAAGTACACGGCGTCCTCGCCCACGTCCAGCGCGATGCGGGGTTGCCCGGTGCGAGTTACCCAGCCGACGATCCCCTGCTCGCCTACTCGCAGTTTGTGGCCCCGTGCCAGCATCCGCTTTCCACCTTCACTGCTGGCTGCCACGAGGACTGCCCATTCGCCGGTCTCGTCCAACAGGAAGATGCCCGCGTGGTAGAGATCAAGGCCCGCGCTGATCAGATCGACAACCCTGTCCGGTAACTCCTGAGGGTCGAAAAACGCACTGATCGCCCGCGCCAGCTCGGCCGTCATCTCCAGAGAGCGAGCCCGGCGCTCAGTTTGGGCATAGACCGTCGTCAGCTCCTCGTGACGTCGTTGGACGTCCTCGAGGAGCCGGGCGCTTGCCAGCGCGTTGGCGACGTTCCCGGTCAGTCCTTCCAGGACGTGGATATCCTCCTCGGAAAAGGGATCCAGTTCCAGGCTGTGGATGTCCAGCGCCCCCAAGACCTGATCTCCGACCTGGAGAGGGATCGCCAGTTCCGCCCGGCTGGGAAGGCGCTCGTACGTGAATTGGATGGGGCGACCGCGGGAATCTGTGCTCTCTCGCCAGGAGTGCAACGTTCGCCGGCGCTTCTGGCGAATGGCGGTGCCCACGGCCGTCGTGCCGTTCACAGCGACCGGGAAGCCTCTCTCCTTCAAACCAGAGGCGGCTTCGCCGGCCGCGTCGGTCAGCACGGCCACGTCGCCCCCGGGTTCCAGGATGAAAAGCCCCACGTGGTAATAGCCGAACGCACTCTGGATCATCTGGACTGCTCGCTGCGTGACCGCGGCCGGGTCAAGCGCGGCCGTGACCATATGACCGACTTCGACGCCCGTCCGGCTCTGTTTGATCTGTTGGCGCAGTTCCTGCTGGGCCTGGTGGAACGAGCGAACAAAGAGCCAGTTGAGCAGGGCCAGCAGATGCAGAGAGAAGACGCCTCCGGCGAGGGTGACCGGATGCAGGGTCACGGCAGAACCTTTCG
The DNA here is from genome assembly GCA_035531135.1 of Anaerolineae bacterium. Classification (GTDB taxonomy): domain Bacteria; phylum Chloroflexota; class Anaerolineae; order B4-G1; family B4-G1; genus DATKTN01. Next base: position 1,882 of record DATKTN010000294.1, read on the forward strand.
TGACTGCCAATGCCCGGGCCAGTATGGCCAGCGTGGCGACCGCTGCCCAGAACAGGCCTGCACCTGGGGTGAGCAGCAGTGCCGCGACTGTAACGGGCAGGGCGTACGCCACTAGCACAGGTCCGGCTGCCAGCGAGCCCGGCGGCATGGCCAGCGTGATGTAGAGTATGACTGCAGCCAGAAGCAGGTTGATCGTCTCGCTGATGAGCCCCCGCTGGCTTAGCCTGCGCAGGGCCAATGTGGCGATGAGCAGCAGCAGGCTCGGGCCAAGGATCCTCCAGTTGGATGAGGCGGTCGGCTGGACCAGATTCAGAACCAATGCGAGGACCGCTGCACCGATTATGCTCGTCGTCGCTATGATGACCCCCGAGAGCAGCATAGGTAGAAACTGCTCGACCCGTGGCACGTCGGTTTCCTGGACCGTCAGCAGCTTGAGCGGTTTTCTCAACATTCCCAATTCCCCCATCTGGTCCTCCAGTCCTGGTCTTCCAGTCGTGCTGCCCCTGTCTCCGCCGTCTTCTCAACCGTTTTTCTGTCCTGCGCGCGGTTTGACCTTCTAATCCGTCTTAATCCTGCTGATCCGTGTTCAATTCTCGACCGTTTTTCTGTCCTGCGCGCGGCCTGACCTTCAGACGGATCATGGCCCGGTCGGTGTGCAGGGCCTGGCCCAATTCATCCACGGCCGTCTGCAGGATGGTCGCGACGTCAGGAGAGCGGCGGATCTTGGCCCCGATCTCATAGGTCTGGTGCTCTCGCTGAGCCCGTCGTTGGGCCTCCTCGAGCAGGCGGACGTTCTCCAGCGCTACCGCTGCCTGATCCACGAAGGCAGCTAGCATTTGTACCTCTTCTCCGCCTATGTCACCCTTCTGGCGTTTGTCGTAACCTGCCTCGACGACGCCTATGACGCGGTCGCGTGCTTTGATGGGCATAAAGATCCGCAGAAGCCGTTCGTGGCCGAATTCCTCCCAGATCTCGCGGTTGAACCGCGCATCCCATTCCCCGATGATCTCGGTGCGGCCAGTGCGATAGATGTCGGCCAGGATGTCTGGGTGGTCGAGGGGATATTGGGCTGCCTGGATCCACCCGGGGAAAACGTCAAACTCCCCACGCCAGATACCGTGCCGGATACCTATGGTCTTTGTCCTCTCGTCCACGGTTGAGATGATCGCGTACTCGCAGCCGAGCGAGTGGTACACGGCCTCCAGGATGGTGCGCATCAGGGCTTCTTCCTCCAGTGTGGAGGAGAGGACACGGCTCGTTTCGTACAGGGCCTGCATGGTTTGCGCGGATTTCTGTGTCTCGGCAAAGAGCCGGGCGTTCTCCAGCGCCAGTGCCACCTGTTCGCTCACCGCCTCGACGAGCGCGATCTCGTGGGGCGACCACTCTCTTGCCTCGTCCGTCTCCTGGATGCCCAGGGCCCCGATGATCTGGTCGCGCACCTTGAGCGGTGTTGCCAGCACCGTCTCCGTCGCCTCCGGCTTGACGATCGCGACCGTCTCACCGCGCTCCAGCGCCAGATCGAGCGCCGGTACGGACAACTGCTCGACCGGCGCGACGTCGACGTGGTCGTACACGTAGCGTAATGTGTGCTCTGGCGACGCCAGTCTGGCCCAGGCGGCTGCGCTGTACTCGCCATAGAGCAGGCTCAGTTCGCGCAGTTGGGCCTCCGTGCGCTCCACCAGGCGACCGTTATCTATAGCGATCGCCAACTGGTCGGCCAGCGTCTGCAGAACTGCCCCACTGTCCCTGGAGAAGGCGGTTTCCTGAGTGGACTGGATGTCCAGTATGCCGATGGTGCGGCCCCGCAAGTTTAGCGGGAGCGCGATTTCAGAGCGGGTATCCGGCAGGTCTGGGTTGTCGAAAAAGACGGCGTCCGCGCCCGCATCGAGCGCGATTCGGTGCTCGCCCGTCGCCACGGCGTAGCCGACGATGCTGCCCTCTCCGATCCGCACCTTATGGCCTCGCTCCCGCATCCGGCGCCCACCCTCGGAGGATGCGGCTCGCAGCACAGCGTACTCGTTCTGCTCATCCACCAGAAAGATGCCGGCGTGGTAGAATCCGAATCTGTCGGAGATGAGACGTACCGCCTCGTCGAGGAGTTGGGGGACTTGGCGGATGGCGGCGGCGTCGCGGGCTACCTCAGATGCCACGCGTAGTTGTGCGGTCTGCCGCTCCAGGTTGTCTGTATAGTCTGCTAATGCCTCGTGTGCTTTTCGCAGTGCTCCTTCTGCCCGTTTGCGCTCGGTGATGTCCACGATCACGGCCAGAGTACCCTCGAAGCTGCCATCACTCGCCGTGAGCGGAGAGGCAGAGACGAGAATGTTCAGAACACTTCCATCCTTGCGCCGCAATGTGGTTTCATAGTGGCTGTGCACGCCCTTCTCTGCCCTCTCCTTCGTTTGCTCTTGATAGCCGGCAAACTCCTCCGGATCAGCTAGTTGGGAGAGACTCATGCCGGTCAACTCTTCTTGTGCATAACCCAGCATCTCGGCAAAAGCTGGATTCACAAAGGTCAGGGTTTCTTCAGGATCCACAATGCCAATGCCTGTGACCGCCGATTCCGCCACAGCGCGGTAGCGCTGCTCGGCTTGATGCACCGCCTCATCTGTCCGCTTGCGCTGGTTTTCGGACTCTTGCAGTTCAGCCACTCGGTGGCGCAGCCTCTGCAATTCCGCCATCAGCTCCTCTTTGGTTTTCTGTTCATCGTGCATCTCGGCCATTGCGTGTCTACTCCCGTAGGCTATCCTCACGGTGCCCTCGCCAGCCCGGCGTCACTTTGCCCGGAATCACGTCTCGGATGGCTGTCGATCTGTGCCCAACTGCACAAACGTCCGGTCAGCGCCGAGAGCCAGGCCCAGTTCCCGTACTGCAGTCTGCAGGATGATCTCGGGATCCATGGAAGATCGAACCTGGGAGGTGATGTTGGCGATGAGTCGGTCCCGCTCTGCTCGCCGTTGTGTCTCCTCCAGCAGACGGGCGTTCTCCAGCGCCAGCGCCAGGCGGTCAGCCACCTCCTCAATCAGCGAGATGGCCTCCGGAGACATGCGTTCAGTCGGAGAGCGAAGACTGAACACTCCGATCACCTGATCCCTGAACTTGATGGGCACAGCGACGGCACTCGTGCCACTCTGCCCGTCCCCCCCTGCCTCGGGCTGGATGGTGGAGGTCACAGGGTGACCTTCCAGCCACGCCTGGCGGGCCTCCTCAGGCGGTTCGACGACTGGCTCAACGCCCAACCGCCGGTAGCGATACCCGTGCGGCCGTCTGGAGGTCTGAGCGGCAGCGCGCCACGATTCCTGGGTATGGCGGCCGTAGGCCGCCTCCAGCTCACGCACGGTCTGCTGCATCTCGTGCAGCAGACGGACGTTTTCGATGGCGACCGCCAACTGGTCAGCCATCGTCTGCAGCACCGCCGCGTCGTCCGCGTCAAAGGCTGCCTCCTCCTGGCTCTGCACGTCCAGCGCACCGATGACCCGCTCACCTAGCCGGAGCGGCAGCCCCATCTCCGAACGTGTCTCCGGCAGCAGCGGGTTCTCAAAGTGCACCGCGTCAGCACCCACGTCCAGCACGATGCGGGGCTCGCCCCGCCCAGTGACGTAGCCTACGATGCCCTCCTGCCCTACCCGTAGCCGGTGCCCCTGCTCCAGCATCTGCTGGCCGGCCTCCCCGGTGGCCGCGCGCAGCACGGCATATTCCCCCGGCTCATCCACCAGGAAGATGCCGGCGTGGTAGAAGCCAAAGCGATCGTGGATCAGGTTGACCGCCCGGTTCAGCAGTTTGTCCAGTTCGCGCGCGGCGGTGGCGTCGCGAGCCACCTCGGCTGCCGCCTGAAGCTGCACGGACCGGTGCTCCAGGTCACGCGTGCGCCTTTTCACCAGCGCCTCCAGGCTCTCCCTCTGCGCCTGCAATTCTCTCACCGCATCCTGTGAGGCCCTCGCGCTGTGGCCCAGACTTCGGACCAGATACGCTACTGAGATGATCACGCCTGCACTCACCAGCAGGAGGATGGCACTTCCGCTGACCCAGTCGACGACGCTGGTAGAGTTCGCCTGGACTTGGAGTGGAATCTCCCACCGTCCCGTAACCAGGAACCAGGCCGCGGCCGCCATCGTAAACAGGCTGAGAACCAATGCGACGACGCCGTGCGACAGGTTGAAAAGAACAGTTGTCAGGACGACAAAGGCAAGGAGAAAGACGCGGCCGTCACCGCTCAACCCGACTACTGAGAAGTCAAGCGCCCCCAAGATGTACAACAGGAAGAGCAATACTCCGGCCCGCAGGGTGAAGCCCAATCTGTGCACGAAGGTAACGAGCACTATCAGGGCGTAAGCCACCAGGTACGTGATCAGCAAGTCCGGGCGGTTGAGCTGGATGGCGGGGATGATGCCGCCGCCCACCAGGGCGAACAGCCCCACGACGAGCATACCGCGCAGCAGCGTTCTTAACAATTGCTCGCGCCAATCGGTAAGCGTCCGGGGCTCAGCCTGGGCTGTATCCTGGCCGCCGATGTCTGTACTCACAGATGTCATCGTTCCGCCTCCTCGGCCTCATCCGCCGGGGGAGTTCCTAGATAGACCGATATCTCGTCCACGTGCAGTAATTGGCCCAGGTCGTGCACGGCGGTCTGTAGCAAGGTGTCAATGTCGAGCGAGCGGGTGAAGCGGGCGGTCATCTCGCTCAGCGTCTGCTCCCGTTCCGCTCGCTGTTGCGTGTCCTCCAGCAGGCGGGCGTTCTCGATCGCCAGCGCCATCTGGTCGGCCACGGCTTCGATGAGCGCGATTTCGTCGTCCGTCCACTGCCGCTTGCCTTCCGTCTCGTGCAACCCCAGCGCGCCCAGCGCCTGTCCGCGCAGGCTGATCGGCACCACCAATGCCGCCTGCTCTGTCCCGTCTCTCCCGCCCGATTGCACGACTGCCTGCCGCTGGGCCATCGCCGCCTCGATGGCTTGATCGAGTTCGCTGGCTCCCTCGGGCATCGTGGCCTCGTCGAGACGTGCCACGTCCGGGCGGGTGCGTTCGTAGCGGGGAACAGCGCGCGCAGGCCTGGGATAGATTCCCCGCTCACGTTCCTGTCGTTCTGAGCGTGCTTCCACGTCCTCCAGCCTGGCCTGTATCTCTGCGAACGCCCGCGCATTGTCAATCGCCGCCGCAATCTGGTCCGCTACCGTCTGCAAAACGGTGATGTCTTCCTGGGAGAAGGTCTCACGTTCGGCGCTCTGCACGTTCAGGGCGCCGAACACCTGGTCCCGGGACTTTAGCGGCAGAGCCATCTCCCACCGTGGCTCCGGCAACAACGCATCGATTTCGACGAGGCCCTGGCGTGATGTTGCACCCACGGCCGGGGCGATGCGGGCCTGACCATTGGCCACGCACCAACTGACCGGCGAGGTGTCGCCTACCTCGATCCGATGGTTCTGCGTCAAGATCTGAGAGGTGGCCTCGTCCGTACCTGCCTGTAGCACTGCCCACTCTCCAGATTCATCAATCAAGAACAGGCCGACGTGATGCAGGTCAAATCGCTCGCGAACCAGGTTCACTGCACGCCGCATCAGTTCGTCGAGGTCGAGTGTCGCGGCGATGGCCTGGCAGATCTGGGCAGCGGCCTCGAGCTGGAGAGCGCGCTTTTGTAGCGCAGCGTTCGCTGCAGCCAGTTCATCCGCCCGCTCCCTGAGGAGTGCCTGGGTGTGAACGGCCTCGTCGCGCCCATGCTCTGCTTCCCGGTGTGCTCTGCTCAAGAAAGTGTTGAGCATCCACTGGATCAACGTGATGACGATCGCCACTGTATAGGCAGCGAGGTACAGGGTTTGGAGTCCCGACCACGGCATCGATTCCTGCCAGACGAGGCGAATCAGCAGGAAGACGAGCAGCACTCCCCCAAGCGTGGTTACACTGTGCAGCAGGACGCTCAGGATTCTGGTGCGTTCCCTCAGTGGGACCTCCCTTAGGCGGGCATCTGCCGGTGGAGTCTCGTCCTCTTCCCTGGCTTCTTCGGGCCTGATCGGGAGGCCGCGAGATGCCTCCACTGCCATCCGCCCGGTTGTCTCTAGTTCGGGCCCGGCTTCGTCTCCGAGGAGGCCAACGATCGCTTCCTCCAGCACCAGTTCTGACTTCTCTTCCCCTGGCTCCAGGCCAGCGTCGGAAAACAGCCCTTCGACCCGGTCTCTAAGATCTTGGTCCATCATGGTTCATCAGCTCCTTGGCCAGGGCACGGTACTGCTGAGTCCCCCGGGTCTTGGGGGCATAGATCGTGATCGGCTGACCGAACGCCGGGCTCTCCCGCAACTTGGTGTCCACCTCAATGATATTTGTAAAGAGGATGTCGCCCAGCGCTTGTTGCATCTGTTCAAGTATGATCTGGCAGATCTTGTTGCGCCGGTCGTACATCGTCGCCAGCACACGGTAGGTCAGCCAGGGATTCGTTTTCTCCCGCACCTGTTGAACCAGCTTCACAAAGTGACGCAGCGAGTAAGCGGCGTAATAATCGCACTGGACGGGGATGATGAGCAGATCGGCCGCGGTCAGCGCGTTGAGCGTCAGTGTTCCAAAGGATGGTGGGCAGTCCATGAGGATAAAGTCATAAAAGCCCTCCCCCATCGCATCCAGCCCTTTCTTCAGATGAAACTGATAGCCCGGCCGCTTGTAGAGGATCTTGTCGAGGACAATCAACATCCGGTTGGCAGGGACGATGTCCAGACCGAACACGGGACTCTCACGGCTGACGCTCACCAGCGAAGCGTTCCCCAGGAGGGCATCGTCCACTGCGCGACGGATGTTCTGGGGTTTCAAGCCCAGCGAGATGGTGAGGTTGGCCTGTGGGTCGAGGTCGATGAGCAGGACGCTCTGTTTCATCTCGGCCAGGCAGGCCCCCAACGAGAGGCAGGTCGTGGTCTTGGCCACTCCCCCCTTTTGATTGCTGACGGCAATAGTCGTGGTCATCGCTTGTGCCTTCCCCTTGCTTGCAGATCGCTATTCCTTCTGGTCAGCATTCCCGTCCTCTGGTGCTGATGGACCATCTCCCAGTCGCACAAAGGTGCGTGAAGCCCCCAGCACGTCGAAAAGCTCATCCACTGCTGTCTGCACGATGCCCTCCACGCCGGTCGCACGGCGCATCTTGTCGGTGATCTCGCGGGTCAGCCGCTCGCGGGCGGCGCGGTGTTGCGCGTCCTGGTAGAGCCTGGCGCTCTCCAACGCGACGCTCAACTGCTCGGTCAGCGTCTCCATGAGCGCGATCTCCTCAGCCGTCCATTCGCCAGCGTCGTCGCGCTTGCGGAGCCTGACAGCCCCCGTGACCTGGTCACGGATCCTGACCGGTATGACGACCGTGGTCCCGCCGTCCCGGACGGTCCGACCAGCTTGACTTGCTTGCACCATCTCGGGCCGCCACGGGCTTTCGGCCGGGTAGACGCCATGGGGGACGCACAGGTACCCCAACTCGGGCCGGGCGCGGACTATCTGTTTCCACGCCTCGCGGACGATCTCCCGGTAGGCTCGCCGCTCCGCTTCCAGGCTCTCCTGCGCCTGTTGAAAGAGACGTGTGTTGCTGATCGCCAGGGCGACTTGGTCGGCCAGCGTCTGCAAGACGGCCACGTCCTCGTCGCTGAACGCCTCCGGCTTCGCGCTCTGCACGTCCAGCGCGCCGATGATCTGGCCTCGTGCGCGCAACGGCAATGCCATCTCGGAGCGTGTGTCGGGCAAGTCCGGGATGTCGAAGAACGCTGCGTCGGCTCCCACGTCCAGCGCGATGCGGGGCTGACCCTGGTCGGTCACGTAGCCCACGATACCCTCCTGTCCTACCCGTAGCCGGTGCCCGCGCCTCAGCATCCGCTGCCCACCCTCGCTGGAAGCGGCCCCCAGCGCGGCCCACTCGCCGGTGGGGTCCAGTAAATAGATGGCCGTGTGGTAGAAGCCAAACCGCTCGCTGATCAACGCCACGGTCTGTGAGAGCAGTTCCTGCAGATCCAGCACCGACGCCGCAGCCCGCGCCACCTCGGCGGTCGCCTCCAGGTAGCGAGCGCGACGCGTCAGGTCGAGGGTTCGCTCCTCGACCGTCTGCTCCAGGTGTTCCCTCTCTTCCTCCAACTCGGTTGCGTAGCTGCGGGCACGCCCGAACCCTACGTTGATGCTGCGCACGGCGGAGCGCAACAACAGTGTCGTCAGGCCCAGGGTCGCGGCGATCGTGACCGCGTGGACGGGGCCCGCTGAGGCTCGCGGGGGAACGGTGATCGCGCCGCTGATTTCGGCGTAGAGGATTCCCAGCATGGTCAGTATGCTGAGCAGCCCAAAGATGGCCGCAGCGCGTGCGCCCAGCAGCAAGCTGGCGATGGCGATGACGAGGAAGTAAGCGGTGACGCTGGGATCGCGTACACCTTCGCCGATGTAGAGCAGGAAAGTCATGCCCCCCCATAGCAAGGATGAAAACAGCGCACCGACCAATTGTACGTGGCCACGGCGCGTGAGGGCCCGCAGACCAGAGATCAGCACGACCAGCACGATGCCGAATATCGTGTCAAACACGATCTCGGTCGGCTCGATCCAGTACATGGCTATGGTTCCCACCACCGTCGCCAGGAGGGTGGTGAGCAGCATCACGTCGAGCAGACCGGCGATGCGCGTCTTGTCCTCGTCGCCCTCAAAAACCGGCGCAGCAAGGAGGTTTCTGATCCAGGTGAGCATAATTGTTCCCTCTCCAGTTCCCGGCCGTCCGCGTGCCGGGCTGCGGCGTTATGCTTTCCCTCGCTCGGCACCGTCTCCGGTTTTGCCGGATGCCGGGCCAGTCCCCAGCCGCACTTCTGCCTCCGCCAGGTCCAATATCTGGCGCATTTCGCGCACGGCAGTCTGCAGGACCGTGTCCACGTCCAACGTCTCGCGCATGCGGTCCGTGATATCGCCGACGAGCCGCTCGCGGGCAGCGCGGCGCTGCGTTTCGTCGAGCAACCGCAGGTTGTCGGCGGCCAGGGCTAACTGCTCGGCAACCGCTTCGGCCAGCGCTATGTCGTCATCGCTCCACTGCTGCTCTCCCCCCGCTACCTCGAGCCCCAGCGCACCCACAGGTTGGCCGCGCAGCGTGATGGGCAAGAGCACAGCGGATGGGGCATTATCCCCGTGCGTGCCTGTAATCAGAGGCTGTCTGGTGGACATCACCTGTTGGACATCAGGTAAAGTCCTGTCACCCAGGGAAGTAATCCCCGCGTCGGTCTGCTCGTAGCCGCTGGTCGCTCTGCTGCGAGTGTATTCACGCCACGCCTGTCCCAGATAACGCCGATTGATAGCTTCCATCTCCTCCAAGGTAGTCTGGGCGTTGGCAAAGAGGCGGGCATTGTCAATCGCCACAGCCACCTGGTCGGCCATCGTCTGCATAACGGCGATGTCTGCCTCGTCAAAAGCAGCCTCTTCCGTGCTCTGCACGGTCATCGCGCCGATGACCTGTCCCCGCGAACGCAGCGGCAGCGCCATCTCCGAGCGCGTCTCCGGCAGGAGAGGATTTTCGAAGCGGTCAGCTTCCTCACCGACATCCAGTGCGATACGGGCCTCGTTCCGGGCCGTGCATTGGCCGATCATCGAATTGCCGCCTACTTCCAGCCTGTGTCCTTGTTCCAGCATCTTTTTGCCGGCCTCGCCCGTGCCCGCGTCTAGAACGGCGAACGTGCCTTCTTCGTTGAGGAGAAACAATCCCACATAGTACAGGTCAAACCGCTCGCGGACCAGGACCACCACCTGGCGCAGCAGTTCATTGGGGTCGAGCACCGAGATAGTGGCGCGGGCGACCTCGGCCGCCGTTTGAAGGCCACGCGTACGCTCCTCGACACGCTGTTCCAGCGTGCCGATCAGTTCCTGGATCTGGGCGGCCATGCTGTTAAAGTCATTGGCCAATAGACCAATCTCATCGTGGGTCTTTACTTGTGCCCGTGCCGACAGATCTCCACCAGCCACTCTCTGTGTTGCCTCCACCAATTGACTGATCGGAACCCTGATGGAGCGGCTGATTAAGAGGCTCAGAACGATGGCCAGTCCGGCCAAAACTAGCCCCGATGTGACAGTGATCCCGAAATAGGTCTGATATAGCCTCCCATTGGCCTGAATCAACTCCTGGGCTTCAATTTGCACAGTTTCATACAGGACGTCAGCATTCGCCAGCAGAGCATTCTCAAGCAGAGCGGCTATTCTCATCTGTCGGCCGGCGACACTGGCCCCGTCGTCGGGATTGCGCCGGTAAAAGTCCTGCAGGCCGTCCGACATAGTGATATAGGTGTCATAGGTCTCTCTGATCTTCTGAACGAGATGTTCGCCCTCAGTTCCACGGGTCTGATCCTCAAGGTCTGCGAGGTTTGCCTCAACGTCGCTGCGCAGCTCTGCAACGGTACGCAGGTGGGCCCTGTTGCCAGTGGTAACGTATTGTTCCACTTTCAAACTATGGAATAGAACGCCACTCTCGATAGCTGCTATGTTGGTCAGGACCGGTTGGTGTTCTCGCAGAATCTCCTCTGTGTTGCCATTGAGCTGGACCAGGCTGTAGGTGCTAAAGATACCCATGCTCACCAGCAGTATGGCTATGAGGACAAATGGTAACACTAACCTCTGTCCGACGGTCAATCTCATGGCCCGTTCCTCCTGTACATGGTTAGACGGTGCAGAATGGCCACTGTTCTAGAGCCGAAGCCAGTAGAAATCCTCGTCGCTGCCCATCACCGGGCAGTACTCGAAGCCCTTGATGTGCGGGCTGTAGGCGTGAAAGTCTGGAGTGGAGGCACCAAAGATATTCACGGCATCGTCAAGCGCCAACTGTTGAGCTTGGCGATAGAGCCTCTTGCGCTTCGCCTGGTCCGCTGTCGCCCTCGCCTGTTCCAGTAAACTGTCCATGGCGGGGTTTTGGTAGTGGCCGGGATTCGTCCACTTTCCTGCCTGGGATGAATGAAAGCCTGTCCAGAGGTAGTTGTCTGGGTCGGGGTAGGCAGTGCTCGAGTAGAGAGGGAACATGGGCGGCGACGTTTTGGGATCCTGAAAGGTGCTCACGGCATCGGCCCATTCCATAGGGATGAGGTTGACGGTGATGTTGAGCTTGGCCAACTGATCGCGCAGGATCTCGCCCGTCTTGCGTTCCTCATCAAGGCCAGTCACGTATACATAGTCCAGATCGAAGCCACCCCCCGGCCACGGTGATTGCGCCAACTCTGCCTTGGCTTTCTCCAGGTTAAGGCGATAGACTTGAAGGTCATTGGCTGCCAACTCCAGGCTGGTTGGCAATGGTCCTACGGTCAAAGTGGTGCGATTGCTCCATATTTCTTGCAAGGCCTGGTAGTCAAATGCCAGGGAAATCGCCTTTCTGACGCCAGGATCTGCCGTATAGCCTTCCTGGTTGTTGAGCTTGATGTCATAGGTCTGTATGGTTGGCTCTTCCACGATCAAAAAGCCTGCCTCTTTGAGCAAAAGTTGGTCCTCGGACGATGCCCAGTCTATGATATGGACCTCACCTTGCTCCAGGGCCTGGATCCTGGTTGCACTGTCTTGGATGACTTTGCGCACATAGCCCTCAAGGTGGTCCTACGAAGGCCAGCCCTTCCAGTAATCGGGGACAGCCTTGAACTCGTACGACTCGCCTGGTTTCCATTCTCCCATGGTAAAGGGGCCAGAGCCAGCCTCGTGATCTGTCAGCCAGGTCTGTCCGTCATCGTCGCCGGCGTTTGCTTCCACCAGATCAGGGTTGACGACAAAGAGCCACGGCAATGTATCCAGGAAGGGGCCAAAGGGCTGCAACAGTTCGATCTTTAGCGTGTAGTCATCGAGCACGTGCACACTGTCTTCGCCCATAATGCCCATAAACAGGCTGCCAGGTCCCGCGCCGATGCGCAACAGGCGCTCAGCAGAATACTTGATCGCCGCTGCGGTCACTGGAGAGCCATCGTGGAAAACGGCGTTCTCCACCAGTTTGAAGGTCCATTCTTTGGCATCCTCCGAAACCTCATAGCTCTCAGCCAGCCAGGGCACCGCTTTAGGGGGATTTCCAACGTGCCGAAAAAGAGAGTCGTAGAGCCCTTTCAAGCTGCTGCCGATAGCCTGGTCGAAGCCCACCGCTGGGTCAATCGTGTATATGTCCACCGCGCTGCCTATGATCAACTCCTGTGGCCTGGCAGAGGTTGGTGTAGATGTGGGCTCAGATGGAGATGGTCCGCAGCAGGGCAAGACGGTGCTCAGAGCAGCCATTCCACCAGCACCAGCGGCCCAGCGCAGAAATGTACGCCGGCTGATGGTCGCTCGACTGCCTGTGCCCTTTCGAGTATCATTACTGGATTTGATGTTCATCGCTTTCTCCTTGTGTAGCCCCGAAGGCTTACCTGGCAATGTCGTCTCACACGTAAGTGATCCGACTGCATTAACCCTCACCCCAACCCTCTCTTCCTGGGGGAGAGGGACTGTGTGCTCATTCGGCTTCAGATTGTGGCGGTGTCGCATTCTTTGCGCCAGCTTCCGCTGGATCCGGCAGTGTACTCAACTGAACAAAGATCCTGGATGTCCCTAATACGGCTGAAAGCTCCTGGATGGTGGTTTTCATCAGTTCGTCCATGTTGGGGGTACGCCGCATCCGGGCTGTGATCTCGCCGGTCAACCGCTCGCGGGCGGCGCGCCGCTGGGCGTCCTGGTAGAGTCGGGCGCTTTCTAACGCCACGCCCAACTGGTCGCTCAGGGTTCTCAGCAGCGTGATCTCTTCCGTCGTCCACGCGCCTGCGCCATCGGGCTTGTGCGCGTCGATCACGCCGATGACGTGGCCGCGCACCGTGACCGGCATAGCCAGGCTCGTCGCGCTATCTTTGCGCAGCGTCGCCTGTCCTGTCCGTAGGGCTGCCTCCATCGCCGGCCGCCACACGTCACCTGCGGGCAAGATGCCGCGCTCGTCCCTGAGGAAGCCCAGGTCGGGTTGAGTGTGCAACAGTTCCCTCCAGGATCTGCCACTCAGCTCACCGTAAGCTCGCCGTTCTGCGGCCAGGCTCTCCTCTGCCTGCTGGAATAGCCGTGCGTTGCTGATGGCCACGCCTACCTGGTCGGCCAGCGTCTGCAGCACGGCCACGTCTTCTTCGGTGAATGCCTCGGGCTCCACGCTCTGCACGTCCAG
>DATKTN010000295.1:0-4225 GCA_035531135.1 Anaerolineae bacterium
GAGCGGGAGGTGGTCACGCCCAGCGGCAAGGGGGTGGCCGCGTCGCTGGCGATCCACGAGCTGGGCGGGGAGACGGTGGCGGCGGGGCTGAACGCCGGACACACCGGCAGGCTGCTCACCGCCCTGCTCGACGGGATGGGCGTCCCCCACGATTTCGTGCCCGCCCTCGGCGAGACGCGCACGGCGGTCGTGCTCGTCGACCTGGCCGTGGGGGAGCAGTCCACGGTCATGGCGCCGACGCTGGCGGCGACAGAGGAGCACCTGCGCCAACTGCTCGCACTGCTGGATCGGTACGCCGGACGGGCGTGGGGCGTGATCTGCGGGGGCAGCCTGCCGCCCGGCCTTCCGCCCGACAGCCACGCCCGCTTGCTGCGCCGCGCCCGCCAGAAGGGGTTGGTCACGCTGCTCGATTCGTCCGGCGAATCGCTGCGCCAGGGGGTAGGGGGCTTGCCCCACGTTCTCAAGATCAACCGGTACGAACTCGAGGCGCTGGACCCGGGCGTGGGAGGCGGGTGGGGGAGTGGGGGCGACATCGCCGGGCTGGCCGGGAGGCTGGCCGGTCGCCTGGGCGAGTGGGCCAGCGACGCGCTGGTCGTCACGCTGGGGGCGCGGGGCGCGCTGGCCGTCACGCCCGGGGCCTGGTACCACGCGCAGCCGCCGCAGGTGCCGGTCGTCAACACGGCGGGCGCGGGCGACGCGCTGAGCGGGAGTCTCATGCTGGCCCGTAGCCGGGGCGACGACTGGCTGGAGGCGCTCGTGCTGGGCACGGCGGCCGCCGCCTCGGTGGTGATGAACGAGGGCACGGGGATTTGCCGGCGGGAGCAGGTGGAGGGACTGCTGGCGCGGGTGCAGGTCGAGCGGAACCTGAAACGTGAAACGTGATGCGTGATCCGTGATGCGTGATGCGTGAGCGGGTATCGCCCGCTGAGACAGGGCTTGACCCTGAAAAGCTCTGTGCAGCGGGTTCCCCTCGACCTATATGGATACCAGGAGGTGTGACCATGGCAGACGAATATCTGTGGTGGCAGAAGGGCATCATCTACCAGATCTATCCGCGCTCCTATCAGGACACTAACGGCGATGGCATTGGCGATCTGCCGGGCATCGCCCGGCGGCTGGACTATATCCACAGCCTGAACGTGGACGCGATCTGGCTCTCGCCCATCTATCCCTCGCCGATGCACGATTTCGGCTACGACGTGGCCGACTACGTCGGCGTCCATCCCCTGTTCGGCACGATGGACGACTTTGATCAGTTGCTGGCCGAGACGCACAAGCGCGGCTTAAAGCTACTGCTCGACCTGGTGCCGAACCATACCTCGGACGAGCACGCCTGGTTCGTCGAAAGCCGCAGCAGCCGCGACAACCCCAAGCGCGACTGGTACATCTGGCGCGATCCCGCGCCCGGCGGCGGACCGCCCAACAACTGGCTCAGTTACTTTGGCGGCCCGGCCTGGACCTTTGATGAAAGGACAGGGCAGTATTACATGCACCAGTTCCTCGCCCAGCAGCCCGAGCTCAACTACCGCAATCCACAGGTCCTGGAGGCCATGCTCGACGTGATGCGCTTCTGGCTGGACGGGGGGGTGGATGGCTTTCGCGTCGACGTGATGTGGCTGATGCTCAAGGACGACCAGTTCCGCGACGAGCCGCCGAATCCTGACTGGGACGACGTCGCCCCCTTCAACAGGTTGCAGCACATCTACACCGCCAACCTGCCCGGCGTTCACGACATCATCCGCCGGATGCGGGCCGTGCTGGACGAATACGACGAGCGCATGATGGTGGGCGAGATCTATCTCCCTAACGAAGATCTGGTGAAATACTATGGCCAGGACCTCGACGAATGTCACCTGCCCTTCAACTTTCAACTGCTCCAGCTCGACTGGAACGGTCAGGTTGTCCGCCGGGCGGTGGACGCGTACGAGGGGGCGCTCCCCGCTGGCGGCTGGCCCAACTGGGTGCTGGGCAACCACGACCGGCATCGCGTCGCCAGCCGGGTGGGGCGGGCCCAGGCGCGGGTGGCGAACATGCTCCTGCTCACGCTGCGCGGCACACCGACGACGTATTATGGCGAAGAGATCAGCATGGAAAACGTGCCCATCCCGCCCGAGTTCGTGCAGGACCCGCCGGCGTTGAATCAGCCCGAGATCGCCCACGTCGTGGGGCGCGACCCGGAGCGCACCCCGATGCAGTGGGACGGCTCGCCCAACGCCGGGTTTGCCGCGGCGGGCGTCGCGCCCTGGCTGCCGGTAGCCGGTGACTACGGGGAGCGAAACGTGGCGAAGCAGGAGAGGGAACCCACGTCGATGCTGAGCCTGTACCGGGCGCTGGCCCGCCTGCGCCGCGCCGAGCCGGCGTTACACGCGGGCGATTACGGTTCGGTCGACGCGGGGGTGGGGGACGTGTTTGCCTACCTGCGCACCGCTCCGGGCGCGGACCGATTCCTGGTCGTGTTGAACTTGGGAACTGGCGCACACACGCTCGACCTGGGCCACGTCGCCCGGACGGCCACCGTCGCCGTCGCCACAGGGTTGGTGCACCAGGGCCGGGTGGAGTTGGAGAGCCTGCCGGTCGGTCCCAACGAGGGGTTGGTGCTGCGCCTGGAATAGCTCGCAGTACGGCGTTTCAGGGTTTCAGGTTTCAGGGTTTCAGGTTCGGCGGGGGCATGCGTCGCTGCCTCTGCAACCTGAGACCTGGAACCTGGGAACTTAACTACAGGATGCCGCCCAGGTGCCACGGGCTGAACTCGGCCTCGCCCACGCCCTGCGCCTCGCTCTTGGTCAGTTGGCCTGAGGCCACTGCGACGACCAGGTCGAGCAGCTCGGCCGCCACCTCCTCCAGTGTCGCCCCTTCCAGCACCTGGCCCGCGTTCAGGTCCATGTCTTCGATCATGTGCTCGTAGGTGGTCGAGTTGCTGGTGACCTTGATGCTGGGCGCAGGCTTGAAGCCAAAGACCGAGCCTCGACCCGTGGTGAAGAGCACCAGGTTGCAGCCGCCGGCGACCTGTCCGGTCACCGAGACCGGGTCGCTGCCTGGAGAGTCCATAAAGGTCAAGCCCCGCGCGGTCACCGGCTCGGCGTAATCGTAGACGTCGATCAGGGGCGTGCTACCCGCCTTGGCCACTGCGCCCACCGCTTTCTCATAGATGGTCGTCAGGCCGCCGGCCTTGTTGCCCGGGGAGGGGTTGTTGTCAAGCGTGATGCCCTGCCTGTGGGTGTGCTCCTCCCACCAGCGCACCCTGGCCATCAGTTTCTCCCCGACCTCGGGGCTGATCGTGCGGCGGGTGAGCAGGTGCTCGGCGCCATAGATCTCGGGCGTTTCGGCCAGGACGACGGTACCACCCTGGCGCACGATTTCGTCGGCGACGAGCCCCACGACCGGATTGGCCGTCACGCCGGACCACCCGTCGCTGCCGCCGCACTGGAGCGCCAGCATCAACTCAGAGATCGTCTGCGGCGTGCGACGCGCGGCGTCGACGGCCGGCAGCAGGTTTTCGATGGCCACGATGCCCGCCTGCACGGTCTTTTGGATGCCCCCGGCGTCCTGAATCACCAGGCTGAGCGGTAACTCGAGCGGGGTATCGGTGCCATAGCTCAACCGGGCGTAGCGCTCCACCAGATCGACGGGCTGGTTGGTCTCGCAGCCCAGGCCCACGATGATCGCCCCGCCGACGTTCGGGTGACGGGCCATGCCGACCAGTGTGCGAGCGATCAGCACGTGGTCCGGGCCGCCAGCGCAGATGCTACAACCGGAGTGGTGGGTCAATGCGATCACGCCGTCCACGTTGGGGAATTCCGCCAGCCGTTCTGGCGTAAAGTGGTGGGCGATTGCGAGGCAGGTGTGGGCCGAGCAATTGGCGGTCGAGATGACGGCGATGGTGTTGCGGGTACCCACGCGCCCATCGGCTCGCCGGTATCCCAGGAAGGTGCGCCGTTCGCCCGGTGGCACGACCGTCACCGGTTGCACGTCCCCGCCGGGCGGGTGTTTTCGGGCCAGGTTCCGCACGCCCAGGTTGTGGGTGTGCACGTGCTCGCCTGGCAGAATCGCCCGCGTGGCGAAACCAATGATCTGGCCGCTGCGACGCACGGGTTCGCCAGCGGCGATATCCCACAGGGCCACTTTGTGGCCGCTGGGGATGCGCTGGCGCACTGGCACGAGCGTGTGGGGATATTTCTCAGACCCCAGCCCCAACGTGGTGTGCGTGTACAGGTCGGTCCTGGCG
>DATKTN010000296.1:0-5857 GCA_035531135.1 Anaerolineae bacterium
TATAGTCCCGGTAGTCGGCGAACTCGACCGACATGCCGCGCTTGGTCGAGCGCCGCTCGCCCGCGACCTGCCCGGCCCGGACGTGCTGCACGCTGAACGACAGACGCTCCAGTTTGCGCAGAAACACCCCGTCAAGGATCATCGAGAAATCTCACACATGGTCAGTTGGTCAGTTGGTCATTTAGTCACTTGGTCATTGGACATTGGACATTGGTCATTGGTCATTGGTCATTCGTACACCTTCTCCTCGGTTTGCTCCGCCTCGGGGGCGTCGGGCTCGACGTCCCGCACGTCGGGCCGGCCGGGCAGGAGCTCCTTGTAATACTCGTGCTGGATGATGAGGTCCATCACCTCGTTCGTGCCGGTCCAGATCATGATCAGGCGCGTGTCCCGCAGCAAGCGCTCGATGGGGTAGACGTCCGTGTAGCCGATGCCGCCCAGGATCTGCATCGCGTGATTGACGACCTGCCAGGCGGCGTCGGTGGCGAACTTTTTGGCCTCGGAGACGAGCCGCCGCGAGCGGCGCGGGTCGTCGCCGGCGTCGACGCTGCGGGCGGCGCCGTAGACCAGCCCGCGGGCGGCGTCGAGCAGTGTGATCGAGTCGGCGACCTTGAAGCTGACCCCCTCGAAGCGGCGGATCTTGTCGCCAAAGGCCCGGCGCTGGTCAGAGTAGCGGGCCGCGACCTCGAGCGCCGCCCGCCCCATGCCGATGGCGCCGGCGGCGCTCGTCATGCGCTCGGGGATCATCATGCGGTAAAAGATCTCGGCCGCCCCGTTCTCCGCCCCGACCAGGTTCCCGGCCGGCACGCGCGCGTCGCGAAAGACGAGCCGCCCGGTGCCCCCGCCCCGCGTGCCCAGCAACCCGTACAGGTACTCGGCCTCCACCCCCGGCCCGCGCTCGACGATGAAGGCGCTGATCGACTTGTGCGGGGGCGCGCCGGGGTCGGTACGGGCGTAGACGAGGAAAAAGTCCGCCTCCGCCGCGCCGACGATGAACCGCTTCTGCCCGCGCAGGAGGTAGCCGTCGCCCTCCCGCCGCGCCTCGGTCGTCGTCCCGAAAAAGTCGGAGCCGCCCCGGGGCTCGGTGAGCGCCTCGGCGGCGATTTTCTCACCAGTCAGGAGCGGCACCAGCCAGCGCTCCTGCTGCTCGGGCGTGCCAAAGGCGTGCAGCGCCTCGCCGACGATGCTGGGCATCACGTAGGCGCAGGCCAGCGCTGTCCCCAGCACACCCACCTCCTCGATGGCGACGATCTCGTCCTCCCAGCGCAGCCCCCGCCCGCCGTACTCGGGCGGGAAGCGCAGCCCCAGCAGGTTGCGCCGCCCGGCCT
Source organism: Anaerolineae bacterium (assembly GCA_035531135.1). Taxonomy (GTDB): domain Bacteria; phylum Chloroflexota; class Anaerolineae; order B4-G1; family B4-G1; genus DATKTN01. The sequence goes on from DATKTN010000296.1 coordinate 1,329, forward strand.
CACGGACAAAGTCGCGCGGGTAGCGCACCCGGTCGGCGTCCATATCCAGGATCAACTGGCGCGGCACGGACCGGACAAACTCGCGCACCTGGGAGCGGAGGGCGAGCTGCTTCTCAGAGAGCATGGCTTCGAACATGGATCACCTCCACACCCTCAATGTCCAATACCCCGGAAGCTGCAATGCTGTCATCGTTCCCTCCTCCCTTGCTTCCTCGCTTCCCATTCTTCCCCGCTTCCTTACTTCCCTGCTTCCTTGCTTCCTGGCTTCCTGCTTCCTTGCTTCCTGCTTCCTGCTTCCTGCTTCCTCGCTCACAGCTCGGCGACCGCCCGCACGACCTCCCCCACCACCTCATCCGCCCCCACCCCCTCCGCCTGCCCCTCAAAGTTGAGCAGGATGCGGTGGCACAGCGCGGCCGGGGCGACCGCCCGCAGATCCTCGAACGCGACGTTGTACCGTCCGGCCAGGAGCGCCGTCACCTTGCCGCCCAGGATGAGCGCCTGCGCGCCCCGGGGGCTGGAGCCATAGCGCACGTACTGCCGCACGATCTGCGGGGCCGCCTCGCTCTCGGGATGGGTGGCCATCGTCAGGCGGGCGGCATAGTCGGCCACGGGCGAGGCGACGGGCACCTGCCGGGCCAGCGCCCCCATCGCCAGCACAGCCGGCCCGCCGGCGACGACCGCGACCTCCGGCTCTGTCTCGCCCGTCGTGCGGTTCAGGATCTCGACCAGCTCCTGCGAGGAGGGGTACTCGACGTTGATCTTGAACAGGAAGCGGTCCAGTTGGGCCTCCGGCAGCGGGTAGGTGCCCTCCATCTCGATGGGGTTCTGCGTTGCCAGCACCAGGAAAGGGGGCTCCAGCGGGTAGGAACGGTTGGCGACGGTGACGGTGCGCTCCTGCATCGCCTCCAGGAGCGCCGATTGCGTCTTGGGGGTGGCGCGGTTGATCTCGTCGGCCAGGAGCAGGTTGGTAAACACCGGCCCTGGCTGGAAGCGGAACGCCCGCCGCCCGTCCTCCGCCTCCTCCAGAATGTCGGTGCCGACGATGTCGGCCGGCATCAGGTCGGGCGTAAACTGGATGCGAGCGAACTTGAGGTCGAGCACGCTCGCCAGCGTGCGCACCAGCATCGTCTTGCCCAGGCCGGGCACGCCCTCCAAGAGCGCGTGCCCCCCCACGACGAGGCAGATGAGCGTGTGGCGCACCACGTCCTGCTGGCCGACGATGTACCTGCCGACCTCGGCCTCGATGCGGGTGGCGGTTTCGCGGAACTGTTCAGGAGAGATTTTTATTTCTCCATTCTCCATTCTCTATTCTCCAGTCTCCATTCTGGCCCTGGTCACAACCCCTCCAGTTCATCCAGCATCCCCCGCAACACGTCAAAGCCCCCCTGCCAAAAGCCGGGCGCGGCCATGTCGAAGCCGGCTTCGCCGATGATGCGCTCCGGGCTCCGCGATCCGCCGTGCGCCAGGACCCTCAGGAAGCGGGGCACGAACGACGCCCCCTCTTCCCGGTACTGCTGGTACAGCGCCAGCACGAGCAGTTGGCCGAAACTGTAGGCGTAGCAGTAAAAGGGGGTCGCATAGATGTGGGGGATGGCGATCCACTCCCAGCGAAAGTCGTCGGAGAGCTCGACCGCGTCGCCGAACTGCTCGCGCAGGTTGTCCATGTACAGCGCGCAGAGATCGTCGGCCGTCGCACCCTCCACCGCCCGCCGGTGCGCCTCCAACTCGAACAGGACAAAGTAGGCCTGGCGGGCGACCGTCGCATACGCGCCGTCGAGCACCCGAGCCAGCAGGTCGCGCCGCACGGCGGGGTCGTCCTCCTCGCGGAGCAACCGGTCGTTCAACAACATCTCGGAGAAGACGGACGCGGTCTCGGCCAGGGGCAGCGCGGAGTGGAAGGTAAAGGCGGAGTGGTGCCCGGCCATGAGCGCGTGGACGGCGTGGCCGATCTCGTGCGCCAGCGCGAACACGTCGTCCGTCTTTCCCACATAGTTGACCAGCACCCAGGGGGTGACGCCAGGCAGAATCCCGGCGCAGAACGCCCCGCCGCGCTTCCCCGGGCGTATCTCTGAATCGACGTGGCCGTCAGCAAAGACGCGCCGGGCGTGATCCACCGCCGCGGGCGAGAAGCGATCCAGGCTGTCCAGCACCATGCCGGCGGCCTCCGGGAAGGAGTAGGTCCGCTCGGCAGCCCGGATCGGGGCGTAGATGTCGTAGCGGCGCAACTGTTCCACGCCCAGCCAGCGGGCCTTCAACCGGAAATAGCGGTGAAAGATCGGCATGTTGCGCCGGCACATGTCCAGCAGCGTCTCGACCACGGGGTCGGGGATGTCGTTGCCCAGGTTGCGGACGGCGACCGGTGCCGTAAAGCCGCGCAAGGCCACGTTCTCGCTGGCCCAATCGCGCACGCGATGGGCATAGATCTGAGCCAGGACCGCCGCCCGGTCGCTGTAGACGCGGAACAGCTCCTGGTACGCCGCGGCGCGCACCTGCGGCGACGGGTCGCGGACGTAGGCGGACAGCTCATCCCGCGTCATCTCCTTCGTCTCGCCATCCACCTCAAGCCGGAAGGAAAAACGGTTGGTGATCATCTCGTACAGCTTGACCAGCGCGTTTGGCCCGTTGACGTCCTTCAGGTTGATGATCCGCTCCTCGGGCTCGGAAAGCGTGTACGGCTTGAAACGGCGGAGCGACTCCAGGTAGTAACAGTAGTCCCCGCTGGCGGCGGCCAGACGCCGGGCCGGCTCATCGTCCAACTCCTTCCACCACAGCGAGAAAAAGAGCGTGCGGTTCTGGACCTCGGTGGACAACTGCTCCATCCGGCCCAGGAAACCGAGCGCGGCCTGCGATTGGGTGTCCTCGGAGAACCACAGATGGGCGTAGCCACCCAGCCGCGCGGCGTTGACGTAAATCGCCTCGGAGAGGCGCATCAGCTCCAGAAACTCGTCGCTGCTCATCTCTGGCGAAAGACGCTCGCGGCTGGCCTCGAACTCTGTGACCTGCCGCTCCAGTTCCGCCAGGATCCGCTCCAGCTCCTCCCCCTCGTGCGCCGGCAGCAGCGCCTCCAGCGTCCACCCAGACTGTTCAAAGTTGTCTTCTATCACTCGTCCTCCTCATATACGCATCTCTCATCTGTCATTTGTCATTCTTCATTGGCCATTGGTCATTGGTCATTGGTCATTGATCATCTCTCTTGCTCGCCGCACCCACTCCCGCTCGGGTTCGAACGTCAACGCCACCAGCGCCTGGTCCCAGGTGAGCCACACGGGCTCGAACTGCTCCTCCCCGCCGGCAGGAGAATCCGGATCGCCCGCCAGCGCCATCAGAAAGTACCGTTCGTCGCGCAAGACGTGCCGCCCGCCGCGCTCAAACCCGACCAACTGGGTGCCCAGGTCGGCACGCACGACCAGGTCAGCGTATCCGCTCTCCTCGCGGGTCTCGCGCAGCGCCGCCGCCTGCACCGCCTCGCCCGGCTCGACGTGCCCCTTGGGCAGCCGCACCTCGCCCCTGCCGGGACGGCACAATACCAGCACGCGACCGTCGTGCACGACGACGCCACCCGCAGCGGTGTAACGCACATAGTCCTTTTCCGCCATTCCACCCCCTTTGCCCTGGGACTAGCCTGTGCTATAATGCCACCAGGAGAACATAATGAGCAGGTCTGATAACCTGGTTGACACCTTGCGACTACATCTGCCCCAGATGGTGAAGGACTTGCCTGTACAGTTGGCCTACCTTCACGGCTCTGCCGCACGTGGAGAGGAGACTCCCTCCAGCGACGTAGACATCGCACTCGTGTGCGATGATGAAACATCGCCTAGCCAGCGGCTGCGGTTGATGCTGGACCTGAGCGCCGAGCTATCCAGACAGGCCGGCATCGCTGAAGCCGATGTCCGTGTCATCAATGACGCCCCGTTGGTTTTCCGAGGCCGCATAGCGTGCGAAGGAGTCCTGCTCTATGCTCGCGACAAGGCACAACAGATCGAGTTCGAGACGCACACACGTGATGAGTACTTTGACTATCTTCCCTTCCACCGGCGGCTGCAAGATGCTTTCCTGAGAAACGTACGTGAGCAAGGGATCCTCTATGGTTCCAGCGAGCTGAAATAATCCCGCACGTACTGCTTCAGTCCCAACGGGATATAGCTTCCTTCCAGTGCGGCGCCGGCCTGGGCAGCGTAACCGGCGTAGACCTCTCGATAGGGCACGTTGGCCTGGCCTCCTTCCGGGATCGGGAGCGGTGCGTCGCCGACGGGCACGCCATCGTCCTCAGCCCCCTCGCGGCCCACGTCCACCCCTGCCCCCTCCTCGTCGAAGCGGTACGGCACGTAGACCTCGTCGTAGGGCGCACCGGTGCCGGCGTCCTCATGATGCCCCGGCTGCGCAAGCTGACCGCCGCCCGGAGCCTGCCCACCCGGCGCCGCTCCTTGCTGACCAGGCGCCTGCGCCGCCTCTCCACCCCCAGCGCCCTGACCGGGCGGTTGCCCCCTGGCAGGCTCGACGTTGCCGGCGCGGGCAATCTGCTCCCG
>DATKTN010000297.1:0-3889 GCA_035531135.1 Anaerolineae bacterium
GGATTAGTTGAACAACCGATACTCACCGCATTTGAGATCGAGTATACTTGATTTGCACAAGATTTGCGTTAGAGAAACATCAATCTTGCATTAGATTTTCGGACCGCACAGGCTCACCTGGCCCGACGTCTGGGTAGTTACGACAAGGGAACGTCTGGAGCAGGAGATCGAATTCGTGGTGCCGGCCGTCGACCGGCGGGGGGAGATCGTCGACCGCCGGGCACACAGGGCGCGGCAGTTCACGCAAGACCTGGGAAACGGCGCCATCCTCGAGATGGTCGCGATCCCCGGGGGCACGTTCACGATGGGAACGCCCGAGGGCCGTGGATACGACGATGAGCACCCCCAGCACGAGGTCACGGCCGCGCCGTTCTTCATGGGCAAGTATCCCATCACGCAGGAGCAATGGAAGGCGGTGATGGCATGGACCCCGCCCTACCGGTTCAAGGGGGCAAGCCGGCCTGTGGACCGGGTCTCCTGGAACGATGCCCGTGAATTCTGCGAGCGGCTCGCGGAGAAAACCGGGCAGTCTTACTGCCTGCCGAGCGAGGCGGAGTGGGAGTACGCGTGCCGGGCTGGCACCACGACGCCGTTCTATTTCGGCGAGACGATCACGACGGACCTGGTAAACTACTGCGGGGCACACACGTACCTGGCGGAACCGCAGGGCATCTATCGCCACGAGACGGCGGCGGTGGGAAGCTTTCCGCCGAACGCGTTCGGGCTGTACGACATGCACGGCAACGTGTGGGAATGGTGCGCGGATACCTGGCACGACGGCTACAGGGATACGCCCGCCGATGGGAGCGCGTGGGAGTGCGGGGGCACTCCGCACCGGGTCGTGCGCGGGGGCTCGTGGCACGAGCCCCCCGACATCTGCCGCTCCGCGATCCGCCTCAAGTTCGCTCCGGCCGAGGGGGAGGACTATGTCGGCTTCCGTGTGGCCCTGGCGTCGCCAGGCATCCGGGCGGCGACAGACGGAGTGAGAAATGGCCAATAGATGCTTCACGTTCACCCTTCGCTAGAGTCTCACCCCGCCACGAAAGACACCTGGTAGACCGCCCACCTTCCCGAAAGCTACACCGGTATGCCCAGCAGGCGATCGAGTGCTTCTGGGCACTTGCTTGACGGTATGTTCCACCTTCCCGAAAGCTACACCGGTGTGTCCAGCAGGCGATCGAGTGCTTCTGGGCACTTGCTTGACGGTCTCGACTCGTTTGCCGAGCTTTCGGGAAGGTTAATTGGGCGATTTAACACGAAAATCGAAGCAAAACTATTGACAGAGTTCGAATTCTATGCTAAAATAGACCTGTAGCGTTGATTTTCAAACTGCCCCCACGATCGAGAACAGCCAAGCCAGTGTAAGCCCGGATCGCACCTGGTCTTGCGGAGGCCCCATGGACGACCTGGATAAACTCATCCTTCAGACGCTGCAGGAAGACGGGCGCGCCCCTTTCACCCAGATCGCCAAGCAGGCGGGCGTGTCCGAAACGACGATTCGCACCCGTTACCGCAACCTCGTCGAGGAGGGAATCATCCGCAGCGTGGGGATCGTCGATCCGTACGCGCTCGGCTTCCAGGCCCCGGCGCTCGTCGGCGCGACGGTCGCACCCGGCATGGTCGATCAGGTCGCCAGAGCAGTCGCCGAGATCCCGGAGGTCAGCTACCTGGTCATGACGCTGGGCCGCTTCGACCTGATGATCGAGGTCTTTTGCCGCGACCTCCCGCACTTTACCCGGTTGCTGACAGAACAGATACAGGTGATACCGGGCATCTGCTCCACGGAGACACTGATGATCGCCCGCAGTTACAAATTGAGCTATCGTTGGTCCCCCACCCTGGGGTTGGAAGACTGACCACAGATCTAGAGAGGAGGACAGGATATGACCACGTGCATAGGAGTTCGTCGCGAGGACAAGAGCCGTTGGGAGCGCCGCGTCCCGGTGACCCCTGAGGACGCCCGAAGGCTCAAACAGGAACACGGCATCGAGGTCTGGGTGCAACCCTCCCCCATCCGGGTCTTTACGGAGGACGAGTTCACCCAGGCGGGGGCCGTCGTGCAGGAGGACATCTCCGCCTGCCCCGTGGTTTTTGCGGTGAAGGAAATGCCGCTGGACTTTTTCGAGCCAGGCAGGACCTATATCTTTTTCTCCCACACGATCAAGGGGCAGCCCCACAACATGCCCATGCTCAAAAGGATGCTGGATCTGGGGTGCACGCTGATCGACTATGAAAAAGTCACCGACGAGAACGGGCGGCGGCTGATCTTTTTCGGGCGGCACGCCGGATTGGCCGGGATGATCGAGACGCTGTGGGCGCTGGGTCGCCGCCTGGACTGGGAGGGAGTTTCCAATCCCTTCACCCGGCTTCGCCACACGTACGAGTACAAAGACCTGGCGGAGGCCAAGGAGACCATCTCGGACATCGGCAACCAGATCAAAGCCGAGGGGCTGCCGGAGCCGGTGGCTCCCGTGATCTGCGGCGTGGCCGGGTATGGGAACGTCGCCCGCGGGGTCTGGGAGATCCTCGACCTCTTGCCCATCGTGGAGATCGAACCCCGCGAGGTCGCCTCCGTCGCCGAAAGTCCGGACCGTGCCACGAACGCCATCTACAAGGTGGTGTTCAAGGAAGAGCACACGGTGGAGCCCATCTCGCCCAACGTCCGCTTCGAGTTGCAGGACTACTACGATCACCCCGAAAAGTACCGGGGCACATTCGAGCGCCACGTGCCGTACCTGACGATGATCGTGAACTGCGTCTACTGGGAGGAGAAATACCCCCGGCTGGTCACGAAGGAGTACCTCCAGCAACTGTACGGCGCGGGCGACCCCCGGCTGCGGGTCATCGGCGACATCAGTTGCGACATCGAGGGAGCGATCGAGTGCACCGTCGACTCCACCGAAGCGGACGAGCCGGTCTTTGTCTACGACCCCTGCACCGGTGAGGCGACGGAAGGGTACGAGGGCGAGGGACCGGTGGTGATGGCGGTGGACATCCTGCCCAGCGAGTTGCCCCGGGAGGCCTCCATCGATTTCAGCGGGGTGCTCAGCGCGTTCGTCCCGGCCATCGCGAAGGCCGACTACTCGGTACCCTTCGAGCAACTGGATCTCCCGCCAGAGATCAAACGAGCGGTGGTCGCGTATCAAGGAGAGCTCACGCCGGACTATCGGTACATCGAGCAGTTCCTGTAGCCAACATGTCCACGAAAGCAAACAGCAGGTGGTACGACGAGGTCGAGGACCTTACAGAGCAGTTGGTGCGGATCAATAGCGTCAGCCCCAGCGTGGCAGGCGAGAACGCGTGCGCAGCCGAGATCACCCGGGCGCTCGAAGAGCGCGGGTTGACACCGGGCTACTGGAAGACCGGCGGCGACGAGCGGAAGAACGTCTGGACGATGCTGGAAGGGGGCGCAGTTCCCCCGGCTGCGACGAGGATCCCGACGGTCATCCTGATCGGCCACCACGACGTCGCCGGCGTGCAGGACTTTATTCCTGCCGAGGACCCGTTCGACCCCCAGGCGCTTCAGGAGGCCCTGTTCGAGCAGTACCGGAAGAACCCGGACACGGACGACGAACTCCTCCTGGATGCGGGCAGCCAGGAGTGGATGTTTGGCCGCGGCAGTTTCGACATGAAGAGCGGCGTCGCGGCCCAAATCGCCGTCATGGGTGCGCTGGCAAAGGAGAAGGACGCGCTGCCAGGCAACGTGGTGATGGTCACGACGTACGACGAGGAGGTAGAGTCGGCCGGCACGATCGGGGTGGTCGAGAAACTGGTCCAACTCCGGGAAGCGCACAACCTGGAGTACGTCGGCGTCATCAACTCGGATTACACCGCACCGCGCGAACCCGGCGACGACAACCGGTACATCTACCGGGGGACGATCGGCAAG
>DATKTN010000298.1:0-2294 GCA_035531135.1 Anaerolineae bacterium
TCCCCACCGGCGCGCTGGCGCTCGACCGTGCGCTCGGCGTCGGCGGCATCCCCCGTGGCCGCGTGAGCGAGATCTATGGCCCCGATGGCGCCGGCAAGACGACGCTCGCCCAGCACATCGTCGCCGAGGCGCAGAAACGCGGCGGCGTGGCCGCCTACATCGATATGGAACACGCGCTCGATCCCGCCTACGCCGCCACGTGTGGCGTCGACGTGGACGACCTGCTCATCTCCCAGCCCGATACGGGCGAGCAGGCGCTGGAGATCGCAGAGACGCTGATCCGCTCCGGGGCGGTGGACATCATCGTCGTGGACTCGGTGGCGGCGCTCGTGCCCCGGGCGGAGATCGAGGGGGAGATGGGGGATTCACACCCGGGGATGCAGGCGCGGCTGATGAGCCAGGCGCTGCGCAAGCTGAGCGGGGCGATCAAGCAGTCGAACACGGCGCTGATCTTTACCAACCAGTTGCGGGAAAAGATCGGGGTGATGTTCGGCAACCCGGAGACGACCTCCGGGGGGCGAGCGCTCAAGTTCTACGCCTCGGTGCGGCTGGACATCCGGCGCATCGCCGCCATCAAGGAGAAGGGGGAGGTGATCGGGAACCGGACGCGGGTGCGGGTGACGAAGAACAAGGTGGCGCCGCCGTTCCGGGTGGCCGAGTTCGACCTCATGTACGACGAGGGGATCAGCAAGGCCGGGGACCTGCTGGACATGGCGGTGGAGTTGGGGGCGGTCGAGAAGCGGGGCTCGTACTACTATCGTGAGGAGGAGAGCCTGGCGCAGGGGCGGGAGAACGCCAAGCAGTTTCTGCGCGAGCACTCTGACGTCGCCGCCCAGATCGAGGCCGCCGTACGCGATCACATGGGAATGGCGGGCGCCCCCCTACCCTCGGCCGACGTCGAGGAAGAAGAGATGCCGGAACCCGAGGCCGAGGAGCTGCCGCTGGACATGTGACCCTGAGCCTGCTTTTCGCACGCTGTGGCGCAGATTGACCTCGCGACCACCGACAAACGATCACCGACCGCCGCCGTTACCCATCTTTCTCACACTCACCAGGCGCCCGCATGTGATCCCAACGGTTTCCGATGCGCACCGCCAACGGCCCCAGGAGCCGCAGTGCGACGAACGTGAGCACGGTCCCGACGAGCGCGATCCGCCACACGCCGAACCCGCACGCCACCCCAACGGCAGACATCGCCCAGATCGCGGCGGCGGTGGTCAGCCCGTGCACCGTGCCACGGCTGGTGAAAATCGTACCGGCTCCCAGGAAGCCCACTCCCTGGGCAACGCCGGCGACGATCCGCAGAAGGTCTATGCTATCCGCGTTCGCCGTCGAAGCAACCACCACCTGAGTCACCAGCACAAACAACGCCGAGCCGATGCTCACCAGGATCAGCGTGCGCAGCCCGGCGGGCTTGTCCTCCCGCTCGCGCTCCCAGCCCACCAGCCCGCCCAACACGAAGGCCAGCAGCAATCGCCCCACGACCACCCAGAAATCCATTGTTATCCCCCTATCGCACAAGTATCCACGTAGTAGCTCTTCCATGCTACTACGACAACACGTGGTGGGCAAATGTCCCACGCCTCGACCGGCTGGGTCTCGGCGGTCGGCGGCGCTCTATTTGACAAGCCCCCCTCCGGCGGTATAATCACATCCCTGAAGCGGGCAGGCCAGAACGCCCGCCAAACATTCCGACGATGAGACGCCAAGGGGAGATGCCTATGCCCCAGTTTTACCCTTCATTTGACGCGCTGCGCCTGGCCGACAAGCTCCTGGACGAAATCGGGAACCAGACGCCCGGTTACGAGGGACGGGTGGGTGCGGCCTGGTACTGGCGGATGCCGGGCGGCATCCTGGCCGTCGCCCGCCTCGACTACACGGTGACCGCGGAGCGCTGGGACGTCGTGCGCGCCCAGGCGAGCACGCCCCGTGCCGGGGTCTTTAGCGCCGCCGATTTTCCCTTCGCCGCCTACGCCACCTCCGCCACCTCGCCCCCCTTCATCCACGACATGCAGGGGCTGGCCGAGTGGTCGAACCGGCTCTATTTCCAGATGGGGCGACTGATTGAGGACGCGGTGTGTTGGATGGGCATGCTCCACGCCGTCGCCATCTCCCCCCAGGTCAGCCCACCCGCCTCCTTCCCCGCGCTGAGCCCGCTCGAGCGCCAGTTGGTGCGATACGCGCTGGACGAACTGGAGGGAACCTTCAACGTCAAGGGGCTGCACCAGGCCTTTGGCGACGAGATCTCCCACGCCCGGCTGCGCCGGCTGGCGCAGGCGTGGGAGGCCCGGGAG
>DATKTN010000299.1:0-2803 GCA_035531135.1 Anaerolineae bacterium
CCGGTGGCATGCGAGACAGTACTCGCTGCCGATGTAAAGCGGCCCACTGAGGGCCTGGGCGCCGTAGGCGGCCGTCAATCTGGCGCGTAGGCTGTTGATGTCCACCGCCATCGGCTTGGTCGACGTCGGCGACAGGTGCGAGCGCACCAAATGACTGTTGGCGACGGCGACGTTTGCGAGCCCCAGCGCCACTGCAACGATCACCAGCTTTCGGACCATTTCAGCCCCCCCCTGGGCGGATCTCGCGCTCAGGCGATCACACGACCTGTTGGTTGCCGATGCATCCCTTCGCCGGGCCCTAGGTGGGATCCACGGGGGGCCGGTGATGTGCTGCGACAATATACTGACATTGCGTTTGATTTGCAATGCCTCTCCAATGTGCGCCGGTTTGCGACTTATGTAATTGATGAACAAATGGTTAGCTACGGTTGCTTGTGCCGCCCGTGAGCACCCCGTCCCGCATTCCGCACATCGTGGACGTGATTTCTTGCGATTTTATCGCTTGTGTTTGCAGTCACTTCTTTGGATCCTCTGGTTTCGGGTTGAGAATCTCGGAAGCTGTTTCGTCCTCCCAGCGGGCGAGCAGGGACTGGATCTCACGGTAGTTGGAGATGGCTCGCTGGAGGAGTCGAGCCTGGTCAGAGCTGACCACCCGGTGCTGGAGCTTGCCGTCCTTGCTTCGAGTCCACTCGTGGTAGGGACCGTGGCGTTGCTCCGGATCGGTGGCGCACTTGCAGTTCTTCCTGCCGCAGACCTTGGTCCGTACATGGATGGTGCCTGAGGCTACGAAGTCCATCCGCCCGATCAATCGGCGGAGCTTTTGGGACTTGGCGCGAATCCGCTGGGTGCTTGGCTTCTTCTTTGCGTTCATGGCTTGACTTCGTCCATATCTGGCGATATGATACTCGCCAGATGATGCGACGTCAAGCCCCAGCTCCCGCCGACCTGACCCTCACGACAGAACGCTTGGGACCTCTCCCTGTGATCAGTCACTTCCTTCGCCGGCTCGACCTCGACGGGCGGCTGGATCGGTTCGTGCCCACCACGGATCGTCGCGTGCGGGTGCCGTACGGCAAGGCACTCGGGGTCCTTCTCCGTTCCATCCTCGTGGAGAGGGAGCCCATCTATCGACAGCACGAGACCGTGACTGGCTTCGCCCCGGAGTGCTTCGGCCTCGAGCTGGATGAGGCGACGGCAATCAGCGACGACGCGATCGGTCGCGCCCTTGACCGGCTCTTCGACGCCGACCGCGCAGCCATCCTGACCGACGTCGTGGTCGGCGCCGTGCGCGAGTTCGAGGTCGCGTTGGACGAGCTCCACAACGACTCGACGACGGTGAGCTTCTGTGGTCAGTATCGGGCGGCGCAGGGCAGGAAGCTCCGCGGTCAGCGCGCGCCCGCGATCACATACGGCTTCTCCAAGGATCGCCGACCTGACCTGAAGCAGCTCCTGTTCATCCTGACGACCGCAGATGACGGCGGTGTCCCGTTGCAGTTCCGGTGTGAGGACGGGAGCACGAACGACGCTCCCACTCACCAGGAGACGTGGGACTTCCTGTGCAAGGCGACCGGCCGTACCGACTTCCTGTACGTGGCGGACTCAAAGCTGTGCAACCGCCCGGCGATGGACCACATCCACTACCAGGGAGGCCGCCTGGTCACGGTCCTGCCCCGGACGCGGCTGGAGGATCGGGAGTTCCGGCAGTGGATCCAGACCAACACGCCGGACTGGGTGTTGGTCCGAGACGAAGCCAACCCTCGCTACAAGGAAGGACCCCGCGACCGGTGGTGGACCTCTCGCTACCGGATGCCCTCGGCCGAGGGCTGGCCCGTCGTCTGGCTCAAGAGCGACCTGCTCGCTCTCAACCAGCAGAGACGGCGCCAGGAGAGACTCGCTCGAGCCCAGCAGGAGCTGGACGACCTGAGATCCAAGCTCCTCGGTCGCCGACCGAGACTCCGATCCCGAGCGGCGATCTCGGAGCGCGTCGACGAGATCGTCGGCACGCGTGAGGTCGGCCGGTACCTCAAGACCGAGGTGCACCAGATCGAGGAGCACAGCTTCAGACAGACCAAGCGCGGTCGCCCCGGGCCCAGCACCACCTACGCCCGCAAGACGACCAGACGATGGACGATCGACTGGAGCGTCGACGAGAAGACCATCGACTACGACCGCAAGAGCGACGGCATGTACCCGCTCCTCACCAACGACCGCCAGCTCTCCGACGCCGAGGTGTTCGCAGCACACAAACGGCAGCCGACCATCGAGAAACGTTTCCACCAGACCAAGGGAGTGCTCGAGATCGCTCCGGTACTCCTCAAGAACGAGGGCCGCATCGAGGCGTTCTTCTTCATCTACTTCCTCGCCCTCCTCACCCAGGCGCTCGTCGAACGTCAGCTACGCCAAGCGATGGAAACCAGCGGGATCACCGACTTGCCGCTGTACCCCGAAGACAGAACCACCAGCCGCCCGACTGCTGAGCAGATTTTCCGCCTCTTCTCCTTCGCGCAGCGCCACACCCTCTACGACAACGACCGCCACATCCGGACGTTCCATCCCGACCTCACCGAACTCCAGATCCAGGTGCTCGAACTCCTCGGCGTGCCACACGCTGCCTACCGGCCCCTCGCCCCCCCGCAACCGTAATTCACGAGAAATCACCCCCGCGATGTGCGGAATGCGGGTCCAGGGCGACGAGGTTCTGTGGGACGAAACCGTCCGGCACCGCGATTTCGATCTCGGGGTCGAGCGAGTCGGGATGCTCCCAGGGCTTTGAGGTATCGGCACGCTCAAGGCTCACAGCGGC
>DATKTN010000300.1:0-4025 GCA_035531135.1 Anaerolineae bacterium
CCAGATCGTTGCGCATCGCCGGCAGGCCCCCGATCCCCACGCACAGGATCACAAAGTCGGCATCGCGCAGCGCCTCAGCGCGGTCGGTCGTGGCGGTGACGTGCAGGCTCCCGCCCACCTGCGCGACGATGCGGTCGCAGGTGCGAGCCAGCAGTTCAAGCGCTTCCGCGTCAATGTCGTGAAGCACCAGGTCGGCGCCCGCCAGTGTCTCGGTCAGCGCCACGTCGGTGACGAGTTTCGGCGTCCATTGAACACTGCCGCCGCCGATAAGGACAATCTTCATCGTTGAAACCTCCTTGTCTCCCTGTGGTGAGCTTGTCGAACCATCCAGGCACTTTTGCCAGAATTCTATTCCTCATGTCGCCGTCTCCCGCCGCGCGCGGCGATGGCCGTGCCACCGAGGGCAAGCGCCAGGATACCGGCAAGGAGCCACGGCTGCCCGAGCACGGGGGCGAGCTTGGCGAGGATAGGCGTGGGCGAAGGCGTGAGCGTGGGGGTTGGTGTGGGTGTGAGCGTGGCCGTCGGCGTGGGGGTCTGAGTCGGTGTGGGAGTGGCCGTCGGCGTGGCAGTCGGTGTGGGCGTAGAGGTCGGGGTAGGCGTGGGGGTGGCGGTCGGCGTACGGGTCGGGGTGGGGGTCGGCGTCGGCGTGAAGGTGGCGGTGGACGTGGGCAACGCGTCGGGATCGGGACTGGCCTCGATGCCCGTGGTCTCCACGGGCGGTGGGGTCGGCGACGCAGGCGGGGGAGCGGTGTCGGCGTTCAACGGGGCCTCTTCGACCAGCATGAACGGCGCGCCGCCGATCAGGCAACCCTGGGCGCAGTTGGCCCCCGGGAGGTCGATGAAATAGTAGCCGCGCTCAGGATAAACGTAATAGGCCCTGCCCCACACGTCCACCAGCAGCGCCCGGGTCGTCCGTGCCGCGATCATCGCAGTCTGAGGATCGGGCGTGCGCGCCCAGAGGACGGTCGTCGTCCGCGCGCCCCGGTCTATCGTCACGACCGAGATCTCGTCACGGCGATCCCAACTGCCGCCCCGGAAGCCGGAAAGGTAGGTCGTCGTGACCTGGTAGGCGGTAGAGGCGGGGCGCCGGCTGCCGTCCATCCGCACCAGCCCAAAGGGCTCGGGGTTGGCGGCGCGGTCGCCCTCGGTGTCGGCCATCTTGTAGACAGCGATGCGCTCTGCTCCGGCGGCCACGCCCAGGCTGAGGGCCTGGGTGATAAAGAACGCCTGCTCCTCCAGCGAGATGTTGAACTGGGCGTTCGGCACGGGCCAGGCGGGGTCCTGCGAGGGCGCGGCGTTCATCTCCGCAATCCATATCGGCTTGTAGATGTTCCGGTTGTGCAACAAGCGGTAATAGTGGGCCGTGAGGTCGTAGACGGTCTCGGGCTGAAAGTAGATGTGGAGCGTGGCCGCGTCAAAGTAGTAGTTGTTGGCGGCGGCGTTTGGGTCGGCGACGAGCGCGTCGAGGAACTGGCCGAACCAGTGCTCGTTCCACCAGTGGGTCACGGCCGACATGTGGATGACCGCGTTGGGGTTGGTCTCCTTGGCGACGGTGTAGGCCACGCGCAGCAACTGGACGAAATCGCCGACGGAGCCGCCCCAACTCATGTGCTGTGACTGCGGGATGTCGGGCTCGTTCCAGATGATCCAGTGGTCGATGCGGCCGGCATAGCGGCCGACGATCGTGCGCACAAAGTTGGCCCACAGGTTGTGGGGGTCGTCGGTGGGCAAGTACAGCCCCTGGGGGACGCCAGGGCCGATACCTACGTCGGTGGCCCAACCCGGCGTGGTGACCAGCAATCCGACGACCTGGCGGCCCCTGGCCAGTTCGCCGGCCAGCGCTGCGTCGGAGATAGAGGCCTCGTTCCACTCGTCGGGACCGTTGAGCTGGATCTCGTTCCAGCGGAAGGTGGCGCGGGTCCATCCCGCTCCCAGGGCAGAAGCGGCGGCTGGGGCCGCGTAGGCCTCGACGACGCCGAACCGATAGTCGGGGACACCCGCAGCAGTGACCGTCGCCCGCGAACCGGGATTGAGCAGGCCGGATGCCAGGAGCACGGCAACCAATATCCAACGAATCCACAGTGTTCTCACAACGTCATCTCCAGACACGCCCCGTCGTATACCTCCATACGCATTCAGCACGCCAGGTGAAACGCCCCACCTGACCAACCCACCATCAAACCTTGAGCCACTTCCAGGCCCCGCCGCGGAAGCGCAACGTGAGAAGCGATGCCCGTGCAACCATGTCCAGGATCATCCCCGCCCATATCCCACTCAGGCCCATGCCGAAGGCGATCCCAAACCGGAAGGCCAAAGGCAGCCGGACCAGCCAGATGGGTGCGGCCTGCGCCAGGAGCACGAAGCGGGTGTCCCCCGCGCCGCGCAGCGCCCCGGAGAAGACAAAGTACCAGGCCAGTGGCATCTGGAGCAGCGCACAGCCTCGCACCGCGTACAGTCCCTGGGCGACGGCCTCCGGATCCGGGGTAAAAGCCTGCAACAACGGCTGGGCCAGCAGGAAAGCGGCCGCGCCCACGCTGCACATGATCGCCACGGTCATCCAGGAGGCGGTATAGACGCAAGCCTCCGCCCGCCTGGGATCTCCTCGTCCCAGTTCCTGCCCCACCAGCGTCGTCGCCGCCACCGAGAAGGCAAAACCTGGCATAAAGGCGACCGACAACAACTGGATGCCGAGTTGATGGCCGGCGTAGGCGGCCGTCCCCAATTGGGTCACGGCGGTTGCCATTGCCAACTGCGCCAGCCGCATCGCCATCTGCTCGGCCCCACCGGGCAGGCCGATGTGCAACAGTCGCCGCGTGCAGGCCGGGTGGAATCGCAGCGCTGCCGGTGTCACCCGCAAGCCAGCGGTGGACCGCTCTTGCAGCAGGACGATCGCCACGACCAGCCCCCCGGCCCCGACGCCGGCCGCTGAGCCGATGCCCGCCCCCAGCACGCCCAGCGCCGGAAGAGGTCCCAGCCCGTAGACGAGGCTCCCGGAGACGCCCACGTTGATCAAGTTGACCAGTCCCATCACGACCATGGGCGTCCGGGTGTCCCCTGCCCCCCGTAGGGCGGCATTGCCGATGAAGAGGACCGCCATCAGTGGCATCGTGGTCCCTATCGCCCGCAGGTAGGAATGGCCCAGAGCTACCACGTCGCTTGCCCCGCCCAGCGCGGTCAGCAACGAACGCCCCCACAGGAGGCAGGGCACGGCGGCGATCCACCCAACTACCAGCGCCAGCAGGAGTGACTGCCCGGCGACCTGCTCCGCCTCCCCCCGCTCGCTCGCCCCGACGTGACGGGCCACCAGTGCCGTGCTGCCGACACCGACGGCGCTGAAGAGCGCGATCAGCAAGTTGCTCAGTTGGATGCAGAGCCCCATGGCGACGAGTGGAGCTGCCCCCAGGTGGCCGACGATGTACGTGTTCACCAGCCCCACGGTCATGCCCAACGTCTGCTCGACGACCACCGGCCAGGCGAGGCCCAGGACCTGGGCAAGGACAGAGCGGCGCGAAGGGGCCGGGAGTCGCTTGCGGAGTCGAGCCTGCAGATATGCAATACGCCGAGCACGCGGGCAAGTCCGGTTTACGTCTGAGGTACACAATGCATGGGTCACGACGGGGCCCATTATGCCACCAGGACGCCAGTTTGTCCAGTTGATTCACCTCGATAGCAGCCTGAGTAACTCGCGCACCTCCTCGCTGCCCAGCAGGAGCGCCGCCAGCACGTAGGTCGCGGCGCCCACCGCCAGCCCGCCCACACCGGTCACGAGCAAGCCCGCGCCGGGCAACAGCGCGCGGAAGATGGCCACTGCCGCCCCCATCAGCGCCGATGCGAGCACCGTCCGCGCGAATGAACCACCCACTGCTCGCCCCTCGATTCCACCGAGCCGCCGCTGCGCCACGAGGAGCAGGATCACCACCTGCCAGCTCGCCCCCAGCGAGTTCGAGAGGGCGATCGAGCCGTGGGCCAGCAGCGGGAGCAGCGCCCAGCCCAGCCCCGCGTTGAGCGCCAGCCCGCCCAGCGCC
>DATKTN010000301.1:0-19524 GCA_035531135.1 Anaerolineae bacterium
GGCACGCCGCCAGAGGTACGGCTTCGCCTGCAGGTGTGGCATCGCGCCTGGCCATTCGGTGGGAGGGTGACTCCCATCGTCACCCACACGCTTGTGCTGCCGTCTGGGTATGCGACCGGTGTGCTTTCGTCCCTGCCCGACGGGACGACGGGCTCGTTCCGAACCATGCTGCCCATCGTCATGCGCGCCTTTCCGGTGCCCCCATCCGACCCGGCTGCCGCGGGGCTATCTGGCCGTCTGGTCACGCTGCCGATCGCGCTGATGCTCCCCCCGGACGCGCTGACCGGCCCGGCCCAGGTGACGCTCGAGGTGCTGGGGCCGGACGGGGTGGTCTGGCCGACGGCTGCAGGGACCTCGAGCTGCTCCCTGTTCAACATCACCGTTGAGAGCCGGCCTGCGCTGCGACAGGTGCCCGCCGGCCTGACGCCGATTCAAGTTGACTTTGGCGAAGAGGTGGGCATGCGTGGCTACCTCGTTGAGGGCAATCCTCTCCCCGGAGGCCAGCTTCACCTCACCTATGCCTGGTACGCCAGGACACGGCCGACGGCCATCTATGCCGTCTTCAACCACCTGACGACCGACGACGGTGCACTGGTGGCGCAGGCCGACGGCTGGCCACAAGAGGGGCGCATGCTGACCACCCAGTGGCAGCCAGGTGAGTACATTGAGGACAGCTACACGCTGGCGATTCCAGCCGATGCACCGCCCGGCCCCTACACGCTCTACGTCGGCCTCTACGACGCAGCGACCAACGAGCGTCAGCCAGCCTTCCTGGACGGCCAGCGCCTGCCCCAAGATCGAGTGCCGGTTTCCCTGCCTGGCGGGAATGGACGATGAAAGCGAGAGACTACCTGTGGTGGATGGTGGCGGTGCTGTTGGTGGCTACGGCCCTGCGACTCGTCGCCTTCGGAGAGGTGCCGCCCGGCCTCTACCACGACGAGGCATATCACGGTCTGGATGCCGTGGATATCCTGCAGGGGCAGCGCTCGTTCTACTTCCCGGCCAACAATGGACGGGAGCCGCTGTTCATTTATCTGATCGCACTGGCGGTGGGGCTGCTGGGGAGGAGCCCCTTTGCGCTGCGGATGGTCGCCTTCTTCGCTGGCCTCCTCACCGTGGCGGCGACTGCTGCGATGGGGCGGGAGCTCTTCTCCCGGCGGGCAGGGGCGCTGGCTGCGGCCGTGCTGGCGGTGACCCTCTGGCCCGTCCATCTCAGCCGGGTAGGCTTCCGTGCCGTCTTGCTGCCGCTGTTCATCGCGTTGACGGCCTGGCAGGCGATGCGGGGAGTCAGGGGAGCAGAAGCGCAGGCTCGCAGGGCGGGATGGTGGTGTCATTGGCTTGCGGCTGGCGCCTTCTATGGTTTGTCCTTTTATACGTACACTGCTGCGCGCTTCACCCCGGTGGCGGTGGCGGCATTCGGCCTCTACGTGCTCGCGACGCGGCCTGCAATTCGTCCCTGGCGGCGGCTACGGTCGGCGCAGGCTGCAATTCGCGGCCGGCTGTGGCGCGGCGTCGGCCTGGCGGTCCTGGCTGTTCTGGTGGTGGTCGCCCCGCTGGCTATCTACGCCGTCGGCCATCCCGGCGTCGTGCTGGGCCGCCCCGGCCAGGTCTCCGCTCTTAACCGTGTGATCCACGGCGGTGACCTCTGGGGCACGTTGGCGGCTCACGCGCTCCGCACACTGGGGATGTTCTTCGTGCGCGGGGATCGCATCTGGCGGCACAACGTCCCCTGGCGACCCATCTTCGACCCGCTGTTGGGCGCGGCCTTCATCCTGGGCCTTGTGATCGGACTGCGCCGCGCGCGGCGAGAACCGGCGGCGGGCTTCGTCCTGATCTGGACGGCCGTGATGAGCTTGCCCACGCTCCTGGCAGAGGATGCCCCCCACTTCCTACGTGCCGTCGGCGTGCTGCCGGTGGTCGTGTTTCTGCCGGCGCTGGGACTGGACTGGCTGGCGGACCGGGTGCGACTCCCGTCTTCGGGTCGGCTTCGCCCGTCTGCGGGCCGGCTTCGCCCGTCTGCGGGCCGGGTAGCGTACGGCATTGGTCATTCGTCATTGGTCATTGGTCGTTGGCTTATTCTGACTTTTCCGCTCCTCTTTGGGCTGGGCAGCACCGCCTGGGCCTACTTTGGTGACTACGCCCGCGACCCCACGGCCGGTTATTGGTTCGAGCAGGGGGCGGTTGTGTTGGCCGGGCGCGTCAACGGGTTCCTGGGTGCGGGATGGGATGGGGAGCGGATGGTGCGGGAGAATCCGAGGGACTTGTCTGCGGACCGGCGGGTCTACGTTGACCCAGCGTTGTGGGAGCAGTGGCCGCAGGTCCGTTTCCTTGTCGCTGAGCCGGAGGCGGTGACGATAGGATGTGAGGGGGAGCAAATCCCCAATTCCCAATCTCCAATCTCCAGTCTCCAAGTAGCGGTCTTTGTCTGGCCCTATGGCAACTGGCAGCAGGCGCCGCTACGCTTACAGGCGCTTCTCCCCGTGCCGGCCGAGGTCAGCGTCGAGGAAGGGCCACGTTCCCAGGGTGACCGTGACCCCAGGCCCTATACGACCTACCTGGCCTTTTTCGGCAGCACCCCGGATCCGGCTGCCCCGGCGCTGGCCCGCTTCTCCGGCGGCGTCGAGTGGCTCGGTGCGGCGGTGATGCCGGTGGACGCGGGCCGCCTCCGGGTGCGGCTTCGCTGGCGGGCCACCGCGCCGCTGACAGAGGACTATACCGTCTTTCTACATTACCTGCGAGACGGGGAGCGGGTCGCCCAGGCGGACAGCCAACCGGCCGGGGGGCGCTACCCCACGACGGTGTGGCGTGCGGGCGACGTCGTCGACGACGATCACACCGTGGAGGGTATAGATGTTCCGCTCCCGGGCCGCGACGTGCTGCTTTTCGGCCTCTGGCAGCCGGAGAGCGGCGCGGTGCTGGTCCTGCTGGACGAAGCGGGGAACCCGGCGGGAGACTGGATCGAGGTGCCGGTCGATGGTGGCTGAGACCAGGAAAACAGGCCGTGCTTTGCTGGCCCGCGGACCTGATCTCTGGGCCTGCGCAACGTTGGTGTTGGTGGCATTGTTGGCCGCCGCGGCGCTGTGGGGGCCAGGTATGGTCAACACCCGGGGGGGCGGCGACAGCCCCTTCCTCCTCCAGCGGACGCACCAGATGGTGGCAAACCTGCGGGCCGGCGTCTTCCCGGTCCGTTGGATGCCGGATGGTGCCTACGGCCTGGGCTATCCCTTCTTCAGTTACTACGCCGCGCTGCCCTACTACCTGGTCGGGCTGCTCGCGCTCACCGGGCTGGACCTGTTGACGGCACTGAAAGTGGTGCAGACGCTGGGGTTCGTGGCAGCGGCGCTGGGGATGTACGGCTGGATGTACCGGATGGCCCGGAGCCGGTGGGCGGCGTGGCTGGCGGCGGTCGCGTACGCCGTCGCTCCTTTTCACCTGGTCAACGTTTACGTCCGGGGCGACTCTCTCTCCGAGTTCTACGCTTTCATCTTCTATCCCCTCATCCTCTGGGCACTGGATGGGATTAGAGATTCGCAATCCATTGTGCGCAATCTGCCATCTGCCATCTGCAATCTACAGTTCTCGGCCGCCGCCCTGGCCTTCGCGGGCCTCGTGCTCACCCATAACTTGTCCGCGCTCATCTTTTTTCCGTTTATCCTCCTATATCTGGTGATGCTGGCGTGGCGTGAGAAGAAGGATCACTGGCAGGTGCTGGGGATTGGAACCCTGGCCCTGGGATTGGGCTTCTTGCTTTCGGCCTGGTTCTGGCTGCCGGCATTGGCCGAGTTAGGGCAGGTTCAGTTGGGGCCTTCCACCCAGGACTATTTTCACTACAGCCGCCACTTCCGGACCTTTAACCTGGTCCAGGACAGGTTTCTGTTCGACTATTCCACCACCGCTGGCGATACCGCCCGTTCTCCCTTCGCGATGGGGGCAGTTCAGGCGGGGTTCGCGGTGCTGGGAGGGCTCGTGCTGGTCGCCAGGTGCCTCCGGCGGCGGCTGGAGGCCCGCTGGGCGTTCGTCCTGATCGGCCTCCTGGTCTCCACGGCGATGATCACTCCCCTCTCGAAACCTCTGTGGGACCATCTCCCACTGTTGCCGGTCGTCCAGTTCCCATGGCGGTTCCTCTCGGTCCAGGCGCTCTTCGCGGCGGCGGCGACGGCCGTGCTCGTGCCCCCTATCTGCGTACCCGGCACCAGGTCCACCACCCATGCGCCATTGGCCATTGGTCATTGGTCATTGGTCATTGGTCATTGGTCATTCTTCCTCGCTCTTCCCATCGCAGCGCTCCTGGCGCTATCGGTGCTTCTCCCGCTGCGCCCTGAGCGCCTGCCCATTGGCCCGGCTGACGTGACGGTGGAACGACTGCGACTCTACGAGCTCTTCGCCGGCAACATCGGCACCACGATTCGCTACGAGTGGCTGCCCAGGACCGTCAATCCACGACCGTTCACCTCGGACGCGCTGATCGAGCCGGGGGCGTCACCCCGGGCGATCCCGCTGGATGGGGCATCTCTCGATGCTGTCCTGATGGAGCAGGGACCTACGCGCCAGGTGTGGCGGGTCTGGGGTGAGGGCGGGGGCATCGCGTTCCCGCTTCTCCACTGGCCCGGCTGGAAGGCGCAGGTGGACGGCGAGCCAGCCCGGGTCTGGCCGGTCGAGGGCTCCGGCTACCTGGCCCTGGCGGTACCACCGGGCGAACACACCGCCATCCTGCGGTTGGGTCGCACGCCGGTGCGGGCCGCCGCCGAAGCAACGTCGCTGGCTGCAGCGGTGGTGTTGCTTGCATTTTCCATCAAAGCCCACGTTCGAAATCCCAAATCCCAAATCCCAAATCCCAAATTGGTCATTGGTCATTGGTCATTGGTCATTCCCCCGTTGTTCGCCACAGTTGCTTTGGCCGTGTTGTTGCTTCTGCCACGTGGCACCTTCGACGGCGAGACGGACCTGACGATGGACTTTGACCTGATGCCCTACCTGCACCACAATCTCCGTGGAGTGGACTTTGAGGGTGGTCCAACGCTGGTGGGGTATCGGTTATCGTCACGGGAACTGGCTCCAGGCGATGCGCTGACCGTCACCATGGACTGGGCGCATACAACTGGTGCATACACGGCGACTGTGCGCCTGGTCTCTCCCGCCGCGGTGCGGTACGACGTGGAGCCGCTGGCCGAGGCGGGCTGCAATCTCCAATCTCCAATCTCCGATTCGGTCGTCCTAAAGCTGCCCGAGGACCTCCCCCGTGGCGTGTATCTGCTCCAGTTGCACGTGTCTGGCCTGGCAGAGGAGAGCAGTGCCACTGCGTCTCTCCGTCCGCTCACCCCGGGTGGGGAGAGGCGCGGGACGATTTACCTGCGGCCGGTTCGGGTGCCGTGTGGCCCCTCCCTCTCCCCCGATGCGTCCGTGCTCGCGCCTTTCGGCCCGGCGATCTGGCTGCACGAGGCCACAGTCGCTCAACTTGGTCCAGACCGGATGGCGGTAAAGTTGTCCTGGTC
The DNA here is from genome assembly GCA_035531135.1 of Anaerolineae bacterium. Taxonomy (GTDB): domain Bacteria; phylum Chloroflexota; class Anaerolineae; order B4-G1; family B4-G1; genus DATKTN01. The sequence continues at coordinate 5,493 of DATKTN010000301.1, forward strand.
GGCGACACGTCCGGTGGCGGCCAACTATGGCATCTCCTTGCGCCTCTTTGACGGCGACGGCCAGCTCCGCGTCTCGCGGGATACCCAGCCTGGCTATGGGTTTCTCCCCACCAGCCTATGGCGACCCGGCGAACTCGTCACCGACGAGTACGTCCTCGCCTTGCCGGAGGACCTTCCCCCCGGCGATGGATACCACCTGGAGGTCCTCCTCTACCAGGTGGCTACGCTGGAGCCGGTGGGACACGCGCGGGTGGGGGATTTCGCGCTCCCGCTCGAGACGCAGTTCGAGGCGCGCCAGCCGCCCCGGACATTCTCTCTTCCTGCCCTCCGTCACCCGCTGGGGGTGGACTTTGGCGGGGAGGTGCGGCTGGCCGGCTACGACCTGGAACAGGGGGAGGACGCCCTCCGGTTGACGCTGTGGTGGCAGGCGCTACGGGCTCCGCAGGCGGATTACACCGTCTTTGTTCACCTGTTCGACCCGGCCACGGAGGCACTCGCCGCCCAGAGCGACGCGCAGCCCCGTGGAGGGATGGCACCCACCTCCTGGTGGGCCGCGGGCGAGGTGGTCAGCGAGGCAGTGACCCTCTCTCTGGAGGGAGTGCCGCAGGGGACGTACCAACTGGCGGTGGGGCTCTATGATCAGACGCTGACGCGACTGCAAGCCGTCGGCTCCGATGAGCAACGGCTGCCCGACGATCGTGTGATCCTGCCGGGGATCGTGGAGGCAGAGCCGTGAACCGGCGACTTGAGATAGACAGCGTGCGATCATCCATCACCCGTCATTGGTCATTGGTCATTGGTCATTGGTCATTGCTTGTGCTGGCCTGTCTTGTGGCGCTGGCATTGCGCGTCCACCGGCTGGCCGAGCCACTGATGCGATGGGATGAAGGCTGGTCGGTCGCCCTCGCCAGTCGTTCCTGGCTCGAGATCGTTCAGATCACCTCGTGGGACGTTCATCCTCCGCTTTTCTATCTCCTTCTCAAGCCCTGGCGCGCCCTGGGGCGCAGCGTCTTCTTGGTACGTTTTTTCCCGGTGCTGGTGAGCGTGCTCGCCGTGCCGCTGATGTCTCGTGTGGCAATGTGCTGGATGGGACGACGATCGCTGGCGCGGTTGGCGGCAGGACTGACAGCGGTCGCGCCAGCGCTCGTCTACTACGCCCAGGTCACGCGGATGTACCCGCTGGTGGTGCTGTGGCTGCTGCTGGCGACCTGGGCACTGCTGCGCTGGCTCGACAGGGGAGGTAAGTGGCCCCTGGTTGGCCTCGTGGGGGCAGGGCTGGCCGCCCTCAGCACGTTCTACCACGCCGCCTGGGTGCTGGGTGGGCTCTACGGCTACGGCCTGCTCGCGGCACGACGGAGCACCCGCCGCACTGCAAGGGAGCTTCTCGCGGCTGGAGCGGTCACGCTTGTCCTCTACACGCCCTGGTTGGTCTACGCGGGGGCCGGGATGCTCGAGCGCCTGGCCCAGGCCGCCCCCGACGTGACCACCATGCCGGTCACACCGTGGGACCTGCTGGCCTCATCGTGGACGGCGCTGACGTTCGACTTTGGCTCCAGGGGCTGGGCGGCGCTGGCCGTGCTGGCGGTGTTGCTCGCTGCACCGCTCGTCCGTCTCCCGAAACGCGAGGATGCCGGGCGCTTGCTGCTGCCCGTCCTGGCGCTCGTGACCATGGAGGGCGGGATCGTTCTGGGCAGCGCGGCACATTACTTTGCCCCTCGTCTGCTGAACCCGGCCGTGCCGTTTCTGGTGCTCCTGGTCGCCTGGGCGCTCGACCGGTTGGGCCGCCTGAGGAAGGGGGTCCTGATCGTCGGCCTGGCCGTGCTGCTCGCGGCTTTCTGGCCCACTTCCAGCCGCTTCGTCTACGAAAAGAGCCTGGAGGTGAGCGGCTCCTTCGATCCGCACGAGTACCACGCGATGCTGAGCCGCCGGACACTGCCGGACGATTTCGTCTTTTTCAACCACCTGGCCCTGGCCGGATGGTACGAGATGGACCGCACGCTTGAGGACCCTGCCTGGGGGTACGCGTTGCGCTGGCCATCGGTCGTCGAACCGATGGAGCGCATCCGGCCGCGCGTGGAGCGGGCAGCGGCCGGGCACGCTCGCCTGTGGTTCGTGCTCTACAAGGGCACCTTGGGGCCGGGAGCGGAACTGAAGGCGTGGTTGGACGAGACACTGTACCCATCCAGTATGGATTGGGGGAGCGACAGTCTCTTCCTTTCGTATCTGGCGCCGAAAGCCCCCTGGCTCGAGGTGGCTCCGGGTGCGGACTTTGGCGTGATCCGGCTGGACGCGGCGCGATACAGTGAACAGGCGGGGCCGGGAGGCGAGGTTGGCGTGGTGCTGCGGTGGCGGGCTCTTCGGGCTCCCCCCCCTGACTGCCGGGTTGTCCTGCAGATATGGGACGAGACGGGGGCGGTGCTCGCACAGCGGGACGTCCGGCCGGTCAACTGGAGCCAGCCCACCCACCACTGGTCGGCGGGAGAGGTTGTCAAAGATCACCACGGGTTGCTGCTCGCTGCGCGGAGCGCGACGCCGCTCCACCTGGCTGTTTCGCTCTACAACGCCGATACCGGAGAGCCTGTTCTCGTGGATGGCAACACGTTTTTGGAGTTGGGCACGCTTCGCAGCGATGGCCCTCGGTAGGATCTTGCTGAGATGATGCGTATTCGTATGTGTACACGGTCTATCCCTGGATCCGGAACCTCTGGAGGGCATAGGGCCCAGGCCGCTCAACCCGCGGGCGTGGGAGGCAACTGCGTCTCCAGGTGGGGCATACTGGTTTTCGTCCTGTACCTGGCACTGGCGCTGCTGTACGGCGTGCTGGCCCCCCCGTTCGAGTCACCCGACGAGGTGGGACATTTCTTCGCCGTCAAGTACATCGCCGACTATGGTCGGCTGCCCACGCCGGAGAAAGAGGTTGCTGAACGGCATCGCTACGGACAGGAGGGGACCCAGCCGCCCCTGTATTACCTGGGCGGGGCGCTGATCCTGCGCCTCAGCGGCGTGAACACGGAGGACGTGTGGGGCTATCTGCACGTCAACCCGCACACCACCTGCGGTTCCCCTCATCTGGAGGGCAACAAGGCATTTCTGGCCCACGATCCGGCACGGGAGGCCCTTCCCTGGCGAGACTCGATCCTGGCACTCCACCTGTTGCGCCTCTACTCGACCGCACTGGGCTTGGCGACGGTCATCGGTGTGTATGCGACGGCCCGGCTCTGTTTCTCCGACCGGCCGTTGGTTGCGCCACTGGCCGCCGCACTGACCGCTTTTAACCCCCAGTACCTCTTTGTCTCGGCCGGGGTGAACAACGACAACCTGGTCGTGCCACTGTGCGTGTGGAGCCTTTACCTGGTGCTCCGCGCGATCCAACGGGGCCTCACTCCTCCCACCTCGGTCCTCACCGGCTTCCTCGTTGGCCTGGCAGCGCTTTCGAAAATGGCCGGCCTGTTGTTGCTGCCGCTAATCTGCCTGGCGATCCTGCTCGCCGCCTGGCTGCAGCGGCGGGACAGGGCAGGGAGACAGCTTCTGTCATTGGTCATTGGTCATTGGTCATTGGTCATTCTGCCGGTGCTGTCTGTGGCCGGCTGGTGGTACGCACGCAACGCTCTTCTGTACGCCGACCCGACGCTGATTGAGCACCATCTGGCCATCGTCAGCCGTCGTGACCCCACGCCCCTGCTGCTGATCCTCCACGAAGTGCCGAGCATCTTTTATTCCTACTGGGGTCGCTTCAGTTGTGATCTTTCTCCCGGCGGCTGGTACTATGCTATCTGGACCCTGGTAGCGCTCGCCGGGCTGGGGGGGCTCGTCGCGAGCTGGTGCCAGCGCACGCTCCCTCAGCGGGTCGGGTTGCTCCTTCTCGCCGGCTGGTACATTCTCGTTTTCGGTGGCTGGTTTCGCTGGAACCTGATCGCCTCCGGCGTGCAGGGGCGACTCATGTTCCCCGCGACGGTCAGCGTGGGCGTGCTGGTCGGCGGGGGACTGGCTTGCCTGGTGAAGCGCCAGGTCTGGGCCGCGGCAACCTTCGCTTTGGCAGGTGTAGCACTGGCACTGTGGGCACTGTTTGGGCTCATCCGTCCCGCCTATGCGCCACCGCCCCGCCACCCCCTTGCCGATGGACTGGAGATTCCAAACCGCGTGGACGGTGTCTTCGACGACCGCATCGCGCTGCTGGGATATGACCTGCGGCCTGTCGCGCTGGAGGCGGGCCAGACGATGGAGGTGAAGCTTTATCTATCGGCGCTGCGCCCCCTGACGGACACGTACTCGCTGGGGTTGTGGCTTGTCTCGGCCATCCCTGGCGACACGTCCCGGCTGGCCGGCCTGGACACCTGGCCCGGCGACGGCAACTACCCCACGCTCGCCTGGCGGCCGGGGGAGGTCATCGTGGACACCTACCAGTTGACGATCCCGGACGATGTGCCCCGTGCGCAAGCGTGGATGGTGCAGTTGAACGCCTACCGCATGGGCGAGGATTGGCTCCCCTTCGCTCTGGGCGGACACGAGATGGGGGATCGGGTGATCTTGAAGTGGATACGGGTCGGCGCGTCAGAGCCGCTGGGCGTGCCACCGGAGTCGCGGCTGGAGACGGGTGTGATGTTCGGCGAGGCGATCGCGCTGCAGGGAGCGCGGATAACACCGGATGATCGTGAGGTGCGGGTGATGTTGTGGTGGGAGGTGCTGGCCCCGCCGGAGCGAGACTACACCGTCTTTGTCCATTTCGTCGACGAGGACGGGCGGCTGGTCGGCACCGGCGACAGGCCGCCACTGGAGGGAGGCTTCCCCACCTTGCTGTGGCGTCCCGGCGACAGCGTGGCCGATGAGCACGTCGTCCCCCTCCCGTCCGACCTGCCTCCCGGTGAGTACACCGTCCAGGTGGGCTGGTACGATCCCGTCACCGGCGTGCGGTTGCCGGCGATGCGGGATGGGGAACGTCTCCCGCAGGACGCGGCGACTGTCGGCACGTGGTCCTGGCCCTGAATCACTGAATACACCGAGTTTCACTGAAGCCACTGAGGGGACCATTCTCAGTGGCCTCAGTGATTCGATCCTCACGGCCACCATCTCCCTACGTCCTGAATAGCCCGCGTAGTTTCCGCCACCGTCTCAGCTTCGCCCAGCGCGATGATGACAGGTGCCAGCACCTCGCCGCGAGCGTCGTCCGACTCGGAGGCACCAGCCATACCAACGGGTCATCCTCCCCCAGGAAATAGCCCCTCTCGAGTGCCCAAGCCACATCAAAGGCTTGTTGCAGGCGCCCCACTCTCACCAGCCCGGGTACCAGCGCTGCCAGTTGTGCCGTAGTGCTGAGGGCTGTCGAAGCCTTCGCGGGGCAACAGTACCATGCACAGCCGCTCAAAGTCTGGCGGTTCGAGCCGTTCGAGGGGCAGCGTATGGGTAGTTCGAGTGATGGCAGGTTTGGATCGAGTCATCAGGCAAGTTCACATCAGACGACGAATCTCCTCCAAGTGTTGTATGAGTTCGTCCGGAACCATATCGAACTGAGCAGCGTGCGAGAGAGCGGCCGCCACGTGTGCTTCCAACTGCTCCAATGTAATCAAATCTTGCCGGAGCAGGAAGAGTACATCCTGCAAGTCGGCCTCAAATCCACGCGCGACTTTGCCGAAGGAAGTCCATGATCTCATTTGTCGCTATGCCGTCCACTGCGCCTCCCATTCCAGCCGTTTGATCAACCGTTCGGCAGCATACTTGTACGTGCCGATCCAGTTGGCTGCCAGTCCGCTCAAGGCCCGATGACGTTCGCTCAACCGTTTCAGCCTTGCTTCCGTGCTGTCCGCTGGCAAAATCTTCAATTCCCTCGAAAACAGATCCGGCAATGGTTCCCATTGCCCAAGCAAGTGATGAAGCTGAGCAGCGTACTCCTGCTGGAGCAGGACAGCAGCAGTGTAGAACAGCTTGAGTGTAGTCAGGGCCGGCTCTGTCAAATGTGCTGCGGCTTCCGGCACAGCACGAGCAAGGTCAGGTCGGCACAACAGGAGTGCCACGATCGCCAGCCGCAGACGGGCATCCACCTGTTGAGCCAGCGCTGCCAACAATCTGGCTGGTGGCAACGCGGGAGCCGATATAACATTCTCCCCGCCAGCCAGAAAGTGCACGCCGAGCGCATTCAACGCGCCGATCAACTCATCGGCAGAGGTTTCTTCAACCATCGCTCTTTGCTCCCTGTCCATCTCCCGCACGCAGTTACAGTTCTTCACCATGCGCTTCAAGCCAGACATGGCCCTGCTCGGTCGTACGGCAGCGCAGATTGGGGTCCGTGGCAGACGTTCCAACCCTCTCCAACAACCCCTCGGCGACGAGCGGGGATAGGTAGCGGTTCAGGTACAGTCAAGAGTATAGCACATGCACGTGAAGGCGCAAACCGATTTGGTTTGTGCATTGCGGCCCACTCGGGTATAATGGCGGCTACTTGTCAGCCCACGCCAGGTGCTGAGGTGGGCACAGACGCCGATGCATGAACTATCTGTCACCCAGAGTCTCTTGGAGATCGCACTGCGCCACGCGGAACGGGCCAGCGCCCGGCGCATCATCCGGCTGAATCTGGTCATCGGGGAACTGGCGAGCATCGTGGACGACTCGGTGCAGTTCTACTGGGACTTTGTCAGCCAGGGCACGATCGCCGAAGGGGCCGTGTTGCACTTTGAGCGTGTGGCGGCGACTTTGCGCTGTCTGAGCTGCGATCACACGTTCCCCTTGAACGGTCGGGAGTACGCCTGTCCTGCCTGCGGCGAGAAAAAGGTCGTGGCCGCGGGGGGCGACGATTTCCGGTTGGAGAGCATCGAGGTCGAGTGAGTGCGTATGACTGTGCGGGTGCCTGTCGTCGAACAGATCATGAGCGCCAACGACCAGTTGGCCGCCGCGAACCGGGCCCGGCTGGACGAGGCCGGGATCTTTGCCGTCAACGTGATGGCCTCCCCAGGCGCTGGCAAGACCAGCCTGATCACACGTACGGTAGAAGCGCTGCGGGACGAGTTCCGCATGGGCGCGGTGGACGGCGACATCGCCACCACGTTGGACGCCGACCGGATCGCCGCGCTGGGCATTCCCGCCGTCCAGATCAACACCGGCGGTACCTGCCACCTGGACGCTGCGATGTTTCAGAGCGCGATGGACCAACTCCCGCTGGCAGAGTTGGGCCTGCTCATCGTCGAAAACGTCGGTAACCTGGTCTGTCCCGCCAGCTTCAAACTGGGTGTGCACCGCAGCGTCCTCATCGCCAGCGTGCCGGAGGGTGACGACAAGCCGTACAAATATCCCGTGATGTACCGTGGCGTGGATGCGCTGGTGTTGAACAAGATGGACGTGTTGGCGGCCTTCGAGTTTGACGTGGACTATTTCCACCGGGGGGTAGAGGCGCTCAACCCTGGCCTGGCTTTCTTTCCTCTCTCCTGCAAGACCGGTGAGGGACTGGATCCCTGGCTGGCCTGGCTGCGAGAAGAGATAAGACGATTCACTTGACCTTATCCCGCATGTCTGGTATATAGTGCCTCAGCGGTACGTCGGCACAAGTCGGGTCGGGAGCGAACGAACCTGCTCCTCAGGTTGTGGGGTATACTCTGCGACGCATGCACCGAAAGGAGGCCATCTATCTAACACTGATTAGTCGCTGATCCACAGAAGGATCCACAAAAGCCTGCACGAGTTCAAATCCACATTTTGGGAAAAAGGAGAGTGTACAGCCATGTCTTTCAAGTCACCTAAGGATACAGCCTGCACGATTGAGGGTGTCGGTTGCGCCAAGGCCAATCTGCCCTGGGACAAGCTGCTCGTCCTGGGTTTCCTCGCCGGCGCGTTCATCGCCTTCGGAGGCCTGCTGGCCATCATCGTTGGTAAAGGTATCAACACAGAGACGCTCGGCGGTGGATTCGGCAAGTTCATGTTCGGCGGCGTCTTCCCCGTCGGCCTGATGCTGGTCGTCATCGCGGGCGCGGAGCTCTTCACCGGCAACACCGCCTGCACCATCCCCGCCGTCATGTCGGGCAAGGCGACGTGGGGCGGGTTGCTGCGCAACTGGGTGCTGGCCTACGTCGGCAACTTGGTGGGGTCGCTCTTCGTGGCGTTCTTCCTGGCCTACCTGACGAACCAGTGTGCCGCAGAGCCGAATCTGACGGCGGTGCAGGGGATCGCGTCGGGGAAGGTGAGCCAGGGGTTCGTGCCGCTGTTCTTCAAGGGTGTGGGGTGCAACTGGTTGGTGTGCCTGGCGGTGTGGCTGGCGGTGTCGTCGGACGACATCGCGGGCAAGATCTGGGGCATCTGGTGGCCGATCATGGCGTTCGTGGCGCTGGGGTTCGAGCACAGCATCGCGAACATGTTCTTCATCCCGCTGGGCATCTTTTACGGCGCGCAGGTGAGCTGGGGCCAGTTCTTTGTCACCAACCTGATCCCGGTGACGTTGGGGAACATCGTCGGCGGCGCGTTCTTTGTCGGTTTCATATACTGGTGGCTCTACGGCAACCGCTCTGCGGGGTCGTAACGAGTAAAACGACTGGAATGGCACGGACGGAGCCAAAGTCATTCGACTTTGGCTCCGTCCGATTGCGTGTGGCGAATGCTTGGAAGAAAATGCAGGAAAAGAACCGGCTGAGATTGCTGTGTATCTGCACGCTTGCTTCTGCTGTTAGTTGACAAGTCGCGTGGTTTTATGTGACATTTGATTTTTGACTACTCCAGCCAAAGATGATACAATCCATGTTTGGGTGTGACTCATCTCAGGTGTGATTTTGCTCCTGAGGAGGAGCATCCAGCATGTTTTGATCGTTACGGGCGTATGCGATCGTTGGGAAACCCCGGGTCGCGCGAGGCTGAGCCTCCAGGCCGAAAGCCAAGTCTCTCGTGGTTGTGTTCCGGCATGTAGGGCTTTGCTCTTTTCAATTCGGCCGTTCTTGTCTGGGGCTCTTTGGATCTCTCCCCCAACTACCGCCCACGATTGGATGGACGGGGAAGCGGAGATCGAGCTTCAACGCAACGACACCTTCGCTGTGAGCGAAGTCTTGGGCAAGTATGGGAGCCCTGAAGAGGCTCCCTCCAGATCAAGCAAGAAGCAAGAAGGAGGAAAAACGATCGATGAATAAGGTGAACGTCACCATCAACGGTCAGAAGATCGAGGCCCAGGCCGGACAGACGATCCTGGAAGTGGCCGAATCGGCTGGCATCAAAATTCCAACTCTGTGTCACCATCCAGCTCTGAAGCCTATTGGTGCCTGTCGTTTGTGTCTGGTGGAAGTGGCCAGGCAGAGGACCCTGCAACCGGCCTGCACCTTTCAGGTGACGGAGGGGATGGAGGTCTGGACCCACTCGCCGAAGGTGGAGGAGGCGCGGCGTTTTGTGTTGGAGTTGATCCTCTCCGACCACCCGCTGGACTGCATGACGTGTGAGCAGACCGGCAATTGCGAGCTGCAGGATCTGGCCTATGAATATGGCATCCAGCAGACGCGCTTCCCGGGTGTGCAGCACGAGTACGAGATTGACGAGTCCAACCCCTTTTATATCCGCGACTACAACAAGTGCATTCTGTGCCGGCGCTGCGTCCGCGCCTGCGACGAGCTCAACGGCGTCGAGGCGATCGGCGTCATCCAGCGTGGGTTTGAGACCAAGATCGGCACCCCATTCGACGGCTTGATGCAGGACAGCGTGTGCGAGTTCTGCGGGATGTGCGTGGAGCTCTGCCCGACGGGTGCGCTGGTGCCCAAGATGCGCCAGCATCGGGGGCGCCCCTGGGAGTTCACCCAGGTGGCGACTACCTGCACCTACTGTGGGGTGGGCTGCCAGTTCTATCTGATCGTCAAAGACGGGCGCATCGTCGACGTGACGTCCAAGTGGAATGCGCCGGCCAACCACGGCTGGATCTGCGTCAAAGGGCGCTTTGGGTGGGACTTTGTCCACCACCCCGACCGGCTGACCAGGCCGATGATCCGCCGGGAGAAGGGTGGCGAGTTTGAGGAGGTCACGTGGGACGAGGCGCTCGACTTTGTGGCATCCAGGTTCGGGGAGATCAAGGAGCAGTATGGTCCTGGCGCACTCGGTGTCCTGTCCTCCGCCAAGTGCACCAACGAGGAGAACTTTGTGATGCAAAAGTTCGTCCGGGCGGTGATGGGGACCAATAACGTCGACCACTGTGCCCGTCTCTGACACAGCGTCACCGTGACCGGTCTGGTCACAGCATTTGGCTCTGGCGCGATGACCAACTCGTTCGACGACATCGCCAACGACGCGCAGGTCTACTTTATCATTGGTTCCAACACGACGGAGAACCATCCGGTGTTGGGTATGCGCATCCGGCAGGCGGTGAAGCAGCGCGGTGCCAAGCTCATCGTCTGCGACCCGCGCTCCATCCCCATCACCGAGTTTGCCACACTCCACATCCCCCAGAAGCCGGGCACAGACATCGCCCTGCTCAACGGCATCATGCACGTCATCATCGCTGAGGAGCTCTACGACAAGGAGTTCGTCGCTGAGCGCACCGAGGGGTTCGAGGAACTGAAGGCGACGGTGATGGAATATCCCCCTGAGCGGGCGGCGCAGATATGTGGCGTCATGCCCGAGGAGATCGTCGAGGCCGCACACATGATGGCCGAAAACCGTCCAGGGGCGCTGCTCTATGCCATGGGCATCACCCAGCACACGACCGGCCACCAAAACGTGCTCTCCTGCGCCAATCTGCAGATGCTGCTGGGCAACATGGGTGTGCCGGGTGGCGGCGTCAACCCGCTCCGTGGTCAGAACAACGTCCAGGGGGCGTGCGACATGGGTGCGCTGCCCAACGTCTTCCCCGGCTATCAGAGGGTGACCTCGGAAGACGTCGTGCTCAAGTTCGAGCAGGCCTGGGGTGTGACCGGGATGGACGACAAGGTCGGGCTGACGGTGATGGAGATGATGAACGGCGCCGAAGCAGGCACCTTCAAGGGGCTTTTCGTCCTGGGCGAGAACCCCATGATCTCCGACCCTGACCTGAACCACGCGGAGCACTGCCTGCGCAGCCTGGATTTCCTGGTCGTGCAGGACATCTTTCTCACCGAGACGGCCGCGCTGGCCGACGTGGTGCTCCCTGGCCCGAGTTGGGCCGAGAAGCTGGGCACGTTTACCAACTCTGAGCGGCGGGTTCAGTTCGTGCGCCCGGCAGTCCCCGCTCCTGGCGAGGCCAAGCCCGATTGGTGGATCATCGGTGAGGTCGCCCGCCGTATGGGGTACGATGGGCTGACCTATGAGTCGCCGCGCGAGATTATGGAGGAGATTGCCAGCCTGACGCCTATCTACGGCGGGATCACGCACGACCGCATCGGCGACAAAGGTTTGCAGTGGCCGTGCCCGGACAAGGAGCATCCCGGCACACCGATCCTGCACGTGGCCAAGTTCAGCCGTGGGCTGGGACATTTCAGTGCCGTCGACTGGCAGCCGCCGGCCGAGGAGCCCGACGAGGAGTACCCGTTCATTTTCACCACCGGCCGGGTGTTGTATCACTTCCACACCGGCTCAATGACCCGCCGTTCGGAGGGGCTGGAAGCCATCTATCCGGAGGCGGTCGTGGAGCTCAACGCCAAGGATGCGTCCAGGCTGGGCATCGCCGACGGGAACGTGGTGAAGGTCTCATCGCGGCGCGGCGAGGTCCAGGTCAAGGCGCTGGTCGGCGAAAGGACCGAGCCCGGCGTCGTCTTCATGCCCTGGCACTTTGCCGAGGCAGCGGCCAACAAGCTGACCATCGCCGCGTTGGATCCCATTGGGAAGATCCCCGAATATAAGGTGTGTGCAGTCAAGGTAGAAGTGGCGTAGAACGTCTATCTCACTAGAAGAGTTGCTGACCCAGATTGGTTTCTACCTAGCAGAAAGGGGGAAAGTGAATGGCAACAGATGCGTACGTTCTTGACCCCGCCAAGCGATCGCGCTTGCTCACGGCACTCTACATTGCCCAGGAGCAGGAGGGTTATCTGACTCCTGAGGCACTCAAGCGGGTTGCCGAGCGGTTGGACGTGCCAGAGGCAGAGGTGTATAGCACCGCCAGTTTTTACACGCTTTTTCGCACCGAGCCTGTAGGTCAGTACGTGATTCAGGTCTGCACAGGATTGAGCTGTTACTTGGTCGGTGGCGCCGAACGGCTGGTGGACTATCTGGAGCAGAAGCTGGGGGTCAAGCCTGGCGAAACAACCCCGGATGGATTGTTCACGTTGCAGACCGTGCAGTGTCTGGCCTCGTGCGGCACCGCCCCTGCGATGCGCGTGAACGACGAACTGTACGAGAATCTCACGGCCGAAAAGGTGGACGTGTTGATCGATCAACTGAAAGTGAGGGCAGAGCGATGGGCAGCTTTGAACCGATCCTGACACGTAACGTGGGCGTCCCCAACTCGGAGCACATCGCGGTCTATCTGAAGCGGGGGGGGTACACTGCCTTGCGCAAAGCTCTCAAGATGCCCCCCGACGAATTGACCGCCATAGTAAAGGACTCTGGGCTGCGCGGACGCGGTGGCGCGGGCTTTCCGGCTGGCCTCAAGTGGGGCTTTATGCCCAAGGAACCGGTCACCAAGTACGTGTGCGTCAACACGGACGAGGGGGAGCCGGGGACGTTCAAGGACCGCCTGCTGGTGGAGCATGACCCCCATTCGATCGTCGAGGGCGTCATCATCGCGTCCTACGCGGTCGGCGCGCACCGTGCCTTCGTCTACATCCGGGGCGAGTTCTTCCTGGGGGTCAAGCGCTGGATCAAGGCGATTGAGGAGGCCTACGCGCACGGCTTCCTGGGCAAAGACATCCTGGACAGTGGCTTCGACCTGGATCTGTCGGTCCACCGGGGCGCGGGGGCCTACATCTGCGGCGAAGAGACCGCGCTGATCAATTCGCTGGAGGGCAAGCGGGGCGAGCCGCGCATGAAGCCGCCCTACCCGGCACAGATAGGTCTCTGGAACGAACCCACGCTGGTGCATAACGTAGAGACGTTGGCGAACGTGCCGCACATCGTCAACAATGGCGCGGATTGGTATCGGTCGATTGGGACGGAGCGAAGCACGGGCCCCAAGCTCTTCTGCGTCAGCGGGCATGTGCGGCGGCCGGGCAATTATGAAGTGCCGTTGGGCACGCCGTTGCGCACGATCATCGAAGAACACGCGGGGGGGATGCGGGGGGATCGCCCGCTCAAGGCGGTCATCCCCGGCGGAGCCTCCACACCGATGTTGACCCCTGAGCACCTGGACATTCCCATGGACTTTGAGTCACTTGTCGAGGTCGGCTCGATGCTGGGGACGGGGGCGGTCGTCGTGATCGAGGAGGGCACCTGCATGGTGGAGGTAGCCCGGCGGCTGATGGACTTTTTCGCGCACGAGTCGTGCGGCCAGTGCACGCCCTGCCGTATGGGCACGCGCCGTCTGAAAGAAGTGCTGACCCGGATCGTGAAGGGGAAGGGTAAACCTGACGATCTCGACCTGTTGGAGACGATCAGCGCCGGCATCTTTGGGCACACGTTGTGCCCCATGGGCGATGCAGCCGTCAATCCCGTGCTTTCGTCGCTGAAGCACTTTCGTGACGAATACGAACATCATATCCAGTACAAACGATGCAAGGAGGCATAGGAGTATGGCCAAGATACTGGTTGCTGACGATGATCCTGATTTTGTCGAGTTTGCCCGGATTGTGCTTGAACGGGAAGGGCATACGATCGTCAGCGCTGCCGGCGGCGGCGAGGCGTTGGCCAAGATCGCTGAGGACACGCCGGACCTGATCGTCCTGGACGTGATCATGGACACGTTTCTGGATGGCCTCTCGGTCTCACAGGAGTTGAGCGAGCACGCCGAGTACAGGCAGATTCCCATCGTCATGATCACCTCCATCGCCAACACCGACTACGCCGAGCTGTTACCCACCGATGAACATGTCCACCTGGACACCTTCCTGACCAAGCCGGTCGCTCCGGAGCGGCTCGTGAAGGAAGTGAACCGGCTGCTAAAGTAGCGAAAAAGCGACCGTCAAAAATCGTAGGGCGCAGCGTCGCTGCGCCCTACGATTCCTCAGGGCAGGTCGAATGT
>DATKTN010000302.1:0-4774 GCA_035531135.1 Anaerolineae bacterium
ATATGTACAACACAGGCTCTCAAGGCAGGGGACGGGTCGTACTGGCTCTTGTGCTCGGTGCGATCGCGGGTGGGCTCGTCGTGGCGCTCGCCACGAGGGCTATCCCCAGGATGATGTCTCAAATGATGGCGCAGATGATGCCCAGAATGATGCAGAACACGATGGCCCAGATGGGGGAAGGTGGCTGCGACCCGGCCGAGATGTGACAGCGCATGCTGGCGGGCTTCGGTGAAGCCCCAACTGCCTGATGACCCCACAAATCGCGCTGCTCCTCTTTATCGTCGCCGTCGCGGTGGTGCTCTTCTCGCTGGAGCGACTGCCGGCCGACGTGATCGGGATAGGCATCCTGTTGACCCTCATCCTCACCGGCCTGCTGCCGCCCGAACAGGCGTTCGCCGGGTTCGGCAGCGACACGGTGGTGATGATCTTTGGCCTGCTCGTCCTCACCGCCGCGCTGGTGCACACTGGCGTGGTAGACATGGCCGGACGGACCATCCTGCGTCTCACCGGCGATGACACCGACCGGCTGCTCGTTGTGATCATGGTCGCAGCGGCGACGCTGAGCGCGTTCATCAGCAACACCGCCACGACGGCGCTGTTCGTGCCCATCACGCTGGGCCTGGCCCGGCGGACACGGACGAGCGCGTCGAAACTCCTCATGCCCCTGGCGTTCTCCGCCATCCTGGCCAGCTCGGTGACGCTCGTGAGTTCCTCGACCAACATCGTCATCAGCGGCCTGATGACGCTCTACGACCTGGATCCGCTGGGGATGTTCGAGCTGACGCCGGTGGGGATACCCATCGCCGTCGTGGGATTGGCCTACATGCTCCTGGTGGGGCGACAGTTGATCCCGGAGCGCGGTGACGCCGACGAATCGAGCGAACCGTTCGGCATCCGGCCGTACCTTACCGAGGTCCTGATCCTTCCCGATTCGCCGCTCATCGGGAGGACGCTGTCAGAGTCCGGCCTCGGGCGGGACATGGACCTGACCGTGCTGCGGGTACTGCGTGGTGAGAACAACTACCTGGCACCACGGGCCAAGCTCCAGTTGGAAGCGGGGGACGAACTGCTGGTCAAGGGGCAGCACGACCAGATCCTCAAGATCAAGGACGCCGCCGGTATCGCGATCAAGGCTGACGTGGAGCTCTCCGACCCCCGCCTCCAGGAGGAGGACACGCGGCTGGTCGAAGTCATCCTCCTGCCCCGGTCGCCCCTCATCGGGCGCACCTTGAAGTCGTCGCGCTTCCGGCAGCGGTACGGGCTGCAGGTGCTGGGGATCAACCGGCGCGGCGAAAACATCTACCGCAAGCTGAGCCAGACCTGGCTGCGAACCGGCGATCAACTGCTCGTCCAGGGGCACCGCGCGAACATCGCAGTACTGGACGAAAACAACGTCTTCCACGTTCTCAGCACCGTGGCCTACACGCGTCCGAACCTGCGGCGCGCGCCGGTGGCGATCGCCATCTTTGCCGGCGTGCTCCTGCTGGCGGCGCTCAACGTGCTCTCGCTGCCGGTGGCGGTCGTCCTGGGGACACTGGCGGTCTTTTTGACGCGCTGTATCCGCCCGGACCGGGCCTACCGCGAGGTCGAGTGGAAGGCGATCATCGTGATCGGCAGCATGCTGGCCATCGGCAGCGCGATGGAGTACACCGGGACGGCCAGGTTCCTGGCATCCCGGATCGCGGCCATCACCGGGCAGGGCCACGCGACGTGGCTGCTGTCCGCGTTCTTTGCGCTGACGCTGGCGCTGACGCAGCCGATGTCGAACCAGGCGGCCGCCGTCGTCGTCGTGCCCGTCGCGCTCCAGACCGCCCTGCAGTTGGGCCTGAACCCCCGCACCTTCGCGGCCATGATCGCGGTGGGTGCCAGTTGCTCCTTCATCACGCCGCTGGAGCCGGCCTGCCTGATGGTCTATGGCCCAGGCCGCTACCGCTTCGTGGATTTCGTCAAGGTCGGCTCGTTGCTGACGGTGCTGATCTATGTCATCGCTATCCTTCTCGTGCCATTGATCTGGCCGGTGTAGCATGGCCCCTTAGGGTCTGACCGTTCTGCAGGAGCACGCGGGCTGGACGCCCGACGAGAACCGGCCGCTTTCGGCGCGGGGGCGGGCGGACGCGGAGCGGGTGGCGGACGTGCTGGGCGGGTTTCCAATCGCGGCGATCTACGCGAGCCCCGCCCGCCGCGCGTGGGAGACGGTCGCGCCGCTGGCGGCCCGGCTGGGGCTGCCGGTCCACGTCGTGCCCGGCCTGCGCGAGCGCAAGCTGTGCGACGGCGCGGTCGATGACTTTTTCGCGGCGGTGCGGGCGACGTGGGCGTCGATTTCGCGTTCTGGCGGTCGCTGACGATGCCGGACGTCTACGCGCTCCAGGTGGGTGTGGATGGCGACGCGTTCGTGCAGCCCAAGACCCTAAGGGTTTCGGAAAACCCTTAGGGTCTGAGCCTGCATGGCACGCCCCGGCGGATGGGGACTTGAGCATTCTTACAGACGGACGATTTCCTCTCCATTCTCCATTCTCCATTCTCCATTCTGTCCCATTTGTACAAGCGCCCTGGTTCATTTATAATCGCGGGTAGGAGGTGACGCATGTCGGACGGGTTCCCATTCCACGGGTTTCCTCGAGCGCTGGTCGCGTTCTACGAGGATCTGGCCTACAACAACAGCCGGGCCTGGTTCAACGAGCACAAGGACGTGTACAGGGAGTACGTGATCGCGCCGGCCCAGGACTTTGTGCGGGCGATGGGCGAGCGGTTGCGGGCGCTGGCACCAGACGTCGTCGTCGACACGCGCACGACCGGAGGTGGGTCGATCTTTCGCATCTACCGGGACACGCGCTTCAGCAAGGACAAGACGCCCTACAAGACGTTCCTGGGCATTTTTTTCTGGGAAGGGACACGAAAGAAGACAGAGAACTCGGGGTTCTACTTCCACCTGGAGCCGCCCCGGCTGATGCTCGCCGCGGGGGTCCACGTGTTCCCCCGGCCGCTGCTGGAGGTGTATCGCGACGCGGTGGTCGATCCCGACCACGGCCCGGCGCTGGTCCGGGCGGTGGCGCAGGTCGCCGCCCGCGGGCCGTACGAGGTCGGCGGACGGTACTATAAGCGGGTCCCCCGGGGGTACGGTGCGGCGCACGAGAACGCGGATTACCTGCTCCACAACGGGCTGTCGGCGTCGATCGAGAGCGACGTCCCCGAGGAACTGTTCACGCAGGAGTGCCTGGATTACTGCTTCGAGCGGTTCCGGGATATGGTGCCGATTCACGCCTGGCTGCGCACCCTTCTGGGATAGAGCGAAACCTTGCGAAGGTTACACATAGCCCTCGCTGCCGCAGTATTCTTGTCAGACGACGGGCTTTCGGCTGTGAGGCTTTCGTGGAACCTTCGCAAGGTTTAATGATGAAAGGGCACCAGCGAGCCGATGACGACTTACGCTGCTGACCTACAGGACGTCCGCGCCGCCGCGCGATGGATCGCGGGCCTGGCCCACCGGACGCCGGTGGCGACGTGCGCGACGATCGACCGGATCGCCGGGCGGCGCGTGTTTTTCAAGTGCGAGCACCTGCAGAAGGTGGGCGCGTTCAAGTTCCGCGGCGCGTGCAACGCCGTGACAAAGCTGCCGGACGAGCTCGCCGCCCGGGGCGTCGTGACGCACAGCTCGGGCAACCACGCGCAGGCGGTGGCGCTGGCGGCGCGGATGCGTGGGATCGACGCCCACATTGTCATGCCCTCTAACGCGCTGGCGGTCAAGCGCCGCGCGGTCGAGGGGTACGGCGGGCGCGTCGTCGCGTGCGAGCCGACGCTTGAGGCGCGGGAGACGACGGCCGGGGCGGTGATCGCCGAGACGGGCGCGACGTTCATCCACCCGTACGACCATCCGGACATCATCGCCGGGCAGGGGACGGCCGCGCTGGAGCTATTGGAGCAGGTCCCGCAGCTCGACGCGATCGTCGCCCCGGTCGGCGGTGGGGGCTTGCTCTCCGGCATCTGCGTCGCGGCGAAGGGACTCGATCCTGCGGTCCGGGTGTTTGCCGCCGAGCCGCTGGGCGCGGACGACGCGGCGCGGTCGGTGGCGGCCGGGAAGCTGATCCCCCAGACAGGGCCGGACACGATCGCGGACGGCCTGCTGACGAGCCTCGGCGAGCTAACGTGGCCGATCATCCGGGATCACGTCGAGCGCGTGGTCACCGTGAGCGAGGAGGAGATCGTCGCCGCGATGCGGCTGGCGTGGGAGCGGGCCAAGCTGCTGATCGAGCCGAGCGCGGCGGTCGCGGTCGCGGCGGTGCTTGCGGAAGAGTTCAGGGCGGTCGAGGGGGTCGACCGGGTCGGCGTCGTGCTGAGCGGCGGGAACGCCGACCTGGACAACCTGCCGTGGTGAGGCCGACCGTAGGACGGATGACGAAGGCATCAGACTCGTCATCTGTCATCCGTTCTCCGTCCTTCGTCATCGATCGAATTGTGCATTCCAGGAAATATCTCAGCTTCTTTTCACCCCATGTCCACACACGTGTGCTACGATAGGCGCGTGACTCGTTTTAAGTCGTGCATAAGGCACTCCTTCGCCAGACGGTAGGTCTGGGCCGGCGTGTTCTGGCGCAGGGGGCATCTTGGTGTTTATCGAGAGGCAGGCAGGTGCCACACTGAACGCAGGACGACCACCGTCGCCACGTGGAAGCAGCGGCATAGGGACGTTGACCGATAAAAGCGGCTGCGTCCGGCTCGATTTCATCCGTTGGTCCTGCTACTGAGACATCCACGATCTGCACCTGCCCCGCACCTG
>DATKTN010000303.1:0-2319 GCA_035531135.1 Anaerolineae bacterium
TGTCGGTGATGCGCAGGATGTCGCCCCGGCCCAGGAGCTCGCCGGCCTGGGAGCGAGCGCGGCCGGCAGCGCCGTATTCGAGCGTGCGGCTGGAGACGCGGCCTAGGAGCCGGCACGGGAAGTTGGCGATGGCCTCGCCCAGGGCTTTGGCCCCGGGCTGCTGGGTCGTGCAGAATAGGTGGATGCCCTCGCCAGCGCCCATCTCGGCGATGGAGTTGACGAGCCCGGTCACCTGGCGGTTACTGCGGACCAGGTTGCGGATCTCGTCGATGACGACCAGGATGCACGGGCGACGGATGCCGGCGATGGCCCGTTCCTTCATGGTGCGATCGACCCACATCAGGCTCTTGACGATCTCGTCGACCTCGTGCTCGGGAGGATGGAGCAGGTGCCGGACGTGCGCAAACGGCTGGAGCTCGGAGCCCTTCGGATCCAGGAGGAGCAATTGGAGATCTCGAGCCGGGTTATGCAGCAGAAGGCGGAAGAGCATCCAGCGCAATAAGTTAGTCTTTCCCGAGCGGGTGGTCCCACCGAGGAGGACGTGGCACATCCGTTCGTCGGCGAGGTCGTACCAGACGACCTGGCCGGTGGTGCCGACGCCCAGGGGAACGCACCAGGTAGATTCGTTCTTGATGCGCAGGAGGCGATTGGCCGTCAGGATCTTGCGGTCCTTGGGCGGCTTGGGGATCTCGACGAGGAGCCGGCCCTGGTCGCGGGCGACGCGGCAGGATCCGGCACCGGCGGTGATGGCCAGCGCGCCGGCGAGGCCTTCGACGATCTCGGGCTTGACGCCTAGCGCCAGATTGATGGCATAGGTCTGGAGCTGCGGGCCATCGAAGACGGGCGAGACGATGGCCTCGACGTTGCGGGTGGCCAGCGCGGCCTGCAGGAGCCCGGCGGTGAATTGGATGTTTCGATCAGTGCCAGTGTACATGCTGTTCCTACTTCCGATAATGTCTCTTTGTCAGATCTGAAGATAACTCCGCTAAACTAATTCATCCTCCCGATCCGTGTCAACCTCGTCCCCCCCGCCACCATCGCCACACCACCCGCCCCGCCATCAGTGCCACCGCCAACCCCGCCAACTCCAGCCCTACATCCTCCATCCCTGCCACAATCGCGATCAATGCCCCGAACCCCGTCAACACAATCCCCGTGTCCAAAAACTCACTCATTTCCCCTCCTCACGTCTCAGTATGTGGTTTACCTGATCTGGCCCTGCGTTCGAGCAGAAATTGGGCCAGGCGGATGGCGGAGCGCTCGGCGGGTGGCCAGCAGGGAATGCCGATCTGGGCGAAGAACTCTTCTTCGGTGGGGGTGGGCACCGGTCTGCCCCGGCGCCACAGGTAGCCGTCTTTCAGAGCGACATCACTCGGTAGGCATCCCATATTCCAGGGTTTAGCGGCCCAGATTTTGTTAAATTCGCCCGGCCCGGTGCGCAGGGCCAGGATGTAACCCCAGTTGTCGCGATCGGCGCAGAAGAGCTCGATCACGATCCGTTCCTCGTCGTCATTTGACCAATCTTGTATGCTGGTAATCGGCGGGATCGTGTAACGGACCATCCGCTTGTAGCACGGGCCGTTGCGTTTGACTTGATCGTCGAACTGCCAGAAGTGACGCCGGACCAGGTCCTCGACGAGAGCGCCCGTAGCAGGGATGTGATTCGTCGTGAATAGATCTATTCGGGTCGGGATCAGCCGTGGGACGTAGATGATCTCGATGTCCTTGGGCGTGGGCTTGCCACGGCGGACGCTGCCGGCGATGACGATGCGATCGCAGGCCGGGGCCATGGCCTCGACGACTTCCATTCCAATTTTGCGGGCTTGTTCCAGGTTCATCGTTGCTTCCTTATTTCCACTGTGCCAGACGGTCGAGCATGTTGTCCAGGTTGCGGGCTGCGGCCGCGGGCTCCTCGGCGTCTGCGGCGGTGGGATGGGCGAGTGCTATGCCCCTGGTTTCCAGCCGCTCGACGGCGACTTTGATGGCTTGGAGTTCAGCCATGATGTCGGCGCGGGCAGGCTGTGTGACGGCTTCGAAGAGGACGCGACGGACCCAGCGCGATTTGCCACGCTCGCCCAGGTCTTCCAGTGCCGCGATGACGGTGCTGTCTTCTGGATCTTCTTCGTTGAGCTGAACGTGAAGCCGGTAGTATCCCATCGCGTCCTCGTTTCAACCGTTCTGTGCAATGATTGTGCAAAGCGGTCTGCACAATCATTGTGCAAAGACGCGCTGGGAGTAGCGATAGTAGCCCAGCGCGTTGGCGAAGGCCGCGTCGTCGACGACGCGAGCGTGGCGGAAGTGCTCGCAGATGGCCGGGCC
>DATKTN010000304.1:0-2189 GCA_035531135.1 Anaerolineae bacterium
CCCGGTCCGGTAGTTGCTGATCGGGCACACCTCGAGCGTCACCCCGTGGGCCTTGACCCGCTCCAATACCTCCTCGTCGGCGGCGATCTGGATGCCGTGCCCGATCCTCTCGACGCCCAGGTCTAGCGCCCGCGCCACCGGATCGGCGTCGAAGAACTCGCCGGCGTGCGCGCTCAGGTGGAGGCCCGATGCTTTGACGAACTCGCACAACTCCCGCAGCCGGCGTGGGTCGTGCCGCTCCGGGCCCAGCCGGTCCAGCGTGCAGACGTCGATGCCGACGATGTGCTGGCGGTATGCCGCCACGTGCTCCCTGACGTCGCCGTAGGTCTCGATAGACGCGTCCGCCAGGTGGCGGGGGAGGATGAGCATCCGCAGGCCCACGGCGATGTCGCGGTTGTGCGCACCCTTCTCCACGCCGGCGATCACCGCCTCCGTGAAAGGCCGGAAATCCCCGGAAGCGTTCTCCTGCCACTTGAACTCGGCGGGCGCGAACGTCGGCTCCAGGATCTTGACGTTCTGCTCGGCGGCCCGCGCCACGACGTCGGCCACGACCTCGATCACCGTCGCCCGGTCCATCATGCACCGGTCCAGGAGATGGACGGCGGCGTTGAACCCAGCCCATCCCGGTTCGAAGGCGGTGACGCGCTGGAAGAATGGTTCCCGCTCCCGTGCCAGCGGGTGACCGGCGCGGTGGAGGATCGCGTACGACCTGTGGGGGTCGATGCTCCCTTCGAGGTGGCAGTGGAGGTCGATGATAGGGAAATCCGGCAAAGCTACTTCCGTCTTCGAATGAAGAACACCACAAAGCCCAGCACGACGAAGATCAAGGGGATCACCGTGGAAATCCCGATCCACGGGATCTGTGCGTCGCTGCCACCTGCCTGCGAAGAGCCCAACACGACAAGTGCCAGCACCAGGAGCCCCGCGATAGCCACTCCTACCCCCACTGCAAACGGGGCGGAGAGAACGCCGTATCGCGTGCGGTACGGGTCCACGCCGTCCGGGAGATAGGTGTCTCTGGCACGGGCACTGCGCGGGCGCTTGAAGCGCACCCGGCTGTCGTCGAGTTTCTCCAGCATAACCCAGCCGGCCTGGGCTTCCTCTTCGATCAATTTGCTCAGCACCTCCGCTTTGCGAAAGACGGAAGTGTCGGATCGAACGATCTTGAACTCCCAATCATTCGTGAGGTCGTCCTGTGTGTATTGGGTCATGTCTTCTTCCTCCTCGAGCAGCATTTGGCGACGTTTTGCGGCTGCCCCCGCTGTAACAGCTATCCATGCGCCAGTACCATAGGTCATCTCAACATCTCCCCACGCTTTATCACATTATACCAGAGTGGGGCGCGTTTGTCATCGTGCCCGCGACCGAGATTGCGCCTGTACCTGGGTACAATACGAGGTGCTCCTATGCGCAAGGGTGCTCGACATAACACGCCCTCGGGACGAGGGCTGCGAGCAATGGAGGCGGGGGGCGCATCCAGTATTTGCGCGTGGGGGGATGATGGTGTATAATGCAGCGCGATGGTGTGGGGTGTGAAAACACCATCACGGCAGTCCCGGGGAGGTGCCAGAGTGGACGATTGGGGCCGCCTGCTAAGCGGTTGTGGGGCTAATAACTCCACCCAGGGTTCGAATCCCTGCCTCCCCGCCAGGTTCTGGATACTCGGTAACCGTTCAGCCCTCCCCTGCGAGGGGGAGAGTTGGGCGGGAGTGGTCGGTTTGCCGAGATCCACCCTCCCCCGCCCCCTCCCTGGGAGGGAGGGGAGAATGTTTGCCCTCGTGGCTCAGTGGATAGAGCGTCTGGTTGCGGACCAGAAGGCCGCAGGTTCAAATCCTGCCGAGGGTACTCGAGATCGAAGAAACGGAAACCAGTCCGTCCCACTCGTCCTGTCTATCCTCGCTTGAGCACGATGCTCCCGACCGGTACGCCTGCGTCACGGGCCATGACTGGGCATTTGGCCTGCAACAGGAAGAACACCTTTGGCCCCTCTTCGCTCAACGTCTCATAGTTGCCCTGCCCCTTGGCAATGACCAACTTGGCTTCGTCATAGAGCCGCCGGAACTCTTCCGAGCAACGGGCCAGGATCGTGCCCGGGGCATCTGTGCCATTGCTGACGACCTCCGCCACTTGATCCAGGCCGGCGGCCAGCGCATCCTCCACCGTCACGTCGTTCAGGGTTGGCCCTCCCT
>DATKTN010000305.1:0-23760 GCA_035531135.1 Anaerolineae bacterium
GCGCACGCGGTCCAGGAGGAGTGCAAACGCTGCCTGCGCTGTGACCTGGAATGGCTGGAGGAGATGGAGGTGCCGCCAGAGCCCCGGCCCGAGCGGATCGTCGAAACCGTCGAGATGGCGAGGTGATGCCGATGGTCAACCTAACCGTGAACGGGTGTCCCACCAGCGTGTCTGCCGACGCGACGCTGTTGCAGGCGGTGCGTGCCGCTGGCGTGGAGTTGCCCACGCTCTGCTACCACGAGGGGCTGGCCCCCTTCGGCGCGTGCCGGCTGTGCATGGTCGCGATCACCGAGCCAAACCATGCGCTCGTCGCCTCCTGCGCCTACCCGGTGGAGGAGGGGGTGGCGGTGGAGACCGACGCCCCGGAGGCGGTGGCCGCCCGCCAGTTGGCGCTCGAGTTTCTGCTCAGCCGCTGCCCGCAGTCCGACGTGATCCGCGAGCTGGCCGCCCGGGAGGGCGTGACCGGGTCCCGTTTCGGCGCGCCGCCACCCGAGCGGGCCGACGAGCTGTGCATGTTGTGCGGGCTGTGCGTGCGCGTATGCCGCGAGGCGATCGGCGCAGCCGCCATCTCTTTCGTCGGGCGGGGAATGGAGCGCCGGGTGGACACGCCCTTCGACGTGCACTCCGACGCCTGCATCGGCTGCGGGGCGTGCGCCGAGATCTGCCCCACCGGCGCGATCGAGGTCGAGGACCGGGGCAACCAGCGCATCCTCCGAACCTGGAACACGACGGTCGAACTGCACGCCTGTCCGGACTGCGGGCGCTTCTTTGCGCCCGAGCCGACCGCGTTCCTCCAGGAGATGTTGCCCGAGGCGGCGGACGTGTGGGGCCTGTGCCCGGTGTGCCTCCGCCGCCGCACGGCAAGGCAGTGGATCGAACAGATGCCCGTCGGTCCCGCCTGACCGCCAGCCTGGATTACGTCCAGTCGATGCCACGCACCCACGCGGTGCGTGGCATTTTCGTCGTGTCCGCTGGCTTTCCCGAAAGCTTCACCGGCGTGCCGGGAGGTGCCTGGGGCGCTTGCGAGCCGCCTTTCCGCTGTCCTGGTTCGTTTGTAAAGCTTTCGGGAAGGTTTGCTCCCGTCGAAGCTGGCGGTTGAAATTCACCCTGATGTGTGGTATCATAATGATGCAAACCGGTGTGTAATACTGTTGTATTCCTCGCTGCAGTGATCGAACGATAGAGGAGGGTGGTGCAGGAGATTGAAGTTGGGAAGCATTCTCGCCAGGAGGTGACCATGGCGATCGCCGAATGTGAGCTTGAACGTAATTTCATCGTGGTGGACGAGCATGCCACAGTGCGCCAGGTGCGCGACCGGGTCGCCGCAACCGGGAACGATTGGACCTACGTCGTCGTCTGGCTGGTCAGCGGCCAGTGCGCCGTCCTGTGCCTGAGCGAGATCATTGAGGCGCTGCAGAAATGGGGCGGCGAAGAGTTCCAGCCGGAGGTGCTGGATGCTGTGCTGCGCGACGTGCCAGGCCTGCTCGCTCCCTGGGCTGCGCATGCCGTCGAACAAGCCGATATGGAGACCGGGGAGGCCAAGCGGTTGGCCAGAAGGACGCCGGGTGGGCGGCTGGTCGTGCTGGCCGGGGGGCAGGTCGTCGGTGTGTTGGTGGGGCGCCGCGTCCGCAAGATTACGTTCGTGGACCTGGACTGGCTGTGTGAGCCTGCGCAGGCATTTGAGCCCGGTGTGTTGACAGACGAGGTCGCGAAGCAAGTCTCCCAGCCGCCTCCGCCACCTGAGCCCGAGCTACAGATCGAGCCGGAAAAGCGCTGGATCAACGCCGAGATCCAGGATCACGACCCGGCGGAGCCGCTGCGGATGGGCGAGGTGGTTACGCTGGCGTTTGACGTGGACACGGAAGCGCGCGAGACGGCGCTGGCGGCCGGCGGTTTTGGCTACCGGTTCAGGCCTGACGAACAAACGGTGACGCTGACCGTCCAACTGGAGAGCGACGACTTTGAGATCTACACCGAGCCGCAAAAGCTGCGGGTGCCGCGCACTGGCCGCTCGAAGGGCAAGGCCCGTTTCGACGTCGAGCCCAAGCACGAGGGCGAGGGCGTGATCAACGCGCTCTTTTTGAAGGACGGCAACTTTGTCCAACTGATGACGCTCAAGCTCCGCACCGGGCTGCCGGGCCAGCCCGGACTGGTGGCTGCCGATACGCTGGGCCGCCCGGTGGACGCCGCCTTCGCCGTCCAGCCGCGGGACGTGAACCTGACGATCCTGAACACCGGCGCGGGTTTTCAGGTCATCATGTCCGGCGCGGTGGGCGCGATGGCCACGCTGCCGATCACGCTGGCCCAGCTCGACCAGATGATCGCCCAGGTGCGCCAGGAGCTGCTGAAAATCGTCCACCTGGGCGTCGGCCCCGACCGGACCCGCATCTACCAGGTGGGGATCGACATCCCGCCGGAGGTCGACCGGCTCGTGTTGCAGCAGTTGGCGAAAGCGGGCTACCGGCTCTACCAGCAGATCTTTTACGGCCCGGCCGCCGACGCGCAGGCCAACCTGCTGGGCGATCGGCTGCGCCAGATGGCCCGGCAGGAGACGCTCAAGATCCAGATTTTCTCCCAGCAGTTCATGCTGCCCTGGGGCATGCTGTACGTGGCCGACGAGTACGACCCGGACGACGTCGACCCTGAGATGTTCCTGGGGCTGAAACACATCATCGAGCACATCCCCCTCCAGCCCGGTATGAAGGTGATCGACACGACGGTCGACAGCCAGCCCGGCCTGGCCGTCAGCCTCAACGTCAACGCCGACATCGACCGGCAGATGGGGATGCCGCTCATCGCTGGCCAGCGGAGCTACTGGGAGCAGATCGGGCAGGCCGGCGGCGTGGAGGTGATCGTGCGCGAGAGCGGGGACGAGGTGACCCGGGCGCTGGCCGACGTCTCCACCGCCGATCAAATCCTGTATTTCTTCTGCCACGCCATCTCCAAGTCGCTGGCCGAGCGTGGCGGGCCGGACGATTCGACGCTGGTGCTGAGCGGGGATCAGCGCGTCACACTGGAGGACCTGAACCTGTTCGCCTCGCCCAGGAAGACCCTGCCGGGCGCGCCACTCGTGTTCATCAACGCCTGCGAGTCGGCCGAGCTCTCGCCGCTGTTCTACGACGGGTTCGTGCCCTACTTTATGGCGAAGGGGGCGCGCGGTGTCATCGGCACCGAGTGTGAGACGCCCGCGCTGTTCGCCGCCGAGTGGGCCAGGCGCTTCTTCGATCGTTTCCTGGCCGGCGAGCCGTTGGGCCAGATCTTTTTGGGGTTGCGGCGAGAGTTTTACTACGGGCACGGCAACCTGTTGGGCCTGCTCTACGCGCTGTACGTGGATGGCGACACGCAGGTCGTGCCCGGTGTGAACCTTGTGAAGGTTGGGTGAGGGCTCTGGGGCCAGGGAGGTCGTTATCTGGCCCACAATACCGCGTGGCGGGGGCTATGCGTAACCTTCGCAAGGTTCGGTACAGTTGTCATTTATCCCCTATCGCGTTATAATCGCCGCGTGATGAGCAAAATCGCACGCTTCGAAGCCCTGGCCGAGCGGCTGGTCGAGGGCACCTTCGCCCGCCTGTTCGCCGGGCGGCTCCGGCCACTGGAGGTCGCCACGCACCTCACGCGGGCGATGGAGGACTACCAGGTCCTCTCCCCTGACGGCACGCCGCAGGCACCGACCCACTACTGGGTGTACCTGCATCCGGACGATCGTGACGCGCTGGCGGGCCAGCAGCCGGCGCTGGAGGCAGAGCTGGCCCACCACGTGGTCGAACTGGCCGCGCAGGCCGGCCTGGCGTTCGAGGTCACGCCGGTTGTCCACGTGATGCCCGACGAGGGTATGGGACCTCGCGAGGTGCGCGTCGATGCCCGCTGGATACCGTCAGAGGAAGTGGTCGGAGTGGAAAAGACCCGCGAGATGGCGCCCGGCGAGGAGGATGCCGAGGCCGCAGCCACGCTCGCGCCGCAGGGCCGACCGTTCGTGGTCCTGGGGGGCCGTCGCCACGTGAACCTCCTGGAGCCCGTCATATCGATCGGGCGTGCGCTCGACAACGACATGATCATTGAGGACTCGCGCGTCTCCCGTCACCACGCGCAACTCCGCCTGCGGTACGGCCGGTACGTGCTGTACGACCTGGGCAGCTCCAGCGGCACGCACATCAACGGCTACCCGGTCGAGGAGTGTGTGCTGCACTCGGGCGACGTCATATCCTTTGCGGGCGTCCAGGTCATCTACGGCGAGGACCCGCCGACGCCCATTCCGCTGCCGGGCAACGGGGACACCCCGCTGCTCGCCCCTGAGGAGATCGAGCCCGGCTAGCGATGGACATTTTGCTGCTGGCCCTGCGCGTCCTGCTCGCCGTCCTGCTCTACGCGTTCCTGGCCGCGGTGCTGGCGATGCTGTGGCACGACCTGCGGCAGGCGATGACCAGCCGCGAGATCGCCCGGCCGAGCGGGCGACTGGTCGTCCTGCAAACGGCGGACGAGGCCCTCGCCATAGATACCGCCTTTCCCTTGCAGCCGGTCACCTCGATCGGCCGCTCACCGGCGAACACGGTCTCGATTCCAGAACCCTACGCCTCGGCTCAGCATATGCTCTTGACGCTGAGGGAGGGCCAGTGGTGGTTGGAGGATCGGGGCAGCCGAAACGGGACGTTGCTCAACGGCACACGCATCACCGGCCCCACCGTCGTCAGCGCCGGTGACATCATCAGCGTGGGTCGCACACAACTGAAATTGGAGCTGGACTGATGGACCTGGGATTACACGATAGCGTCGCATTGGTGACCGCTGCGAGCAGAGGATTGGGCAGGGCCGTCGCGCTGCAGTTGGCGCAGGAGGGGGCGCACGTCGCCATCTGCGCCCGGGGAGAGGCGCCCCTGGCCGCGACCGCGGCCGAGATACGGGCGGAGACGGGCCGCCAGGCGCTACCGCTCCCGGCCGACGTCTCCGACCCGGCGGCCGCCGAGAGGCTGGTCGAGGCGACTGTCGGGCGGTTCGGGCGGCTCGACGTCCTGGTGATCAACGCCGGCGGGCCGCCGCCCGGGCAGTTCCTTGACCTCGCACCCGAGGACTGGGAGGCCGCCACGCAGTTGACGCTGATGAGCGCGGTACAGTTGTGCTACGCCGCTGTGCCGGTGATGAAGGCGCGGGGTGCCGGCTCCATCCTGGCGATGACCTCGATCACGGTCAAGCAGCCGCAGCCCAACCTGATCCTGTCCAACAGCCTGCGGCTGGGGGTGGTCGGGCTGGCCAAGACGCTGGCCGACGAGCTGGCCCCCTTTGGCATCCGCGTCAACGCGATCTGCCCCGGTTGGACCCGCACCGCGCGGGTGGACCAGCTCCTGCGCGACCGGGCAGAGCGGAACGGGACCACGTCGGACGAGGAGGCGGCCAAGATCGCCGCCGCGATCCCGCTGGGGCGAATGGGCACGCCCGAGGAGTTCGCTGCCGCCGCCGCGTTCCTCGTCTCGCCCGCCGCGTCCTACGTCACCGGCGTCAGCCTGCTCGTGGACGGGGGGATGTACCGGGGGGTGACGTGAGCGATGGGGTGCACCTGGGGCGAGATGACGTTCCCTGGCTGGCGAGCCTGTTGCTCGCCGGGTGCCTGACGCTCGGCCTCTTTGCGCTCATTGCCTGTCGTCTCACGGATGGCCAGGGAGGCGTCCCGCTGGACGACGCCTGGATCCACTTCCAGTTCGCCCGCAACCTGGCCCGGGGCGACGGCCTGTCCTTCAACCCCGGCCAGCCGACGTCCGGCTCGACTGCCCCACTGTGGACGTTGCTCCTGGCCGGCGTCTACCTCGCGGGGGGCGAGTTCCCCATCGCCGGGCAGGTCCTGAGCGGGGCCTGCTTCCTGGCCGCGCTGGCGTCGACCTACGCAATGGGTGTGCAGTTGACGGGCAAGCGCTGGGCTGGTTGGCTGGCCGGTATGGTCGTCGCCGCCAACGGGCGCATGGTGTGGGCGGGCCTCTCGGCGCTGGAGACGTGCCTGTTCGCCGCGCTGAGCCTGCTGGCGATCGGCGCGCACGTGAGCGACCGACCTGCGGGCCGCTACCGGCTGCGCACGGCGGCGCTCTTCGGGCTGGCCGCGCTGACCCGCCCCGAGGGCTACCTCCTCTTCGCCCTCTCGCTGGCCGATTTCGTCTGGGGCAGCCGGCATAGATCTGGTCGCCAGTCGCACCGGCCTGAAAGAGCCGGTGCTGGCTCGGAAAGCACCCGCCCCCACGGATCACGCACCACGAAACACGCACCACGAAACACGCACCACGCAACACGCTTCACGCATCACGTATTACGTATTACGTATTACGTATTACGCTCTATTCTATTGCCCGCTGTTTTGTTTGCCGCCATCGTTCTCCCCTACCTCATCTTCTCCCTGCGCACGAGCGGTCACCTGCTTCCCAACACGTACCACGCCAAGGCGGTCGTCAGCTTGCTCCCCGACCGTGACTTTCTCAGCGTGGCGGCCCGGTACCTGATCCTGGACAACCCGCTCCTGCTGCCGTTCTACGTCCTGGGGGTGGGCGTGCTGCTCTGCCCTGCGCTGAGTGGCTCAACTACGTTGAGCCTGTCGAAGGAGCCTGCCCCGAGCTTGTCGAGGGGCCATGCCTCCCTGCTGAGCCTGTGGAGCGTGGGGCTGCCATTGGTCTACGCCTGCCTCCACGCCGTGCTCTACCAGCACGGGCGGTACCTGATCCCGCTGATTCCGTGCAACGCGGTCGTCGGCGTCGTGGGGCTGCTGGTGGCACGACGGCTGGCCGCCCGGCGGTGGACCCTCACCCCGGCCCTCTCCCTGGGAGGGAGAGGGGGGAGGGGGCTGGCGGTGCTGGTGGGGGTGCTCGTCGTCGCCGGGACCGGTTGGCGGCTGCCAGCGATGGCGTGCCTCTACGCCTGGAACGTGGACAACGTCAACGAGATGCACGTCGCGTTGGGCCGGTGGGTGGCAGAACATACGCCGCCGGACGCGGTCCTGGCGCTGAATGACATCGGCGCCATCGCCTACGTCTCCGAGCGGCCGGTCGTCGACCTGGCAGGGCTGGTCACGCCGGAGGTCGTCCCACTCCTGCACGCGCCCGACCGGGACGCGCGCCTGGCCGATCTCATGGCCGAGCGGGGCGTGCAGTACGTCGTCATCTTCCCAGACTGGTTCCCCGGCCTGGCCGCCCGCACCGACGTGCTGGAGCCGGTCTACCAGGTCACGTTGGAGAGAAACACGATCGCTGGCGGGGAGACGATGGTCGTGTATCGGGCGCACTGGCGCAGATAGGTGGGGTGGGGTAAAATGGGGTGTGAAACGTGAAACGTGATGCGTAATCCGGGATGGTGATCGTATGGGGGGGTATGGAGATGATGTGGCAAGAGCATATCCAGGTGGACCCCGAGGTTGCCTTTGGCAAACCTGTCGTTGTTGGCACGCGTATTCCGGTCTACATGGTGTTGGAACTGGTAGAGGCGGGCTACACGCCGCAGCAAATCGTCGTTGACTTTTACCCCACGTTGACGGAGGACGACGTGCGTGCCTGCATCCGCTATGCTACCGAACTCGCCAAGAACGAGGAGATTTACTTTGCCACGGAAGCCGCCGTTGCAACTGCTGGCTGATGAGTGCGTCTACAAGGCGACCGTCGATTTTCTGATTTCCAAGTACCAGAACACCAAAGGAGTGCATCCATGACCGAGAATCCCATTCGCATCGGCGTCATCGGCGGGAGCGGCCTGTACGAGATGGAGGGGCTGAGCGACGTCGAGGAGCGCCGGGTCGCGACCCCGTTCGGCGATCCGTCCGACGCGATCGTCATCGGCACGTTGGAGGGCGTGCGCGTCGCGTTCGTGGCCCGCCACGGGCGGGGCCACCGCATCATGCCGACCGAGGTCAACTACCGGGCCAACGTTTTCGCGCTCAAGCGCCTGGGCGTCGAGCAGGTGATCTCGATCTCCGCGTGCGGCTCGCTGCGCGAGCACCTGCACCCGGGCGATGTCGTCGTCCCCGACCAGTTGTTCGACTTTACGAAGAAGCGGGCGTACACCTTCTTCGGCGACGGGCTGGTCGTCCACGTCGGCACGGCGGACCCGTTCTGCGTGCACCTCTCGGCCCTCCTGGCCGACGCGGTGCAGGAGGCCGGCGGCACGGTCCACCAGGGCGGGTGCTTTGTCACGATCGAAGGGCCGCGCTTCTCCACCAAGGGGGAGAGCTTTGCCTACTGCGCCTGGGGGATGGACATCATCGGCATGACGACCTCACCGGAGGCGTTCCTGGCCCGGGAGGCAGAGATGTGCTACGCGGTGATGGCGCACATCACCGACTATGACGTGTGGCACGAGACGGAGGCCCCGGTCAGCGTCGAGGCGGTCATCCGCGTCCTCCAGCAGAACGCCGCGCTGGCGCAGCGGGCGCTCCGGCTGCTGGTGCCCCGGCTGGCGGCGGCCGGGCGTGAGTGCGAGTGCGGGGACGCGCTGGCGACCGCGATACTCACGCAGCGGGATCTGATTCCGGAGGGTGTCAAGGAGAAGCTGGCGCCGATTGTGCGAAAGTATCTCGGATAGGTTTCGGGTTGCAGTGCGGCAGGGTGGCGCGGGGGCAGAGGTTGACGTCGCGGCGGCGGTGGTGCACAATATGGTTGTCCTGAGTGGCGGTTTTTCAGATCGTCATTTGGAATGACAATCTTCGGAGGGTGGAGGTGCTGCACAAGCGCGAGCGCGAACTGGGCTACCTGGATGCCCGGTACACCAGCGACCGGGCCGAGTTGGCCGTCCTCTATGGCCGCCGGCGGGTGGGCAAGACCACGCTGGCGTATCACTGGGCCCAGGACAAGCCACATCTCTTCTTCTTCGCCACGCAGGACGACAACGCCACATTGCTGCGCCGCTTTTCGCAGTTGAGCAAGAGTGCCGCCGGGGAGGACGCTGCCCCGGCGGCACTCTTACCTCGACTGGGACATCGCACTGCGCTCGCTGGCACCTGCTGCGCCGTTCCCGTCAGCAGGGGCTGCCGCCTGTCGCCGGGGTCGGGTCGTGGTGGAGCCGTGGGGCGCAGATTGACGTGGTCGGCGTGGACCGTCACAGCCGGTCGGTCGTCTTTGGCGAGGCCCGCTGGCGACAGGAGCCGTTCACCCGCCGGGACCTGGAACGCTTGGTGGAGCGGGGGCAGCGCTGCGCACTGGGACGTTCACTACGCTGTTTACGCCCGCAACCTGGCTCCTGGCCTGCGCGACCTGAGCGAACACGAGCGAAACGTGCACCTCTTCACCCCGGCAGACGTGGTGGGTAGTGAGTCGGAATAGGGGGGCACAGGGGATCGCGAACGTCGAGGTAACAATCCGAAAATCCTGCCAATCCGTGTTCTTCCGCTGGCAGACCGTCACGCGGTCACGTCCTCTGGTCTCGCCAGCCGGCGCAGCCAGCCGACCTGATCAAAGTCGGCGTCGAAACTGGCGATGGCGGGGATGGACCGTTCCCGACAGGCCAGTGCGATGAGCGCGTCGTTAAAGTTCAGTGCACCCGACGACGAGCGGATAAGGTCGAGTACCTCCGGGTACAGGTGGGGCACGTCAGGAAGGGTCCAGGTGATCGTGTCGCTGGGCACTTGGTCGTTCAGCCGGTCGAGCAGCGCCTCGACCTCGGCCAGGCGGCCTTTTTCGTGCAGGCGACGTGCGGCGGCGCTGATGGACTCGGTCACAACGCAGTCGAAGTAAAGAAGGTCAGCGCCAGTGGCGAGCAATGCGTCACGCAGAGCAAGCGCCCGGCCACGCCACAGGTCGCGGGGATTGATCAGCCCCACCAGCACGGAGGAGTCAACGGCGACTCTCATGTCACACCTCGTCGTAGAGTGCTTCGGTGTCTGCTAGCGCGTCGCCCTCGTATCCCTCCGGCACCAGGTCTAGCCATCCGTCAAGGCTCGACGGCGGGACGGGGACAGTCGGGTATACATAAGAGGGCCGTTCCTCCCCCACGGAGACACTCCCCACGGGCTGGCCCCGCCGGGCCTGGTCGCGCAGGAATTGGACGAACCGCTCGACGAGGGTCAGGCTCTCCGGCGGCAGACCCTCGAGTAAAGCTACGATGCGACTCTGGGTCGAAGTCTGTACATTGGCATTCTCACTCATCGCGCATACCTTTCCACACGTCTGAAGCGGGACGGCTACTCCCGCCCCACCTGGCCCCCCCTCTGGCCTCATTGTACGCCAAATCCCCGAATCGGACAAGACGGGGTCCGTGCGCTTGACCTCTCCGCAATTCCATGCTATTCTCAACAGGTAAGCATCTTGTGGATAAACACCTGCGAAAAGGATGGGATGGTGAGCCAGATTGACCAGATGCGCAAGGGGACGACGACTGTCGCGATCCTAAAGCTGCTGGTGGACGAGGAGGAGCCGCTGCACGGCTATGAGATCATCCGCCGGCTGGACGCCCGCGGGGAGGGCTACTTCCGCTTCAAGGAAGGGCTCGTTTACCCGCGGCTACACCGGATGGAGCAGGATGGGCTGCTGGAGAGCCGGTGGTTGGGCCGGCCCGGCACCCGGCGGCGCAAGATGTATGTCGTCACCGAGAAGGGGCGCCGCCAGTTTGAGGTAGAGATGGAGCGCTGGCAGACGTTCAGCCGGCAGATGGACCAACTCCTGGGGTTGGAGGGCGCGTGAGCGCAGAGGCCTCCTCCCCCAATCCCTCCCCAGAACGGGGAGGGGAGCCCCAGGTGGACCGCGTGCTGGAGCAGGTGCGCGCACAACTCGACCTGGACGCCGAGACCGAGCACGAGCTGCTGGCGGAACTCCGAGGCCACCTGGAGGACGCGGTGGCGGCGGCGCGGGCACGCGGGCTGGACGAGGAAGCGGCGCTGGCCGAGGTGGCCGCCGGCTTCGGCGTGGACGAGGTGGGGCGGGAACTCCAGGCCGCCCACCTGGGCTGGGGGACGGCGGATGGCGTCGTCGCAGCAGGGTTACCGGTCGTATGTGCGCTGATCCTGCGCTGGCTGGTCTTTGCACCCGACGGTACCGCCGTCGGGTGGCACGAGGTGCTGGTCCAGCCGGCGTTCTGGGTCGTGGCGCTGGCGGCGCTGCTCGTGCCCCTGCTGCGGTTTCCCCGCTGGCGTTACGCGCTGGTCTCGTGGGCGTTTTTCTGGGTGATGTCGGTGATATTCTTCGCTCTGCCAGCCGTGCGCTGGTAGAGTGGGGGAACGGGAGAGGTGTCGGATGAAATGCCCAAAGTGTGGGTTTGAAAACCGTCCCGACGCCCGCGCTTGTAGCCAGTGTGGCCTGAACATCGGGGGGCAGATCGGCGACGAGCTCGTCGTCGGGGACTATATCCTTCAGATCGGCTCAGGCCACGGTGGCGTGGTCAAAGTATCCACTCCAGCGCAAGGACCGCTTCTGCAGCCGCGTGCCACGCCCGTTTTCCTGCGTCCCCCTGACTTTCCCGGCTTGCTGGACCGGGAGGCCGAGATCGGCACCGCGACCGCCGCGATCCGGTCCGCGACACCGGTGGCCTTCCATGGGCAGCCAGGGGTGGGCAAGACCGCGCTGCTGTGCCACCTGTCCCACCATCCCGTCGCCACCTCCTTCCCGGACGGGGTCGTCTACCTCGCGGCTCATCGCCAGCCTGTGGAAGACGTGCTTCAATTCCTCTTTGACACCTTCTACGAGAGCGACGTTCCCTTCAAGCCCACCGACGCCCAGGCCCGGCAGGCTCTGCACGGGAAGCAGGCGCTCGTCATACTGGACGACGCAGACCTGGCGTGGCACGACGTGCAGGTGCTGATGGACGTCGCGCCGGGCTGCACATTCGTGCTGGCCTCGGCGGAGCGCCGCCCGTGGAGAGGGGGACAGGTGATCGGCTTGGGCGGGCTGTCGCCGGGCGACGCGCTGGCGTTGCTCGAACGTGCGTTGGAGCGGCCGCTGACCCCGGAGGAGCGGCCGGTAGCCCAGGCACTCTGCACCACGTTGGAGGGTCACCCGCTGCACGTCCTCCAGGCGGCGGCGCTGGTGCGCGAGGGCGACCGTCCACTGGCGGAGGTCGCCCGCCGGGCGCTGAGTGGGTCCCCGGCTGAGGCGCTGACGGCGCAGGCGTTGGCCGTGCTCGGCGAGGCCGAGAAGCGGGTTCTGGGGGTGCTGGCCGCGGTGGGCGACGTGCCCTTCCACGCCGACCACCTGTCCGCGCTGGCGGAACTCCCGGACGTTGCATCCATCCTGGAGACGTTACAGCGGCGCGGGCTCGTGCAAGCCCACAGCCCGCGCTACAGCCTGGCCGGCACGCTCGGCCAGGCCCTGCGGCAAACGTGGGACGTGATTCCGTGGGCGGAGCGGGCCCTGGCCTACTTTGCCGCCTGGGCGGAGCGGCAGCGGCAGGCCCCCGGCCGCATGTTGGAGGAAGCCGACGTCATCCTGCGGGTGCTCGGATGGGCTGTCGGGGCTGACCGTTGGGTCGGGGTCGTGCGCCTGGGGCGGGCGGTAGCGGACGCGCTGGCGCTGGGCGGCCGGTGGTCCGCGTGGGCTCAGGTCTTGCAGTGGGTGCACCAGGCGGCGGAGGCGCTGGGGGACCGGGCTGTCAAAGCCTGGGCACTGCACCAGCTTGGGACACGGGCGCTGTGCCTGGGTGACGCCGCCGTGGCCCGCACCGCGCTGATCCAGGCCCTGCGCCTG
Organism: Anaerolineae bacterium; assembly: GCA_035531135.1. Lineage (GTDB taxonomy): Bacteria > Chloroflexota > Anaerolineae > B4-G1 > B4-G1 > DATKTN01. The sequence goes on from DATKTN010000305.1 coordinate 12,630, forward strand.
CGGGAGACGTTGGGCGACCAGGTCGGGGCGAGCGTCACCCGGGACAACCTGGACCTCCTCGTGGGCCCGCCGGCCCCGCCATCGCCTCCTTCCCCGCCCTGGCGCGCTTCCCGACCTCCCGCAGCGCGCCCGCTGGTTCGACCGGCGGTTTCAGGTGTTTCACCTGTGCTCGTCGGATGTGCCGTGCTCCTGATCGTCCTGCTCGTGGCGGCTGTTGGGCTGGGGGCCCGGCAGTGGTGGCCCCGCTCTGCCCCTCCGACGCCGATGCCCACGCCGACGAGCACGTCGACACCCACCGCAACGCCGACGAACACACCGACGGCCACGCCGACGTACACACCGACGCCGACGGCCACGTCGACGAACACGCCGATGCCGACTGCCACGCCTACGCAGACGCCCACGCCTACGCAGACGAACACGCCGACGAACACGCCGACGCCCACCTCGACGCCGACGAACACACCGACGCCGACGAACACACCGACGCCCACGCCGACGCCCGACCGTGTCGGTCCACCCGCCCCGCAACCGCTTGCCCCTGTGCCGGGAGCAGAGTTGTTCTGCCCGCCCGGCGGCGCCAACCTGGGGGTTCAACTGCAGTGGGTCAACGTCTCCGATCCCTCCGGCATCCGGACCTACGAGGTTCACCTGGAGGCGATCGAACGGGTTCCCCGCACCTATCCGCTCCAGTTCTCGAGTGGGTCTTTCCTGGACGTATTTGTCCCCTGCGGCGAGGTGTACCGCTGGTGGGTGCGGGCGGTGGATGGCGCGGGGAATGCTGGCGCGTGGTCGCAGGCGCGCACCTTCACCGTGCGAGATACGACCGGACCTCCTGCCCCTGCACCAGTCGAGCCAGAGGGCGGAGCCGAGATCCATTGTCCCACCGACCCCACGTTCGTCACCTTTCGTTGGAGCGAGGTGGAGGATCCGTCGGGCATCGCCGGGTACTTGATCCAACTGGAGGTGGCGGTCGATGGGACGCCGACGCCACCGGCGCCGACGCCTGCGGTTTCCGGCCCGGTGAGCGGAACCGCGCTGGCGACCTCGCTGGCTTGTGGCTGGGACTATCGCTGGCGGGTGCAGGCGGTGGATGGTGTGCAGAACACCGGGGCATGGTCGGCGTGGTCGGCTTTTCGTCTGTTGGCCCCAACGCCTTGATGGGTGCACTCACCACCGCGCTCATTCGACTGGTCTGGCGGGGACGTTGTGGGCGAATGTGCCTTCCGTCTCGGGGGTGCCTGCCGCAGTGCCGTCTGGCTCCCCCGCCAGTGGTTGCCCCAGGTAGTGATGTACGAAGTAGGGGTACAGGTCCAGTGCGTCGTTCAGCGTCTCCGGCCTGAGCGGTCGTTGAGGCGGCCAGGCGATGAAAGGGCGGAGTTGCGGTCCGCCCAGCCCCCCGTGCGTCGCTACCTGTTCTTCAAAGGTCACGACCTTGCCGTCCGGCTCGACCGCTCCCAGGACGATCAGGTCACCGGCGTGGGGAAAGTGGGCCAGGCGGTGCAACTGGTCAGCCGCGTAGGATGCGTCACCGAATGGCATCAGCGGGTGCGGCCACTCGACGATCTCGTGTCCACGCTCGATGATGAGCGTGCCTCCCTGTGGCCCCAGCATGACCGTCCGCTCCCCCGCCCGCCCCACCAGGGCCCCGATGCCAGGCGTGGCGAGCAGGCTGTCCAGCAACTGGGGGTACAGGAGTATCACCTCGATCAGGTCGAGTGGGCGGGGACTGACGTTGAAATAGACGTGGGCCAGCGGTCCGGAGGCGGACACGACGACGTCCCGTTGCCGCTCCAGGTCATAGTCCAGTTCCTGACCGGCCAGCACGTGCTGGTTCACGTAACGCCGGCCTGCGGCGAGTACACGGCGCAGGCGAGGAGAAAGACGATGCTCGAGGCCCTGTAATTCCTCCAGCAGGTAGCGTGTCTTCTCCGTCGAATGCGCGTAGGCGATCGCTTGCTCATCCACCGATAGCCCCGCTCCGATGTGGGCGGCGATGTGTTTTCCCAGGCTGGCCCCATGTTGCCAACTGAACGGCACCGCGGGCGAGTTCCCGTGGTCAGAGATGATGTACAGGTCATACTCCCGTTGCCGATAGCGGGCCCGCATGCGATTGATCTGGCGGACGCGCTTGTCGACACCATGGAGGACGTGGAAAGCGGCCGGGTGGTCTGGCCCCAGCTTGTGAGCGACCTCGTCGTAGGTGTTATAGTTGGCGTAAATGGCTGGCGCGCGGCGGTAGATGTCCAGCAGCACGCCAAAGGTCTGTACTTCGGTGAACACCGCATCGCCGACCGCGTGTAGCAGGGGGGAGAGGACGTCGAAGGGGTTGAGGACGCTGGGCCGGACGAGCGCGACCAGGCGGCGGCCCAGCCCGACCAGGTAGCCCGCGGCGGTCAGCCCCAGCAGGCGCAGCACGCGAAATGGGCTGAGCAGGAACAGGAGAAACAACCCCATCCCGCGCACGCTCTCGAAGAAGCGCTGCCGGTGAAGCGTGCTGAGCGTGAAGAGCGCCAGGTCTGCCTCGCCGTCGAACATGCTCACGTAGCAGGAACCACCTCGCAGGATACCAGGTCGCCCCCGGCTGATGCGGTCGCGCACGGCCTTGATCTGGTCGGGGCGACTGGTCAGCACGCCCTCTCCTCGTTCCTTCTCGTACCAGCGGAACCCGGGGATGTCATAGCGATTGCCGAACATGATGCCGGCCTGGGCCGCCGGGGTCGTGCTGGGAAGGCCGCAGCGCCAGGGGGCGACAGCCAGGCGCTGCGTGGCCAAGAGCCGGGCCAGGTAGGGCATGTGTCCGGCGGCGATCGCCTGGGTGAGGTGATCGTGGGATAGGCCATCAATCTGGATGATGATGAACCCACGCCGCTGGTCCGGACTGACACCCGGCCGGCCCAATCCACGGGCCAGCGTGCCGTATTTGTGCGTATAGTAGATGCTGGTGAGCGCGCCGATTATGTCGAGGACGCGCTGTGCAAACCAGGTGGACATCGTCGATCTCGCTCGCTATTGACGCGTCAGGACGCGCCAGAGTGTGCCGGCCCAGTATACCAGGCTTGCGCCAATTTGTCACCCGCGCGTTCCTGGTGAGCCTCAGGTGTTTGACAGGGGCGGTGCCTTCTCTCTGGTCGGGGAACCTTAAAATTTCCTCAATTTCTCCATTTCCTATTGACAAATCTCCCTTTTCTCGTTAAAATGGTAACGCGTGTTAGTGACTCGTGTTATCACAGCGAGGGGGGGTAGTTTGTGTCCAGGTCCCGTCCCACACAGCGCCAGATCGCTGAAGAGGTTGGCGTCTCCCGCACGACCGTCTCACTCGTGCTTAACGATGTCCCTGGCGTGCGGGTCAGTCCCGAGACGCGCCAGCGCATCCTCGAAGTTGCTCACCGATTGAATTATCACCCCGACGCCGCTGCCCGTACACTCGTCAGCGGCCGTACCTGCACCATCGGCTTCGTCCTTTGCCAGAGCCCCGACCGTATCTTTGCTGACGCTTTTTTGCCCGAGGTCCTGTGCGGTGTGGGTGACGCCGTGCAGGAGAATGGCTTCCGTGTGCTGATCCATTCCGTGGAAGACGTGACCGCATCTGGAGCCTACATCGGCCTGGTGCGCGAGAAGCAGACCGACGGCGTCATCCTTTCCGGACCACGATCCGACGACTGCCAACTGCTGCAACTGAGGGCGGAGGGCTTTCCCGTCGTGCTGCTGGGACAGTTGCCGGGCTCGGGCATCCCTTTTGTAGACGTGGACAACGTTGGGGCAGCAAAGCAGGCCGTGGAGCATCTGATCGGTTTGGGACATCGGCAGATCGGGATGATCACCAATGCGCCACTGGCGTACACCGCCGCCCGCGACCGGTTGACCGGCTACCGCCAGGCATTGAAGGAGGCAGGGCTCGGTTACGCGGATGGATTGGTGCGCACCGGTGACTTCCGCGAGGAGAGCGGCCACGAGGCGATGAATGACCTGCTCGACCTCGCACAACCGCCGACCGCGGTCTTTGTTGCCAGCGACCTGGTGACGTTTGGGGCGATGATGGCGATCAAGCAGCGCGGGCTGACCATCCCCGACGACGTTGCGCTGGTGGGTTTTGACGATGTGCGACTCGCGCACTATGTGAACCCGCCATTGACGACGGTGAGACTGCCAGCCTACGGACTTGGCTATCGAGCTGCGATGCTTCTGACACAACTCATCGTCGGCGAGCCGGTCGAGGAGCAAGAGATACTTTTGCAGACCGAACTGGTCGTCCGGCAATCGTGTGGGGCGGCCCTATAGTCCTTGTATGGGAAGGAGGTGATGAATAGGAAGAGCATGACACGTTTCACGGAGCTTCGCGGAAGCTTGAGAATTCACAAGTCAGAACCAAAACTATAGGAGGACAGAGAGATGTTTAAGCGTACAAGTTGGATTCTGTTGTCGCTGCTGGTGGTGGCGAGCATACTACTGGCGGCCTGCGGCCCCCAGCCCGCTCCTACCGAGGCGCCGGTGGAGGAGCCGACGGAGGAACCGGTGGAGGAGCCGGTGGAGGAGCCAGTAGAAGAACCAGAAGCCGGGATAGACTGCATGGGTGCGGCGGCGGGTGACAAGGTGACACTGCTCTACCAGTGGTCGGGCGTTGAGGAGGAGAAGCTGAACGAGATCCTCAAGCCGCTGGTGGACGCCTGCGGCATCGAGCTGGCCCCCGAGTCCACGCGCGACCACGCGCTGCTGGACACGCGGGTCGAGGCCGGGACCCCGCCCGACATCGCCTTCTGGACCGCATCCGCCATGGACCTGTACCAGGATCAACTGGTGGCCATCGACGAGGTCGGCGGCAACCCCGACAACTATGCTGGCTTCTGGAAGGACATGGGCACCCGTGGTGGCAAGTGGGTCGGTCTGATGGTCAAGGCCGACATCAAGTCGATCATCTGGTACAGCCCCGTCGTCTTTGACGCCTACGGCTATAAAGTACCCGAAACCTGGGCGGATCTGGACGCCCTGGTCGAGCAGATGGTGGCGGACGGCAACGTGCCCTGGTCCATGGGTATGGAATCGGGCGACGCCACCGGCTGGACCGGCTCCGATTTCATCCAGGACATCATGCTGGTGCAGCAAGGGCCGGACTATGTGCTGGACGTCATCGCTGGCAAGATACCCTACGACGACGCCGGAGTCAAAGAGGCCTACGAGACCTACGGCAAGTGGGCCAAAGACCCCGTCTACACCGTCGGCGGAGCAGAGGGCACCGTCTCCATCGGTTTCCTGGACGCCATCTACAAGGTCTTCTCCGACCCACCCGAGGCGATGATGGTCAAGCAGTCCGGGTTCGCCGGCGGCGAGGTCGCCGCGCAGTACCCCGACCTGGAGTACGGCGTGGACTATGACTTTTTCGGCGTGCCAGGCGCTCAGGGTCTTCAGGGAGGCACGGACAACATGATGGTCTTTAACGACACACCGGCCGTCAAGGCGTTCGTCGCCTACCTGACCAGCGAGGCTGGCGCCAAGAAGTGGGCGGAAGTGGGCTTTGACCTGTCTCCCAACAAGCAGGCGGTGGGCTCGTACACCGACCCGGCGCTGGCCAAGAAGGCCGACATCCTGGCTTCGGCCACCGGCTTCACCCCTGACATCGGCGACACCATCCCCGGCGGCTTCGGTAGTGCCGAGTGGAAGGCCATCGTGGACTATGTCAACGACGCCACCACTCTGGACGCTGCCCTGGCTGAAGCAGCCAAAGTGCAAGCAGCAGCAACGGAGTAACAACCACATGTAAAGAAGGGGGCGATTCCTCGTCAGGAATCGCCCCCAATCTCAATTAATCGAAGAGGCAGATCGCTGTCTCGCCAAGTTGGCAGGGGGTCCTCAATGAGTGATACTCAGGTTCCCGAAATAATGAAGCAGGGCAAGATCGCCCCATGGCTGTACGTTGCCCCGGCCTTGCTAATCATGACAGCGTTCATCGTATATCCAGGAATCAACACGTTTCTCCTGAGTTTTAAAAACGCGGATGGAACCCTGTCCGCGGCAGCCGCCTGCGTGCAAGGAGAACCGTGCTGGGGCATCCTGGAGAACTTTCGCTACGCTCTGACCGCACCCATCATGCTGAACGCTTTCCGAAACAACTTGCTGTGGGGGGTCCTGATGGTGGGCGGCACAGTCGGCCTGGGCCTGCTGATCGCCGTCCTGGCCGACCGGGTGAAGTATGAGGCACTGGCCAAAGCGATTATCTTTATGCCGATGGCCATTTCGTTCGTGGGCGCCGGTATCATCTGGAAGTTCGTCTATGCCTATGGCACCGGTCAGGTACAGATTGGCCTGCTCAACGCTATCGTTATCAAGCTGGGCGGAGATCCCATCTCCTGGCTAAGCGAGCCGGCCTTCAACAACTTTGCCTTGATCCTGGTAGGCGTCTGGATGTGGACTGGATTTTGCATGACCATCCTCTCAGCATCGCTGAAAAGCGTGCCGACAGAGATCATCGAAGCGGCCCGTGTGGATGGGGCCACCGAGTGGCGGGTGTTCTGGAAGGTCATGGTGCCGATCATCATGCCGACCATTGCCGTCGTGGTCACCACGATGGTCATCAACGTGCTCAAGATATTCGACATCGTCTACGTGATGACCGGTGGCAACTATGGCACTGAGGTTATCGCCAATCGAATGTACGGCGAAATGTACATCAGTCACCAGAGTGGGCGGTCGGCGGCCATCGCTGTGATCCTGATCCTGCTCACCATTCCGTTCATGGTCTGGAACGTCCGTCGTTTCCGGGCACAGGAGGCTATACGATGACCACCGATCGCATCAAAATGATTCTGGCGGGTCTACCGACCCACATTGTGCTGATTGGGCTTTGTTTGATCTGGCTGATACCAACCATCGGCTTGTTCGTCACCTCGCTGCGGCCCTTTCAAGACATCAACCAGAGCGGCTGGTGGACGGCTTTGGCACCACGCAAAGCAGTGGGGCAGGACGTGTACGAGAAGTACCTTGCCCCTTATTACGGCCTTGACGGCAAAGCCGTCGAAGGCGTGGATCTATTCGATCCAGAACTGATTGGGCAATTCCGCCGCTCAATTGAGCTGACTGTTTTCCTGCGCGAGCAAATGGAAGAGGGAAAGGTCCAGTTAGAAGAGATGCCTGACCCACAAGAGATGTCGGATCTGTTGACCTATCTCCGCCAACTTTCAGGTGCCGAGAACGCCGCCAGCCGCCTGCGCTTCACCCTGAACAACTACATTGACGCTGTGATGGGTTATAGAGGCAGGGCCAACTATACGACTGCCTGCGCTGAAGGGGAGCAAGCGCTCGACCTGAATTGTAACATCAGTGACCTGATGAACCCCAGGGGGATGGGACGGGCGTTCATCAACAGCCTGCTGGTTGCAATCCCTTGTACCATCTTGCCCATCCTCTTCGCCGCCTTTGCGGGCTACGCCTTCTCCTGGCTCCACTTTCCCGGCCGCATGGGGTTGTTTGCCTTGCTGGTCGGCTTGCAGATCGTGCCGCTCCAGATGACGCTGATCCCCATCTCGCGCGCGTATGCCCAGCTAGGACTGAATGGCACGTTCCTGGGCATCTGGCTATTCCACACCGGCTTTGGTCTGCCCTATGCCATCTACCTGATGCGGAACTTTATCGGCTCGCTGCCCAGAGAGATTTTCGAGTCGGCGTATCTCGATGGTATGTCGCACTGGACAGTCTTTTACAAGCTGGCGCTGCCGCTTTCAGTGCCGGCCCTGGCATCACTGGCCATCTTCCAATTCCTGTGGATCTGGAACGATCTGCTGGTGGCGCTGGTCTTTCTGGGAGGGCAGAGACCCGTGCTGACTTACCAGATCGGCAACATGGTGAGTTCGTTGGGTGCAGGCTGGCACTTGCTGACGGCTGCGGCGTTCGTCTCAATGGCCTTACCCATGATCGTGTTCTTTAGTTTGCAGCGCTTCTTCGTGCGTGGCATGCTGGCCGGCGCGGTGAAGGGGTAGGTTCCGATGCATTGCGGTAGAAAGCAACACCGTGATCCAATTGACAAAGGAGTACAGTCAAATGGCGAGCGTAAAGTATGAGCATGTAACCAAGCGGTGGGGCAGTGTCGTAGGAGTCAATGACCTCAGCATAGACATCGCGGACAAGGAGTTCATTGTCTACGTCGGCCCTTCGGGCTGCGGCAAGTCTACTGCTCTCCGACTGCTGGCCGGCCTGGAATCGATCACCGAGGGAAAGATCTACATTGACGACCGGGTGGTCAACGACGTTAAGCCCAAGGACCGGGATATCGCCATGGTCTTTCAGTCCTACGCGCTGTACCCCCACATGTCGGTCTACGAGAACATGGCCTTTGGCCTCAGACAGCGCAAAACCTCCAAGAGTGAGATTGATAGGCGCGTGCGCGAGGCGGCCAATATCCTGGGTATCGAGCAACTGCTGGATCGCAAACCCGGGCAACTCTCCGGTGGCCAGCGGCAGCGCGTGGCGATCGGCCGCGCCATCGTACGGGAGCCGAATGTGTTCCTGATGGACGAGCCCCTCTCCAACCTGGACGCCAAACTGCGCGTGCAGGCCCGCGCCGAGATCAGCAAGCTCCATCAGCGGCTAGAGACGACCTTCATCTATGTGACCCACGACCAGGTCGAGGCGATGACCATGGGCACCCGGATCATGGTGATCAAGAACGGCATCAGGCAGCAAATTGACACGCCGCAGAATCTCTATGAATATCCAGTTAACCTCTTCGTCGCCGGTTTCATCGGCAGCCCCGCCATGAACTTTATGGACGCAAAGCTGGTGGAGCGGGGCGACAAGGTGGCCGTGGATTGCAGGGACTTTATCTTGGATGTTCCTGAGGGCAAGGCAGCAGTCTACCGTCGGCACCTGGGTGAGGACGTCATCTTGGGTATCCGTCCCGAGGATACTCACGACGCCGAGTACTGCCCGGCTGGTATCAACAAGTCGCTGGTGGAGGTCAGGGTGGATGTGACCGAGCTGCTCGGCAGAGAGGTCGTCGTCCATCTGACGTCAGAGAACATCGAGTTCCAGGGTATCTTTGACCCACGCACAAAGGCGCGAGTGGGCAACACCATGGCCGTGGCTTTCAATATGGATTCTACGCACATCTTCGATAAACAGACGGAGTTGGCGATCCGGTAGGAGTCAGGTACAAGAGAAGTGAGGGTAGGGGGCCATCGGCAGGTGCGGTGGAGGGATAGATAAAGGGACAGAAAAGCTATGCTACAACAGGTTGAACTGGGACGTAAAGCACTGGACGATTATCGTCCCATCGTCGGTGACGAGGTCATTGTCGAGATCGAGGAACTGGCCGCGTCGTTGAAAGGGGCACGGGTGGTGCACGTGAACGCCACGGCATTCGGCGGCGGCGTGGCCGAGATGCTGGTCACGCTCGTGCCGCTGATGCGCGACGTGGGACTCGACGCCGGGTGGCAGGTCATCGAGGGGGAGGACGAGTTCTTCAACGTCACCAAGGCCTGCCACAACGGTCTTCAGGGGATGGACATCCCCCTCACCGAGGAGATGAAGGGCGTCTGGCGGCGCTACAACGAGATGAACGCGGCCAGGTTCGAGGGAGAGTACGACTTTGTGGTCGTCCACGACCCCCAGCCCGCCGGGATGCTCCACTATCACGGACACGAGGGGGGCAAGCACTGGGCCTGGCGCTGTCACATTGACTCCTCGCACCCCAACCCGGTCTACTGGGACTTTTTCGCGCCCTACATCTCCGAGTACGAGGCCGGCATCTTTACGATGGAGCAGTACGTGGGGCCTGGCGTCTCGTACGACCACTTGGCGATTATCACGCCGACGATTGATCCTCTCTCGCCAAAGAACGCGCCCATGGTGGAGGACGAGGCGCGGGAGATCGTCGCCCGCTTCGGCGTAGACGTGGGCCGTCCCTTGATCACCCAGGTCAGCCGCTTCGATCCCTGGAAGGACCCCCTGGGGGTGATTGACGCCTACCGCACCGTCAAGGAGCGGATGCCGGAGGTGCAACTGGCGCTGGTTGGCTCGATGGCGTCGGACGACCCCGAGGGTTGGTATTACCTGGACAAGACGATCCGCCACGCGGGGGAGGATTTCGACGTGCATATCCTCCACAACTTTCACGGCGTGGGCGGGTTGGAGGTGGGGGCTTTCCAGACCGTCAGCGACGTCGTCGTCCAAAAGTCCACCCGCGAGGGGTTCGGGCTGGTGGTGACCGAGCCGATGTGGAAAGGCAAGCCGGTGGTCGGCGGCAACGTGGGCGGTATCCCGCTGCAGGTCATAGATGGCGAGACGGGTTTCCTGGTGGACTCGGTCGAGGCGTGTGGGGAGAAGATGTTGTATCTTTTGGAGCACCCGGAGGAATCGGCGCGCATGGGAGCGGCCGCGCGGGAGCACGTGCGGCGGAATTTCCTGACCACGCGGCACCTGGCGGATTACCTGCGGTTGTTCGCGGAGCTGACTGCGTGAGATGTGATGCGTGATGCGTGGTGCGTGAAACGTGAAACGTGAAACGTGAAGCGTGATACAGGGTAGTAGTACTACTGGAGGGGGACGGATTCTAGAGTATATCTCACATTCCTTTGACGTTATGTGAACACAAGTGTGCTACGATGATCGTGTGACTCGGTCGAGTCGCCCGTGCCAGGCATCTCTTGGCACGGGAGGTGCCGCTGCATTGCTGCAAGGCAGGAACTCGCCTTGCGTGCCTGCAGCAGCGTAGACATCCTGTATCGAAGTACGGTACACGCGGGAAGCACTTCCCGTAGGAGCATGCACGAATCGAGGTTGCCCGATGTCTGAACCAGCGATCGTTTTGCAGGAAAAGCACAAATCGTTTCTGGCGTCCCCCAGGAAGCACGTGTTGATGATCACCAACCACGGCATACACCAATGGAACATTATTCCTGGCCTTCCAGACACGGGGGGGCAGGATGTTTTCGTGAACCACTGTTCCGAGGCGCTGGCGAAGGTTGGCTTCAAGATCACGATCGTGAATCGTGGGGGCTACCCCCATCCTGTCACCGGGGAAATGCGTAGAGGAATTCACTACAAGGACGAGCACCAACGCATCGTGTACCTGGAGGATGGGTTACACGAATTCGTCCGCAAAGAGGATATGGACGAACGGATACCCGGCCTGGTCGAATGG
>DATKTN010000306.1:0-2727 GCA_035531135.1 Anaerolineae bacterium
CGCCAAAGTCCGCGGCTGCCTGGCTGGCGCTCAGGTGTTCGCCTTCCCAGATGCGGTTTGACGCCACTGAGCCGGTCAGCATGTACACATCGCCCCGGTTCGTGCCGCTGATCATTTCCCAGTCATAGGCCATGATCGGGATCGGGAAACCGTCAAGCGTGATCTCCCCAGCGCCGAACAGTCCACCGAGCAAGCTGGTACGGAACTGCCTGGCTTCATAGCTTTGCAGGTTGACCTCGTTGTACTGCGCACCTGCGCACACGCTCCAGCAGGTGAAGAAGTCCAAGAGGCAGGTCGTCATAAAGCTGGGCATCAGCAAGATGATGTCGCCGCGCCTGAGTTGCTGCGGGTTGAGCGTTGCGGCCCAACTGATCCGGGTACGGATTCGGCGGTAAGCGGCCAGCAGCACGTCGATGAAGTCAAACGTCGCGGCTACCGCGGCCCCGTTCCACGTAATCCCAGCGCCCCCGGCCATCGCATTGCCGTTCCAGTTGACGACAATGGAGTCCAACATGTTGCAGTCATAGCCAGTCGCAACCCACTGTTGCAGGCCATCGAACTGACCATCTGTTGCGCTGTTGCCGACGATCAGGTCGCGCCGGATGTCGTCAAGCAACACGTCCATGGCAAAGCGCATGTCCCACTCGCGCTCATCGGTGATCAGTGCGCCATCGAGTCGCCGCTTGGGGTCGGTTTTGCAGTAGCGCTTGGGCTTCATCATCGTGCGGACCGGCCCCTTACGCCCGTAGCGTCCAAAATCCTCGACCGTGAGCTTGCAGGTGCCAAACTCGAAGGTGTGTGGATCATCGCACGGGTTGCCGATGTGACCGCGGGTGCACGCGCCGCCCGACTGTTCTGGCCGGGTGAAGTTGATGAACTCAATGCTTCTATAGCATTCGTCCGAGACCTCGAACCCCATCCAGTCCAAGAGACCAAGCGAGCCTCTAAAGTGGAGCGTTAGCACCTCGTCGGTACAGTGGTCAAAGTAGTTGCAGCAGCCGAACGGGGTCGCCGTATCGCTGAGCGTTGTCTGTCTTTCTACCATTCCCTTAGGTGGCATGTCGTTCCTCCATAAAATCTAGGCTCCCCCGTTGATTGATTCCCTAGTATGCAGGCACGCCCGCTGCGTCCAGCACTGCGGACGGGTTGGGCTGTGCGGGTTCGTCGTCACCGTCAGGGCGGTTTGCCTCTCGCGGCCTATGGGTCACGGTCAGCGTTTCACGTCTGGGCATGTCGGCCAACCACTGGCGCTGCTTGTCCTCGTCGTCGCGTTCCATTGCCTTGAGCCGGGTATCCAGCGCCTCTCGGGCCTGTCGCGCCTCATCGACTGCCTGGACCTGGGTGTCAACCGTGCCGCCGATGGCCTTTTCCAGCGCCTCTAGCTTTTCCTGGAACGGGGCCAGCATCGCGGCAAATTGCGCAGCGATCAGCGCTACCGCCGCCTCGTCAAGGTTGACCTCGCGGGCAATCTCTGGCGGCTCCTGTGGCTCTGCTGGCGTTTCGGTGGCAGGCTGTACACCCACGCCGCCCTCGCCTGGATCTGCCTCACGGCTCACCAGTCCTGCATCTGTGATCTCGCGGTTGGTGCCATCCACCAACTTGGCAAACTCGGCCGCGCGTTCCTCGTCGCCGTCCAGAAGCTCAAGCAGTGCGTCCATTACATCCTGTCTCATCCGTCTTACCTCCTGGTCACGTGTTGCCGTGAACCACGCCGCCGCCTTGTCTGTTGGCAGCGTCGAAGTCTCACGCATAATGCCGCTGGCGTAGACTGGTACAGCCACACCCTCGGCAATCTCCACCAATTCAGGCGGCGAGGTGGGTACATAGTTGATGCTTTCGCCCCACCGCTCGGGGTCTTTCTCGCGGGCCACGATCTCGGCCGCGGCCAGCGGGTTGTCATCGTCATACAGGCCGCTTGTGATGAACACTGAACCATCCCGGGCCATATAGTCAGCTTGGCCAGTTTTGAGCGCTTCCCCTTGATGGTAGAATGTGCGGTAGGGGTATTCGCCAGTGTCCCGGGCGTGTTCGACAAACGAGTCGAAAAGCGCTTGACTGTCGATCTCGCCCACCCGGTTGAGCACCGATGTGCAAGAAACAGAAAGCCACCGCACACGCCCGTTTGCCTGCCTGATGATGTTGGTTCGTGTGCGCGCTTCACCGACTGGTTTAAACTCCTCGGCCACAGGCACCCATTCGCCCAGTGTTGCGCCATCCTCTGCGAACTCCAGCCCCACCCGGTACAGCTTGCCGCGCTCGCTGGCGATGGCGAATAGTGAGCCGTCATCATCCCTGTACAGGTCATGGAGCCACGCCGTCCCGTGGTCTGAGGATTCATAGAGAGCAAGGTCAAGCTGGTTGAACAACTGCCCTAGCCCAACCGCGCGCTCCTCCTCCAAATGTGGCTCAAAAGCCGCCTTGATTTGGTTCCACAGCTGCCTAACAGGATTCATACTGCGCTCCCTCTTTACCCACTTGCCGTCGTCAACCTCGTAGGCTTTCTTGAACTGCGCGATGGCAACAGCCCACGGGTTGTCTGCTTCGCCTTCCTCCTCGATTGCGTCAGCCATTGCCGCGATGGTGTTTGCCTGCGAAAGCGTCACGGGCGGATCAATGCCTTTGATTGCGGGGTTTGCATCGTCTAAGCTCGAATAGGGCACTTCATACCTCCTCACAGGCACACAAAACAGACACAGCTTTGCCGTGTTATGTCTAGTTTACTATGAG
>DATKTN010000307.1:0-7169 GCA_035531135.1 Anaerolineae bacterium
CCTCGGTGACCCCCTCGCCGTACATGGCGGCCGTGTCGACGAACGTAACGCCGCCGTCGATCGCGGTGGCCAGGATGCGGTCGGACTCGGCCTCGTCGCACCGCTGGCCGAACATCATGGTGCCCAGGCACATCTCGGAGACAGTCTCGCCGGCCTTTCCAAACTGGACGTATCTCACGGCTCACCCCCCACCTTCCCGAAGGCGAAATCAACATTCGCTGTAGCCACAGGCGTGGCAGCGGCGGCAGCCTTCCTCGTTCACCAGCGCGGCGTGGCCGCACTCGGGACACAGGTCGCCGGCCGGGAAAAGGGAAAGCTGCTCGGCCCCGGCCCCCCGTGTTCCCTCCGGAACCGGCTCGACGATCCCCAGATGCTGGCCGAGCACCTGGGCCACGCCGTCCGGCAGGCTGCGGACGCGGTCGCGGCCAAAGCCCAGCGGCCGCCCGCCGCCAATGCCCTTCAACTGCTTCACGACCTGCTTCAGCCGGCGCGTCGCCGAAAGCGGCGAGGGGACGCGGAGGACGAGCGAGATCAGCCGCCCGATGGCCTCCGACACGGCGGCCGTATCAGACCCGGCCTTGCCCACGTTCAGGAACACCTCGAACGGCTCGCCGTCGCCGTTGGCGTTGACGGTGATGTAAGCCGTGCCCAGCGGCGTGCCCAGCCGATAGGTGTGGCCGCTCAGGCGATCCGGGCGGGGGCGCACGGTCGCCGGCATGGTCACGCCACGGGCCTCTCGCGCGGCGCGGCGCGTCGCCTCCGTCTCGAGCACGACCTTCTCCCGCGAGCCGGTCACGTAGACGGTGAGCCCCTTGCAGCCGAGCTTCCAGGCCAGTTGAAAGGCCTGCGCCACGTCGTGCTCCGTCGCCGTGGCGGGGAAGTTGATCGTCTTCGAGATGCTCGAATCGACGAACGCCTGGAGCGCCGCCTGCATACGGACGTGCGCCTCCGCGCTGACGTCGGCGGCGACGACGAACACGTCCCGCACCTCCGGCGGCACGTCCGCCACCGCCTGGCAGCTCCCGGTCACGGCCACCTGCTCGACGATACGCTCGCGCGCCCCCTCGTCCAGGCCCGCCTCCTCCAGCGCCTGCAAGAAGCGGGGGCTCACGTACCGGAGCTCCAGGTCGTGGCCGTCGTCGTCGACGTGGCGCACGTACGCCAGCGCAAACACCGGCTCGCAGCCATACGCCTCACAGCCAGCGACGGTCGCGATCGTGCCGGTAGGGGCCACCGTCGTCTGGGCGGCGTTGCGGATGCCGGAGCGCCGGATGGACGCGACGATCGCCCCCCAGTCCAGTTCCGGCCGGCCCCACGCCTCCAGCCGCTCGTAGGGGGTGCGCGGCCGGGGTGGGGTCCAGCACAGGGCTTCGGGGTCGTAGACGCTGCCCTGGATGGCGGGGAACGGCCCGCGCTCGCGCGCCAGCTCGACGCTGGTGCGCATCGCGTGGTAGCGGATGAACTCGATCACCTGGGCCGCCAGCTCCTGGGCCTCCGCGCTCCCGTAGCGCACCCGCAGGTGGTACAGCAGGTCGCCCAGCCCCATGATGCCCAGCCCGATGCGGCGGGTGCGATGGGCGGCCGCCTCGAGTTGCGGCACCGCGGGCACGTAGGCGTTGGCGTCGATCACGTCGTCGAGGAAACGGGTCGCCTGCGCGACCGTCTCGCACAGCAGTCCCCAATCGAGCGCGGGGCGACCATCCTCTCCACGGGACAGGTGTTGCGCCAGGTTGATCGCGCCCAGGCAGCAGTTCTCGTACGGCAGCAGGAACTGCTCGCCGCAGGGGTTGGTCGCCTCGTACTCCCCCAGGTGCGGGCAGGGGTTGGACCGATTGGCCGCGTCCAGGAACAGGAGGCCCGGCTCCCCATTCCGGTGGGCGCCGGCGACGATCTGGCCAAAAACCTCCCGCGCACGGACGGTCCCCCACACGCCGCCGTCCTGGGGATTGACCAGGTCGATCGTCCCATCCGTCTCCACCGCCTCCATGAAGGCATCGGTCACGCCCACGGAGACGTTGAAATTAGTGATCGCGTTCTCGCTGGACTTGCAGCGGATGAACTCGCCGATGTCCGGGTGGTCGACCCGCAACACGGCCATGTTGGCCCCCCGCCGCGCGCCCCCCTGGCTGACGATCCCGGAGGCCACGTCGTAGACCTGCATGAAGCCGACCGGGCCGGTGGCCTGGCCGCCGCTGCTGCGCACGACGCCCCCCCGGGGGCGCAGGCGGGAGAAAGCGAAGCCGGTCCCCCCGCCGGTCTGCTGGATGAGCGCTGCGTCGCGCAGCGTCTGGAAGATGCCGTCCTCCTCGCGCCCCATGTCGTCGGAGATGGGCAAGACGAAACAGGCAGCCAATTGACCGAGCGGTGTGCCCGCGCCGGTGAACGTCGGGGAGTTGGGCAGAAAGCGCAGGCTGGCCACCAGGTCGTAGAACAGCGCCTCCGCCGCTGCCACGTCCCCCCCCCACTCTCCTTCCACGGCGGCGATGTGCGAGGCCACGCGGTGGAACATCTGCTCGACCGTCTCCACCGGCTCCCCGTCCGGCCCCCTACGCAGGTAGCGCCGCTTCAGGACGGCCAACGCGTTCTCGGTCAACCGGACCTCCGGCCCCACCCGCCGCCCGGATGTCGAAGCCGTCGGCGCATGGTCCGACTTTCGCACCGCTGCCTCCATCATCAAACGTCGCGCCCGCCCTTTTCCCGCTCCTGCAACAACCGATCGATCTCGGCCCGCACCGCCTCCAGATCCTCCAGCCCCAGGTAGACGATGGCGTAACGAACGTACGAGACTGGGTCCAGCGCCTTGAGCTCCTGGATCGTCAGGTCACCGATCACCCGGCTGGGGATCTCTCTCTTGCCCATCTGGCGAATCTGATTCTCGACCCGGTCGACCAGTCGCTCCAGGTCGTCGGCCGAGACCGGCCGCCGGGCACAGGCCGTACGCAGGCCCGAAAGTAACTTCTCGTGGTTGAACGCCTCCCGCTGGCCGTCGCGCTTGACGACGAGCGGGGTGGTCAGGATCGCCCGCTCCACCGTGCTGAACCGCCGCCCACACGCCTTGCACTCACGACGACGCCGTACACCGCGCGCGTTGCGCGTCGTGTCAATCACCCGGGTGCGAGCACTATCGCAGTAGGGACACCTCATCGCCGTGGCCTCCTCTTCATGGTCGAGGTTACAACATGCACCAGATATAGGGATATGAGGAAATAAAAACCCCACATCTGGGGGGTTCGACGTGGGCAGATTATACCACACACTCGCGCAGCACGCAAGTGAGATCACAGGGGGTAATCTTAAAAAATGGCTAAAACAGGGAACCAGGGGCTGGCCGTCCCCCGCCGTCGACGGCCAAATCACCCCTACAGGCAGGCGCGAGCGCGCCGCACGCAGCACGAACCGGTCTCCGGCGCAAGGCCGCAGCCTGAGCCTCCCGGTACCTACCTGCGCTGCGGCGCGCGTCAGGGCGGCGCGCCCCAGCGCTCGGCCGAGGGTTTCGACCAAGCGTTCACCCGGGCCTACGCCGAGGGCTCGCAGAAGTCACACGGCACAGTCCCGAGGACGGGTCTGCCAGGCAACTCGCGTACCGGACATCGGGGACGACAGACGTCCCACGACGACGGACGTCCCGCGACGACGAACGTCCCACGATGAAGGCTACTTACGGCGGCGCAGGAAGGCCGGGATCTCCAGGTCGTCCTTGTCGAACGCGGGCACCGGAAATTCAACCGACTCGCTGAACGTCGCGCGCGCGGTGCGCGGACGCGGCTCCGCCCCGTCGAAGCCGGTCGCGATGACCGTGATCCGGATCTCGTCGCCCATTTTCTCGTCGATGACGGCTCCGAAGATGAGATTCACGTTGGGATGCGCGGTCTGCTTGATGATCGACGCCGCCTCGTTGACCTCGAACAGGCTCAGGTCCGGCCCGCCGGTCACGTTGAACAGGATGCCGCGTGCGCCGTCGATCGTGATGTCCAGCAGCCGGCTGGAGATGGCCTGCTGCGCAGCCTCGACGGCGCGGTTCTCGCCGCTGGCCTGTCCAACGGCCATCAGCGCCGCGCCACCCTCGGACATGATCGTCCGCACGTCGGCAAAGTCCAGGTTGATCAGGCCGGGCACGGTGATCAGCTCCGAGATGCCCTGGATGCCCTGGCGCAGCACGTCGTCGGCCAGCGAGAACGCCGATTGCAGGCTGACGCGCTTGTCGGTGATCTCTAACAGGCGGTCGTTGGGAATCACGATCAGCGTGTCGACCGCCTCCTTGAGCTGATCGATCCCTGCCCGGGCGGTCTCTCCGCGGACCGCACCCTCCCAATTGAACGGGCGGGTGACGACGCCGATGGTCAACGCCTCCATCTCCCGCGCCACGCGGGCGACGACCGGCGAGGCCCCGGTGCCCGTGCCACCGCCCATGCCGGCGGTGATGAACACCATGTCGGAGCCCCGGAGGACCTCGTACAGCTCGTCGGCCGACTCCTCCGCCGCCTTGCGACCCATCTCCGGGTCACCGCCCACGCCCAGGCCGCGCGTGAGCTTGTCGCCGATGCGCACGCGCTTGGGCGCGTCGGAGAGCATGAGCGCCTGGGCGTCGGTGTTGACCGCGATGAAATCCACACCGCTCAGCCCCTCGGCGATCATGCGATTGACGGCGTTAGAGCCGCCACCTCCCACGCCGATGACCCGGATCTGGGCAAAGCTCTCTGTTGGGGATGATCTCTGCATGTTGCTCCTCCTGTCCATTTATGTGATGTACACAGATGTGGTACGTGTTGCGTGTTGCGTATTGCGTGTTGCGTGATTTGTTCAACCGGGCAGCAAGACCCGGAGCCAGTTGAGGAAGCGCCTCCCGACGCCTGGGCCGGACTTGGGCAATTGGGGCCGCGTGTCCACCGTCACGCCCCACCCCATTAGCCCCGCGCCCACCGCGTAGGCCGGGCTGGAAACCTGGTCCACGAGGCCACGGAGCGTCTGCGCTGCGCCCACGCGCACCGGCAGGCTGAAAACGTCTCGCGCCAGCTCCTGGATGCCGGGCAGTTGCGCCGTGCCACCGCACAGCACGACGCCGGCCGGCAGTAGCCCATCGTACCCGGAGCGCTTGATCTCCTGCTGGATCATCGACAGCATCTCCTCCGCTCGCGCCTCGATGATCTCGGCCAGTTTCCAGCGCGGCACGACCTGGCGGCTCTCTCCGCCGAAGGCTGAGACGGTGAACCGATCTTCGGGGGGCACCCGCGCCGCGCAGGCATAGCCGTGCTGGATTTTCACCTGCTCGGCGACGTCTGGCGGCAAGCGCAGGCCGATGCCGATGTCGCCGGTGATGTACTCGCCGCCCAGGCCCAGCGTGACCGTGTGCCACACGGTGCCCTCGATAAAGATCGCGACGTCGGTGACGCCCGCGCCGATATCGGCCAGGACGACGCCCATCTCGCGCTCGGTGTCCATCAGGACCGCGTCGCCGGCGGCGATGCTCGCCAGGACCAGCTCATCGACCTCGACGCCGGCCCCCTCCACGCACTTGACCAGGTTCTGGATCGAGGTGCTGGAACCGATGACGATGTGGGCCTCCACCTCCAATCGGAAGCCGTGCATCCCCACCGGGTCGCGCACGTCCTCCTGCCCGTCGACGACGTAGCCACGGGGAATCACGTGCACGACCTCCTGGTTGTGAGGCACCGCGACGGCGTGCGCAGCGTCGAGCGCCCGGTCCACGTCCTCGACCGTGATGCCGTGTTCGCGGCGGGAGATGCCCACCACCCCCCGGCTGTTGAGGGACGAGACGTGCGTGCCGCTGAGCCCGACGTAGGCCCGATCGACCTTGTACCCCGACGTGCGCTCGGCGTTCTCGACCGAGGCCGCGATGGCCGCCGTGGCGTCCGCCACGTTGACGACCACCCCTTTGCGGACGCCCCGCGAGCGCACCAGGCCCACGCCGATGACCTGGACAGCGCCCTCATCGTCCACTTCGCCCACCAGCGTGCACACCTTGCTGCTGCCTACGTCAATGCCTACAATCGTGCGAGTCATGGTTTTTCCGGCAATCTCGAATCTTACCAGTCGTTCGTCAACGAATAATACGGCGCATCGGCAAAGCGCACGTCCACGAACCGGGGCGCCAACCCTCGCGCCTCCAGGTCGGCCACCAGCCACTCCAGCACCTGCAACCGCCGGTCCATCCCGGGTCCCTGCCCCACGATCACCCGCCAGCCCCGTTCGTCCGCGAACACCAGCCCGCGGGCCGGCACGTAGGTCAGCGATGTAGGCACGTCCGCCCCAGCCGCCCATAGTTCAGCCAGCGCGACGCGCACACGCTCGTCCAGCCGGCCGTCCGCATCCCGCGGCAGTGGCCCTCGCACCGTCAAGCCGGTCGCCCCCCTGGCATCCCCCCCAGCAGGGGAGGGAGCGGGTGAGGGTGAAAAGACGACTCCCTCCGCGTCGATCCACCACGACTGCCCGTCCTCGTCCCACGTCATCCGTGGCTGCCGCTCCACGACGGCAATCGTGCACCTGGCCGGCAGGCCGCAGGCGACCTGCGCCCGCTCGATGCCCGGCAGCGCGTCCAGGAGGCGAGCCTCAACCTCGGCAGAATGGACCCACAGCACGTGAATCCCCGGCAGGCCGCTGGCCCGGAACACCTCGTCCGGCGACAACCGGGCCGCGCCCACGACGTCGGCGTGGTAGACGTAGAAGCGATCGTCGAGCGCCAGCCACAACGCCCCGGCCGCTACCGCAACCAACGACAAAACCAATGCGACACGCACTCGACGCCACGACGCCGGAGATGATGCCGACGCTCGCCTCACCTGCGCCCGGCCGATCACCACCGCGCTCGCTGTCTCAAACCGTCTATTCTTCTTGCGCCGTCGCCTCTGAGATTTTGTCACTTGTCGTTAGCCGTATCTGCTCACCTGCTCCCGCCGGATTGTCAAATCCGGCGCCTGGCAAGTGAAATCTGCGGTGGACCACAGTCTACCGCCCAGAACGCGGACTGTGGTCCGCTCAGATCCTGCACAAACTGTTCATTGGTCATTGGTCTGTAGAATCTAGTAATGATGTACCCTTAACAATCTAGAATAGGTGTACCCCCTGCCAGCGTCGTAAATACCAAGAAAGTGTGGTATGGTTCTCTCCTGAAGTCTTTGACATAAGGAGAGAGAGATGGCATGTCGAGTACC
>DATKTN010000308.1:0-5462 GCA_035531135.1 Anaerolineae bacterium
GCAGCGAGCGCAGAAGCTGGCTCCTTCCCTCAGCCGGGCGCCGCAGTGAGGGCAGGTGCGCGGTTCGATGCCCGATGCGACGGGACGGCCACATTCGGAGCAGAAGCGCGCCCCGGGGAGTGTCGCCGCTCCACACGACGGGCAGCGCGGCGGCTGAGCCGTCGGGGGTGCGGAAGGCGCACGGGGTGCGGGTGGCAGCGGAGGCACGCGGGGCGCGGCGGGAGAAGGCGGGTACTGAGGGGCGTGGGCTGCAGGCGATGGGATGGGCGCCGGTTGGCTCCGCCGGGCGCGTCGCCCCACGATGAGCAGGCCGATCCCGCCGCATACCAGCAGCCCTGCGCCAGCGCAGCCCAGCCCTCCCATGATCAGCCCCAACGTGCCCACTCCCAGCAGGCCTGCCCCGGCTCCCGAGGGCGGCACCGGCGCCGGGGTGACGTAGGCCACCGGGGTGGGGGTGGGCACCGGCACCGGGGTCGCGGTGGGGCCAGCAGCGGGCGGCGGTGTTGGCGTGGCCGCCGGTGGTGGTGCCGGGCTTTCGACCGGCGGCGACGGCAGTTGCAGCCGTCCATAACCAAAACCGGTGTCCGGCCCTGTCAGGCCCAGGTCGATGGCATGCGTCAGCAAAAAGTCCACCACCTCCTCGCGGCTGAACTCTGGGTGGGCCTGCCACACCAGCGCGGCCGTCCCGGCGACGTGCGGGCAGGCGGCGGACGTGCCGTTGAAGCCGGCGTACTCGTCGTAGGCCGCGGCGCCACCATAGCTGGCCCCGGAGACGGACGTGGGGGCCGAGATCTCTGGCTTGAGCCGTCCGTCGGTCGTCGGTCCCTGCGAACTGTAGCTGGCCAGCGAGTCGTCCCACCAGTTGACCGCCCCCACCGTCAGCGCGGTCACGGCGTCGGCGGGCGAGCAGACGCTATAGTCCGGCGACGGATAGGCGACCTCTGCGCCGCCCACGAACATGTCAAAGGTCACCGGTCTGTCGACCTCGTAGGCGACGATAACGGCGTAGACCGTCTCTCCTCCCGTCTTGTACAGGATCCCCTCGACCGGCTCGTTTCCCAGTTCGCCCGTTTGAGCATCCTGCGAAGCGGCCAGTTCGTTGCCCGCTGCGTCGTAGAGAAACAGTTCATAGTCCTGCGTGGCCTGGTCCCATTCGTCGTCCCAGTTGAGGACGACCTGGACGTACCCGTTGTTGTAGAGGGCCAGCGTCTCTTCGCCCGGCGCAAACTCGTGAAAACCGTCGCCGTCCTCGTCGGTGAACGTGCTCCGGTGGTGGGAGAGGGCCTCGTTGCCGGCAGAGTTGACCCACAGGATTCCCTGGGCGGACAAGCCATCCACCTCCTGGGAGTCCCACGCGCTGCCGTCGAATGGGCCTTTGTAGCCGTTGGCCGAGTGGGAGATGATGTCCACCCCCTGCGCCTGCAGCCAGTTCATCGCCTCGCCAAAGGCCGCGTCGTACCCATCGTACCAGGCGAAGAACAGTTCGGCGTCGGGAGCGATTTCGTGGACGATCTCGGCGCAGGCGACGCCGTGGGGGTCCGGATCATCAAAGTCGATCGAGCCAAACGTCTCCACCGTCACCTCGTCAGGCAGCTCCGTGCCCAGCAGGCTCTCGTAACCGCTAAAGCTCAGGTCCAGGATGCCGATGCGCAGGCCCGCGCCGGTGAAACCAGCCTGGTGCCAGGTGTCGGCGCCGGTGACGCCTACGCCTTCCCCGTCGATCGCGCTTCCCTCGCGCACGCGCTGTTCCGGCAGGCGCACGGCGATGACGTGCTCCAGTTCGGTGAGTTGGGCAAAGATGGCGCCGGGGTCCTCGGTCTGCAACTGGGCCTCGACCAGCGCGATCGGCACGGCGAGGTCGACCTGATTGCGGTAGGCGCTGATGATGGTGACGCCGGTGGCCTCGAGTTGGGCGACGAGTGGGGCATGATCGTCCGTGTCGAGGAGGAGGTTGACGCGCATGTCCCCATCCGGCGTGAGCAGGCCACGTTGGTGGGCCAGTTCCAGCGCCGCCTCCTGGCCTCCCTCCTGGTAGGCCAGGAGGAACTGTTTGTAGACGGAGCCCAGCTCGGCGTCGCTGAGGATGGGGGCCAGATCGGGGTACTGCTCGGCCAGTTCGGCCAGCGAGGCGGGTGGGGTGATCTCCGGCGGCGAGGTCGAGCGGCCCCGCGAGGTCACGAGGTAGACGACACCGGCTGCGACGATCAACACAGCTCCCAGGGCGAGCAGGGCGATCATGGTTCTACGATTGGTCATAAGTTGCTCCTATGTCTTCATTGCCACCAGCGGCAAATGATAAGGTGCCTGGCACCTGCGTCCGTCAGAAACTGCGTGGGTTTCGCCCGCAAGGGCCAGATTGCAGTCTTTCGAAACCCGGCTAGGAGGTGCCAGACACCTTGGGGCGTACCTGCCCCAGTTGGTTGCGCCGCCCCATCGTAGCACATGGTCGTTCACGTGGCGTCAAAGAAATATCAGGTATTTCCTAAAATCTTGTTCTCAGCGAGTGAAAGACGGTCAATGATCTCGTGCGGACCTTTCATCGTCGTCGCTCGCATGCCGTGCTGAACACATATCCATCTACTGGACGACCGAGATCTCGACGAAATCCTCCGACGAAACCGGCTCTACCGAGGGCGGCTCCTCCCGTGTCTTCACCGTGACGTTGGCCTGGAGATGGGCCGTGCCAGCCTGCACCGCCTCCAGCACAAAGATGGCCGCGTCGCTCCGACCGGGTGCCACGTCCAGCTCGTGCTCCACGACCGCGTTCGTTTTCATCCTGAGGTACGATTCCCACCCCCCTAGCAATTGGTAGCGCAGGCTGCCAAAGGTCACCTGCCCGGCGTTGGTGACGGCGACGGTGACCGTGACCGGTTCGCCCGCCCGCAGTTCGGCGGCAGAGGCGACGATGCTGGCCTGTGCACCAAAGGCCGGGATCGAAGGCGCTTCGGTCGTCGGCACCAGCGCAGGGGCTCCCGGTGCAGCGCTCCCTTCGTCGGTGCCGATGATTCTCGGCCCGAACACCACGGCGATCGTCACGAGGGCCGCGATGCACACGAACACGAGAATGCATCCCACCCACCACAGCCGGCGTGAGGAGCGGCGCTCGGGGGCAGTTGGTGCAGGAGCGCGTGGCGGCTGGGTGGGCGGCGGGGCAGGAGGGGCGGGCGCTGGCGACGGCTCGGCCAGGAGCGACCTGCCGCAGCGTGGGCAGAAGCGGGCTCTAGGCCTGGCGGTCGCCCCACAGGCCGGGCAGACGGTCCCCGGGATCGTCGGGGGTTCCGGCGACGCAGCCTGTGCTCCCAGCGACTGCCCGCACTGCTTGCAGAAGCGGGCCTCGGGGCGGTTTTCGTCGCCGCATCTTGGACATCTCATCGCGGACCTCGAGAAATCTCTACGGTGCGCGCACCTCAAAGTTGTCGAACTCGAATGTGGCCGCGTCGCCGGCGTCGAGAAGCTCGATCGCCAGGCCGGATTGTCCACGGGTCAACCGGTCGTCGTCAGCCTCGCCCACGTATTCGTCGTTGATGTAGAAGGTAAAGTGTGACCCTTCTGCGATGACCGTCAGCCGATTCACCTCACCTGGACGGATTGCGGAGGCCTCCGCCCAGTCGATCACAGTCTCCCATTCCCCCTCGTGCCGCACGGAGAACTTGAAATACTGGCTGTCTTCTATCTTGAAGAGGCCGTAATTATCACGATCGGCCCTTCTGAGTATCACACCGTATTGGCCGTCCTCGACTCCGCTGACCCGCCTGGCCTCTGCCGTCAGGTAAAAGTCGGAGACTGAAGCGATGTCAGGCATCGACCACCATATGACGCCGTCGAGCGCCTCCGCCTGCCAACGATACGTGCCGCCGGTGACCAGTCGATTCCCTGTCACCCGTTCATCGCTGTAGTCGCCAACAGGCCAATCGTTGACGTTCGGGCCGAACGGGTCGCTGAGGACGACGGGCCAGTCCGAAGCTACCGCGGGCACGTCGCTGACGTCGGCCACCGCGGTAGCCGCTGCCTGGGCCTGTGCCGTAGCGGTCGCCCGGGCAGCCTGCGCCGTAGCGGTCGCTTGGGCAGCCTGCGCGGTCGCCGTCGCCTGCAATTGGGCCATGGTTGTTGCCTGGGCAACCTGTGCGGTTGCCGTCGCCCGGGCCTGCGCTGTGATCGTCGCCTGGGCCCGCATCGTGGCCGCCGCCTGCGATTGGGCTGTTGCAGTTGCCCGTGCCTGGGCCGTCGCGACGGCCCGGGCCCGCCGCACGACTACCGCACGCAGCCCGACCATCGCCACGCACAGCACAATCACGGCCAGGCCGCCCAACACCCACGCCCACGTGGGCACGCGGCGGCGGGCCGGGGTTGCGGATGGCTGCGCAGCGGGTATCACTCTGGTCTTTTCGTGCCGGGGCGCGGTCGGGGCAACGTGTTCCGGAGGTTGGCCCGAGGCTAAGGAGGCAGAGACCCTCAGCGCTGCCGCCATGTCATCGGCGCTATGCCAGCGCTGCGAACGAGCCAACTCCATTGCCCGGAGCACCGCCGTCTCCGTCGTCGCGCTGGTGTTTGGGTTCAGTGTTCGCATCGGCACAAACCGCTCCGGGGTTGCCATGCGCAGCGTCGCCGTCGGCGGTGCCTGGCCGGCCAGCGCGTGGTAGAGCGTCGCTCCCAGGCTGTAGATGTCGCTGCGGGCGTCGGTATGTCCCATCTCGGTCTCGTACTGCTCCGGCGGAGCGTACTCTGGTGTCCCCATCCCCCGCATCGCCGTCTTTGTGCGCGGGTCGCCGGGGTCCCACAACTTTACCAGTCCAAAGTCCACCAGCACCGCCTGCCCGTCGGGCTGGATGATGACGTTCTGGGGCTTGATGTCGCGGTGGAGTACCCCTTGCGCGTGGCAGTAGGCCAGTGCGTCCAACAGTTGCCCGGCCCAGGCCAGCACCTCCCACTCCGGCAGTGGACCCTGCCCGGTGATGCGGTCGGCCAGGCTCTCCCCTTTGACAAAGTCCATCGCCAGGTAGGTATTGCCATGTTCCTCGAAGAAATCGGTGACGCGGACCAGGTGGGGATGATTCAGGCGGGCCAGCACCAAGGCCTCCTGTTGGAACTGCTGGCGCAGTTGGGCCAGTGTCTGGGGGTCGAGCCCCGGCTGGGGGGTCATCTCTTTGAGCGCGACGGGGACGTTGAGCCGCGTGTCCCAGGCGCGGTAGACTGCACCCATCCCCCCCTGACCCAGCGGCGAGACGATGCGATAGCGATCTTGCAGGATGGTGCCAGTTGTCAGCATGGATGGCCTCTTTGGTTCACCGTTCGTAGAATACCAACGTCAACTGAGCGCAGCGAATAATGTCTCCGGTGCACACGCGGACCGGCTGTCCAGGCTGCACCGGTGTGCTATTGAGGTAGGTGCCGTTGGTGCTGTGTAAATCCTCCAACAGCCAGCCCTCAGGGCAGTACAGCAGCCGGGCGTGGCGCCGTGAGAC